>JBAYTD010000014.1:0-34093 GCA_041675805.1 Lysobacteraceae bacterium
AGGTGCCGCCGGTGTAGCTGAACGTGCTGCCCGGCGGAAACTGGTCGTTGCCGCCAAGCGGGAAGGTGTTGCCCGTCGAGCCACCCGGCGCGCTGGTCGTGTCGTCCACCGCGTCGATGATCGTCGCCTCTTCCGTATCGACGTTGTTCGTCGGATCGGTGTCATTGTCTGCGCCGGTCGTGCCGGTGAAGGTCACGCCAGTCTCCGGCGTGTCTGTACCTCCCAGGGTGCCCGGTGCGGTGTAGGTAAAGGTGCAGGTGATGTCACCGCCCACTGGCAGACTCGTCGGCAGCGGGTTGGGCAGGCAGGACAGATTGCTGATTGCGCCCTCGTCCACGGTCGGCAGGCAACTCGGATTGGCAGCGGCACCCGGGCCGTTGTTGGTGCAGACCAGAGTCAGGTTGTTCAGCACCTGGCCCGGACTCACTACCGAAGGAATCGGGCCGAACGCTGCCGCCATGTCCGAACCATCCACATCCGTGATGACGGTGGAACTGCAATCAGGGTCGGCGGGGTCCAGCGTGCAGTTGGTGTCCGAGCCGCCGCCGGTGACGCTGGCGGTGTTGCTCACCGGGTTACTGATCCCGACTGCGGGCGTCACGGGGATGACGAAGCTCGCCACGTTGTCGTTCACGACCAGCCCGTAACCGAGCGGAGCCGGAATGGTGCAGACCACAGTCTGGCTGGCGGGCGGGTTGAGGTCGCAGCCCAACGGCAACGCGCCGATGGTCAGGCCAGCCGGAATCACGTCGGTGATGTCGGTGTCGGCGTAGGTCGGCGCGTTCGTGTTGGTCACCGTCAGCGTGTAGCTGGCCGGTACGCCGATCTCGAAGTTGCCCGGATCAACCGAGACGGTCTTTTCGATCGAAAGAACCGGCTGCGTCACCGGGATGGTGAAGATGGCGTCGCGACTCTCCATTACTCCGGGGCGTGGGAGAAGGTCGGTATTGTCGCAATCGTTGACCAGACTGTCGCACGCCATGTTCACCGACTCGTCGCCATCGTCGTCGATGGCGCGGAAGGTGAAGGACGTATTGGTGGGCAGCGTGGTCTCGAACCACAGATCCTGCGCCTGAGCCAAGGTGATCGGCTCACCGGCGGTCAAAGGAGTCAGAGTGACGCCAACGCGCTTGTACAGCCTGCATCCACCAGCGGGATAGGCGGGCAGCGGCCCGGAGCCGGGAACATGACACGCCGGCAAGGTCTGGACGCGGTACGACACCACCGTGCCATCGCCATCCCAGCCTTGCAGTGCGGCATCCAGGCCGCCGACCAGCAGCCGCGCAGGCGGGGCGGTGGGCGTTACTGCATCGGCGTGTACGTCGATGGCGACGGGCGGTTCGTTCGGCGGCGCGTCTTCATCGACGATCAACACCCGGAAGTCTTCCATTTCACCGTCGCCGGCAAACCGCAGCGCTCGCTCATCGAGGTTCGGCGTGGCGGGCAGGTCAGCCAGATTGGTCGCCGTGGTCAGGCGCAGGCGCACATAGCGCCAGCCCGGCGTCAGGCCGGACAATCCGGTCCAGTTGAGCGTTATCGTCTGGCCGGTGCCGGGGACGGGATTCTGGGGGATGGCGAGGCCATTGGCCCCACCGTTGGCGAAATATTCGCCCGGTTCGAAAACACCGTTGTTGTTCCAGTCCACCCAGGCATACAGACGCGCCGGCACGGGATCGCCATCTGCGTCGAGCGCCTCGTTGAATACCCGGATATCGAAAGCGTGACTGGTTGCGGTATCGGGCAGCGTCAACTGGGCCGGGTTGGTCGGCGCATCTTCCTCGCAACCGCCGGGCCCCCAATCACCGCAATCGCCCAAGGGTGCGGTGTTGTCGGTGGAAATGACCACGCTGTGCGGTGTGTCGTCATTCACTCTCGGCCAGTTTTCGCCCAGGTACAGGCGGTTTTCAGGGTCCACACCCACCTGCGGCGGGTTCGGGTATTCCTGTTCGATGTAGAAGTGCGAGGCGAGGTTGCCGCCGCCGCCTGCCTCGTAGACAAAGGGCGCGTCGCCATAGTCGTAGCCGGTGGAGCCACAGATGTTGAGAACCGGGGTTTCTTCGCAGTTGAAGGGGCCGTAGTTCGAATTGTTTTCGTTCCCGCCATGACCCATGCTGCCGGCGATGCGGTGGCCTACATAGCAGAACTTGGCGCTGCGCTCGCGCATGTACACCGTGGTGTGGCCGCCTACTTCCACCAGCTTGGCGAAATGGGTGCTTGGCAGAAACGCTTCGGGAATGCCCGGATTGCAAATATTGGTGGCTGGGCAGCCATTGGCCACACTAGCAGCACCTTGTATGCGACCGATCATCCTCCCCTCGTTCGAGCCCCATGTGTAAAGGACACCGCCATCGGTGATCAGCGCGGCCGCGGCACCGCCATTACCTCCGCCAATGTCGTGCTCCTGCACACTGATGAACTTGACATCGGTGAACGGGCCAGCGGAAACATTGGAATCGCCTGGAGTGGGTCGCTCCACAGCCACCCAGCTCGTTCTTTCAGTGGTGGTGAAGTCGCCCAACTGACGCTGGGAGTTGTTGCCCAGCGAGTACAGATGGCCGCTGTCGAACAACACGAAATAGGAATTGGTGTTGTTGGTGTCTCGCCCAGTGACGCCGATCATCTTCGGCACCGCTCCGGCTACTGGTGCGGCGGGCAGGGTCATCCGTACGGCGTGCGGGCGGGAGGCGACTGCGCTACCGTCGCCGAGGAAGGTAGCGGGCCCCCACGTCCAGGCTTCGACCACGCCGCCCGTGTTCGTCAGCGCCATCATGGCACCACGACCGGCTGCATTACCCCTCTGCCCTCGGAGCGCGAAAACGTTTTGCAACGGCACCAGAGGATTGGTGGTTGCATTGTAGGACTGGCTCGGGTCCGCCGGCCGCTGGACCCGGTGCCATTGATTGTCGGTTGCGGTACTGTTGTCCCCCAGCAGGGCCGGGACATTGCTGCTCTGGTTCCCCAACACCCAAGCATCGCCCGTCTTGGTGACGATGGTCAGCAATCGGTAGGTGGCGAAAAGTTGATCCACATCGTCGGGCACCACGCCCGTCGGCAAGCCATCTGCTTTCGCGTTGACTGCGAACTTCTGGAAATTATTACCCGCCTTGATGCCGGCATTGATCACCGTGCCTGCGCCACCCCATGCATACAGGCCATCGGTGGCAAGCATGATGGTCTGGTGGCTGGTCACATTGCTGCCGCTGGTCACCAACAGCGGCGCCGCGGTTCCCAGCGCCGAATAGTTGACCCCGTTGAGGTCTTGCGGCGAAAGAACATTTCCGGCGCTGGCGCCCATCTGCTGTCCCCAGCCCGCCCACGAACCATCCGTGCGCTGCGCCACCGATTGGTGGAAGGAGCTGGTGATGATGTCGTACAGCTTCTCGGGATCGCAGGACTGCGCCAGCGCTGGCGTTGTGAACACCGAGGCAAGAAGGAGGAGAAAACCTGAGACCAGCCGCTTGGACGGCGTGGCGGTGGCGGATTCACTCCGGGTGTTGCATATCTTGATCATGATCGGACCCCAGGCGCGTTCTGCACCAGTCGATTAGTCACAGCGGAACCTTCTGCCAGCCTGGTGCCACACACTCGCCGCGCAGCAACAGACGGAACCCCTGAATCAAGGTAACAGCTTGTTGAGAAAAGGAAAGCATCCAGACTGGGCTTTGATGAAATCTTTGACATTCTATGTTTCTGTAAATATCGAATTCTCACGGATCTTGACGATTACCCCGGCTTTTTTGGCCGCTCCCTGCATTTTTCGGCATTTATTCACAAAAATCACCATAATTCACGTTCTGTCTCGCAGCGCTTTCTGTATCTGCGTCTTCCTCGCATCATTGCCCCCGCGCCGACGCCATCGCGCCTTGCCCACAGGATCAGGTCATGAATCAGCACAACCCGCCAAACGTGCCGTCAGGCTGGTTCAAGCGGCTGCTGCATCCGTCGGCCATCACCGATGTGGTGGACCGGGGCAATGCGCCGACGGTGCAGGTGGTGCTGTTCCTGCTGGGCGTGCTGCCGCCGCTGGCCTGGGCCTATCGACTACTGGCACCTTCGCGGCCGGTGACCGACAGCGAACTGCTGGCGATGGGGCTGAGCCTGACGGTCAGCGCACTGGCGCTGGTCTGCCTGTATCTGGTCCGACGCGGCCATCTGCGCCTGGCCACGCGCATCTTCCTGGGCATCGCGCTGACCATGATGGTGCTGTCCTACGCGGTCAGCGGCAATGCGGCGCAGGCGCACTCGATGCCGATCAACATCATCTGGATCATCATGGCCGGGCTGATCCTGGGACGGCGTGAACTCTGGCTGGCCTATGCAGCCTTCCTCCTCGCCTTGACGCTGGGTGCCTGGGCCGAAATTCGCGTCGGCGCAGACCACTGGAGTCACATCGCCGGCGATGCGGCGGTGGGTGCGTCCATCTTCCTGTTCATCACCCTCGTCATCGACCGTGCCATGGGCTCCCTGCGCGAGGCGCTGGCGGGCGAGCGCCGCAATCAGGCGGAACTGAGCGCGGCCAACCGGAAGCTGCGCGAGGAGATGCGCATGCGCCAGGAGGCGCAACAGCAACTCGTGCATGGGCAGAAAATGGAGGCCGTCGGCCGGTTGGCCAGTGGCATGGCACATGACTTCAACAATGTGCTCAATGTCATCCTCGGCTACGCCGGCCGCCGCCATGCGCTGACGGAGACGGAAGAGGCCGGGGAGATTCTGCAAGGCATCGAACGCGCCGCGCAGCGGGGCGTGGGTGTGGCTCAGCGCCTGCTCAAGCTGGCGCGACCGGATGCGCCGCAGCCGAAAGTGTTCGACGCCGCCCAGGCTGCCCGCGACGTCGCGCCCATGCTGCGCCAACTGTTGCCCGACAGCATTCGCATCCAGGTCGATGCGCCCGAACAAGCGCTGCCGATCCGCCTCGACCGCAGCCAGTTCGATCTGATCCTGCTCAACCTGGCCACCAATTCCCGCGACGCCATGCCAGCAGGCGGGCATATTCTCCTGTCGGTATCCGACCATGATGCCGAGGTGGAACTGGCCTTGACCGATGACGGCACGGGCATGGATGCCGTCACGCTGGAGCGTCTGTTCGAGCCGTTCTACACCACCAAGCCAAGCAGTGAGGGCTATGGCCTTGGCCTGTCCGTGGTGCAGGGTCTGGTCCACGAGGCCAATGGCCGCATCCACGCAAGCAGCGCGCCCGGCGAGGGGGCAAGTTTTCGCATCCAGTTGCCGAGGGCGGCGTGATGGGGAGTTCCTTCTCCCGCCGTGAGAAGGTGGCCCGGAGAGGGGCTTTATCCGATCAGGCGCTTGGCGCTATACGGGCTGGGTGAACAGGTAGCCGCGTCCGCGCAGGGCGCGCAGGGGCAGGAGCATGCCGGTTTCGTCTTCCACTTTTCTGCGCAGGCGGTAGACGATCATTTCCAGGCGGTGGGGGTCGAAATCAGGCTGGTTTCCGCTCAGCCGGGCGAGCAATTCGGCGCGATCAACCGGGCTGCCGGCGTTGTCCAGCAGCAGGGTCATCACGACGCGTTCGGATTCGACCAATTCTACCCGGCGCTCATTGGGCGCAATCAGGCGCCAACCATCGGCCTGGCTGCGCCAATTTTTCTCGGTGGCTGCAGCGTCGCGGCTGGACAGGCGTCGCTGCACGGTACGCAGTGTGGCGATCAGCAACTCCATGGATACCGGTTTGGCCAGATAGGCATCTGCGCCGGATTTCAGTCCGGTAACCTGCTCGGACACTTCGACTCGACCGGTGAGCATCACCACGCCGACCTGGGTGCGCTCGCGCAGGTATCGCGCGACATCCAGGCCGTTCTCGTCGGGCAGGCCAAGGTCCAGCACGACGATATCGGCGGGTTCGACAAGAAGATGGCGGTAAAGCTCGGCCGCGCTGCCGACACCGCTGGCCCGGAAGCCACCAGCCGATCTGAGTTCGGGCAACACGACGCCTTCGCGGAACTCGACATCGTCCTCGACGACTAGAACCCGGATGCTGTCCTCTGTGTGCATGATTTACCCCTGCTTCGACACCGGGCGTTCGTCAGTGCCAAGACGGGACGGGACGCTTTGCTCGTGCGGCGATGACATCCAGCCCCTGCGCAGTATCGGCCGGACAGGCGAAGGTTCCGCGTGTCGTGACAGAAGTTCACGATTCCGGCTTGACGTGGCGCTGCACACAGAGCGATTCGTCACAAGGCCGTCATCCGCTCGCCTTGTGCCCGACAGTCCCTGCATGGCAGCCGGCTCCACCTTGATGGGTCTGGAGCCGGCTGGTGTTTTGCCACGCTGAAGCCGTGCGGCATCAGGCCTGGCGCATGCGCTCGAACAGCGTCCTGCCGAGGTCGGCCGGCGAACGCACGGTGGTGACGCCGGCGCTTTCCAGCGCGGCGAACTTGCCGGCGGCGGTGCCCTTGCCGCCGGAGGCGATGGCACCGGCGTGGCCCATGCGCTTGCCGGCCGGGGCGGAAGCGCCGGCGATGAAGCCGACCACCGGCTTGGTGACGTACTCGGTGATGAACTCGGCCGCTTCTTCCTCGGCGCTGCCACCGATCTCGCCGACCATGATGATGCCCTCGGTCTGCGGATCGTCCTGGAACAGTTGCAGCACGTCGATGAAGTTCATGCCCTGGATCGGGTCGCCGCCGATGCCGATGCAGGTGGACTGGCCGAGGCCGACATCGGTGGTCTGCTTGACCGCTTCGTAGGTCAGCGTGCCGGAGCGCGACACGATGCCGACCTTGCCGGGCTGGTGGATGTGGCCGGGCATGATGCCGATCTTGCACTCGCCCGGGGTGATGATGCCGGGGCAGTTGGGGCCGATCAGCCAGCAGTCGTCGTACTGCGCCAGGGTGTGCTTGACACGCAGCATGTCGAGCACCGGGATGCCTTCGGTGATGGCGACGATGACACGGATGCCGGCGTCGGCGGCTTCGAGGATGGCGTCGGCGGCGAACGGCGGCGGCACGTAGATGACCGAGGCGTCGGCACCGGTCTCATCGACGGCGTCCTGCACGGTGTTGAAGACCGGCAGGCCGATGTGCTCCTTGCCGCCCTTGCCCGGGGTCACGCCGCCGACCACGCGGGTGCCGTACTCGACCATCTGCTCGGCGTGGAAGGTGCCTTGCTGGCCGGTGAAGCCCTGGACGATGACCTTGGTGCTCTTGTTGACGAGAACGCTCATTTAGGAATGTTCCTTTGCATTGGTTTCAGCAGCCGGTTGCGCTGTGCCGAGGGTTCCTGTCCCGGTGCCGGAAAGGCGCGATGCGCCCCGGCTCCCGGTGACGGAACTGGCCACCGCAACCGCCTCGCGAATCAACCCAGGGCGGCAACCGCCTTGCGGGCACCATCGTTGAGATCATCGGCGGGAATGATCGACAGGCCGCTGGACAGCAGCAGTTCCTTGCCCTTCTCCACATTGGTGCCTTCCAGGCGGACGATCACCGGCACCTTGACGCCGACTTCCTTCACCGCGGCGATGATGCCGTCGGCGATCATGTCGCAGCGGACGATGCCGCCGAAGATGTTGACGAAGATCGCCTTGACCTTGTCCGAGGCCAGGATCAGCTTGAAGGCGGTGGTGACGCGCTCCTTGGTGGCACCGCCGCCGACATCGAGGAAGTTGGCCGGTTCGCCGCCGTTGAGCTTGATCACGTCCATGGTCGCCATCGCCAGGCCGGCACCGTTCACCATGCAGGCGATGTTGCCGTCCATGGTGACGTAGTTGAGGTCGTGCTCGGCGGCCTCGGCCTCCTGCGCGTCCTCCTGCGCGCGGTCGCGCATGGCGGCCAGACGCGGGTGGCGGAAGGTGGCGTTGTCGTCGGAGTTGATCTTGCCGTCGAGCGCGTACAGGTCGCCGGCACTGCTGATCGCCAGCGGGTTCAGCTCGACCAGGGCCAGATCCTTGTCGTTGAACAGCTTGAACAGACCCATCATGATCTTGGTCAACTGGCCGGCCTGCTTGGCGTTGAGCCCCATGGCAAAGGCCAGCTTGCGGCACTGGTAGGGTTGCAGGCCCTGGACGAAATTGACGTCGACGGTGTGGATGGCTTCGGGGTTTTCCGCCGCCACCTGTTCGATCTCCACGCCGCCCTCGGCGGAGGCGATGAAGCTAATCGATTTGGTCGAGCGGTCGACCAGCATCGACAGGTACAGCTCCTTGGCGATGTCGGTGGCCTCGGTCACCAGCACGCAGTCGATCGGCAGTTCGCGGCCGCCGGACTGGTAGGTGGCCATCTTGGCGCCGAGCAGGCTGGCGGCGACTTCCTTGGCGGCGTCGGCGGATTTGACCAGCTTGACGCCGCCGGCCTTGCCGCGACCGCCGGCATGGATCTGCGCCTTGACGACCCACATCTCGCCGCCGATGTTGCGCGCCGCCTCGGCGGCGGCCTCCGGCGTGCGCGCGATCCGGCCGGCCGGCACCGGGATGCCAACCTCGGCGAACAGTTCTTTCGCCTGGTACTCGTGAAAATTCATGGACCACCTGATAAGGAAGGGATGGGAGAGCAACAGCGGAGGCTGACGCACGGGCTCCGCCGGCAGCGCCGGTATTGTCCGCCATGGGGGCCGGCAAAGGCAAAGAAAGCCGGTTCCCCCACACCCCTATACTTTGGTCCAATCCGTCGTCGCCCGAGGTCGTCCGCCGATGCCGCCCAGCATTGTCAGCCAGCATGGCAGCCTGCCCAGCGGGATCGAGGCGGCGCACCGCCGGGAACTGTATTTCTTCTGTCTGTACAGGCTGTTGCAGGCGGCCCTGCTGGTGCTGGTGGTCAACGGGCCGATCGACAACCTGGTCACCCTGGTGCATCCGCTGCTGGCGCGCGGGCTGTCCATCGTCTACCTGCTGGCGGCCGGCGGCTTCCTGCTGCTGGCGCTGCGCTCGCGGCTGTCGCTGTCGATCCAGGTGATGCTGGCGCTGGCGCTGGACATCGTCATCGCGGTGCTCGCCAAGGAGGCGGCGGACGGCATCGAGAGCGCGGTGTCGCTGCTGTTGCTGGTCAACATCGGTGCCGGCGCGGTGATCCTGTCGCTGTGGGCCAGCATGGTGTTTGCCGGGGCGGCGGCGCTGGGCGCGCTGGGCGAATATCTTTACGGGCAGTTCGGCGGCCGCGCCGGCACCGACGCGCAGGATTTGGCCTCGGCGGTGATGTACGCGGTGATCTACCTCGCCATCGCCCTGCTTTGCCATCTGCTTGGCCGGCAGATGCGCGAGAGTGCGGCGCTGGCCGACCGTCGCGGTCAGGAACTGGCCAACCTGTCCCAGCTCAACGAACTGATCATCCGCCGCATGCGCACCGGGGTGCTGGTGGTCGGTGGCGACGACCGCATCCGGATGATGAACGAAGCGGCCTGGAACCTCTTGGGCGAGCCCAGCCCCGGTGAGCATTCGCTGGTGGCGCTGGCCCCGGAGCTGGCGGCGCGGCTGCGTCGCTGGCGCTATGCGCCGCAGCAGGACACCAGCCCGGTGGCGCTGGCCCCGGACCGCCCGCCGATCACCCCGCGCTTCGCCCGCGCCACGCTGGATGCGGAGCTGTACCTGCTGTTCCTCGACGACAGCTCGCTGGTCTCGCGGCGCGCCGAGGAGCTGACCCTGTCGACGCTGGGCCGCTTGTCGGCCAGCATCGCCCACGAAATCCGCAACCCGCTGGCGGCCATCCACCATGCGGCGCAGTTGCTGGAGGAGTCCGAGGACATGCCGGACGCCGACCGCCGCCTGATCGAAATCATCCTGACCCACTGCCGGCGCATGAACGACATCGTCGAGAACGTGCTGGCGCTGTCGCGTCGCGAGCGCTCGCGGCCGGAGCAGATCGAGCTTGGTGCCTGGGCGCGGCGCTTCGTCGAGGAGTTCAAGACCGGGCATTTCCTCAACCGCGACGAACTGCTCGCCGTGCCGGCGCAGCGGCCGCTGCATGCCATGGTCGATCCGCAGCAACTGCACCAGGTGGCCAGCGCGCTGGTGCAGAACGCCCTGGTCTACGGCCGCCTGCCGGAGCAGCCGGCGCGGGTCAGCCTGTGCGTGCGCCAGCTCAGTCCGCAGGGCGCGCCGCTGCTGGAAGTGCTCGACCGCGGCCCGGGCATCCCGCCGGCCACGGCGGTCAACATCTTCGAGCCGTTCTACACCACCGGCAAGTACGGCAGCGGGCTCGGCCTCTACATCGCCCGCCAGCTCTGCGAGGCCAACCAGGCCAGCCTCGACTACCTGCCGCTGGCCGGCGGCGGCAGTTGCTTCCGCATCACCCTGGCGCGGGCGCGCAGCATGGCCGCCGTCGGCGAACACGACGACGGCTGGAAGGCGCGCGCCTGAGGTCCGGCCCGGCCGGGCGGCGGGCTTGGCATACTATCGTCCCGCCCTACCCCTTTCCGCAGCGAGACACCGTGGTTCCAGCACAGCGCCAGCTCCGTACCGCCCTGATCGTCGACGACGAGCACGACATCCGCGAGTTGCTGTCGCTGACGCTTGGCCGGATGGGCCTGGCCGTCGACACCGCCGAGGACCTGGCCAGCGCCCGCGCCCGCCTCGCCGAACGCCACTACGACCTGTGCTTCACCGACATGCGCCTGCCGGACGGTTCCGGGCAGACCCTGATCGCCCACATCGTCGCCCGCCACCCGGACACGCCGGTGGCGATGATCACCGCCTACGGCAACGTCGACGCGGCGGTCGATGCACTGAAGGCCGGGGCCTTCGACTTCGTCTCCAAGCCGGTCGACATCAACGTGCTGCGGCGCATGGTCCAGCACGCCCTGCAGGTCGGCGAGGAGCGCCGCACGCAGACCCAGATCAGCAACAACAAGCTACTCGGCGAGTCGCAGGTGATGGTCGCCCTGCGCGCCACCATCGCCAAGCTGGCGCGCAACCAGGCACCGGTCTGCATCGGCGGCGAATCCGGCGTCGGCAAGGAACTGGTCGCCCGGCTGATCCACGAGCAGGGGCCGCGCGACGCCGGGCCGTTCATCCCGGTCAACTGCGGTGCCATCCCCACCGACCTGATGGAAAGCGAGTTCTTCGGCCACAAGAAGGGTAGTTTCACCGGCGCGGTGGCGGACAAGGAGGGCCTGTTCCAGGCCGCCAACGGCGGCACCCTGTTCCTGGACGAAGTGGCCGAGCTGCCGCTGCACATGCAGGTCAAGCTGCTGCGCGTGATCCAGGAGAAATCGGTGCGCCCGATCGGCGCCCATACCGAGCAGCCGCTCGACGTGCGCATCCTCTCGGCCACGCACAAGAACCTGTCGCACCTGGTGCACGAGGGCAAGTTCCGCCACGATCTGTACTACCGCATCAACGTGATCGAACTGCGCGTGCCGCCGCTGCGCGAGCGCGCCGAGGACATCGAGCCGCTGGCCAACGTGATCCTGGCCCGGCTGGCCAGCGAGAACAACGACGAGCCCTACCGCCTCAGCGCCGCCGCCCGCGATGTGCTGGTCGGCTACGCCTTCCCCGGGAACGTGCGCGAACTGGAGAACATCCTCGAACGCGCGGTGGCGCTGAGCGAGGCCGGGGTGATCCAGGAATCCGACCTGCGCCTGCCCAGCGGCAACCCGCACGCGCCGACGCCGCCGCCCGAGCCGCAGGTGCCGGCGGTGGCGATGGCGCTGCCGATCAGCGGCGAAGCCCTGCCCGACGTGATCGAGCAACTGGAGCGAGAGGTGATCCAGAAGGCGCTGGAAGAATGCCGCTACAACAAGACCAAGGCGGCCGCCAAGCTCGGCATCACCTTCCGCGCGATGCGCTACAAGCTGAAGAAGCTGGGCATGGAATGAGCGTGAGGCGCGCTCAGCGCAACACGCCGCGCGCCAGCGCCTCCAGCCGCGGCAGGTCGAGCAGCTCGGTTTCGCGCCGGTCCACGCGCAGCAGGCATTCATCGCTGAAACGACGGAATACCCGGCTGACCGTTTCCGGTGCCAGGCGCAGGTAATTGGCGATGTCCGCCCGCGCCATGGTCAGGTTGATGCGGGTCGGCGAGAAACCGCGTATCGCATAGCGCCGCGACAGCGAGACCAGGAAGGCGGCCATCCGCTCGTCGGCGCTGAAATCACCCGACAACAGCGCCGCCTTGCCGATGTCGGCGCTGAGCAGGCCGAACAGATGGCCCTGCAGGCTGGGCATGCGCTGCGCCAGCGTCGCCAGCATCGGGAAGGAGAACTTGCAGATGGTGACCGTGTCCAGCGCCACCGCGTTGCACGGATAGCGCGTCTCGTGGATGGCCGACAGGCCGATCACCTCGCCGGGCAGGAAGAAGCCAAGCACCTGCTCGCGGCCCTGCGCGCCGATCACGTAGGTCTTCACCGTGCCGGCGCGGACGGCGGCGATGGCGTTGAACGGATCGCCCTCGCGGAACAGGTGCTCGCCGGCCTGGAACGGCCCGACGTGCTCGACCAGACAATGCAGCTCGCGCAGCGCGCTCTTGTCGTAGCCCTCAGCCAGGCAGACCGCCGAGAACGCGCAACTGCTGCAGAAATTCAACGCATCGCCATCGTCGGCGATCTGCGGCGAAAGCCTGAAAGGATGGCGGACCGGACCGGAACCTGGGCTCATGGAGTCAACGCAAGGGGAGTGGCGAAGGGCCGCCAGGCGGCGATCCGGAGCCAGATGATACGCAGGGCGCGGCGCGAACCCCAGCCTGCCGGCCGCGCCGCCAGCGCGTTACAGCGTGCCGATGTGCAATTCCTTGAGCTGGGCGGGCGCGATCGGCGACGGCGCATCGGTCAGCAGACATTGCGCCGACGCCGTCTTGGGGAAGGCGATCACGTCGCGGATCGACTCGCTGCCGGCCATCAGCGCGGCGATGCGGTCGATGCCGAAGGCGATGCCGCCGTGCGGCGGCGCGCCGCAGCGCAGCGCATCGAGCAGGAAGCCGAACTTGGCGCGCGCCTCCCCGGCGTCGATGCCGAGCAGGTCGAACACCGCCGACTGCATCTCCGGCCGATGGATGCGCAGCGAACCGCCGCCGATCTCGTTGCCGTTGAGCACCATGTCGTAGCCGCGGCTGACCGCCGTGCGGGCGTTGGCGCGCAGTTGCTCGACATCGTCCAGCGCCGGGGCAGTGAACGGATGATGCAGGGCGACGTGGCGGCCGGCCTCGGCGTCCCACTCGAACATCGGGAAATCGGTGACCCACAGCGGTGCCCAGCCATCCTTGACCCGGCCGAAGTCGCGCCCTGCCTTGAGCCGCAGCGCGCCCATGAAATCGCAGACCGTCTTCCACGCGCCGGCACCGAAGAACACGATGTCGCCGTTGCCGGCACCGACCTGGGCCAGCAGCGCCGCAAACGCGGCCTCGTCGAAGAACTTCTGGATCGGCGAGCTGATCTCTCCGCCGTCCGCGATCTTGATGTAGGCCAGGCCCTTGGCACCGTACTTGCCGGCATGCGCCGCGTATTCATCGATCTGCTTGCGGCTGAGACGGGCACCGCCGGGAATGCGCAGCGCGGCGACACGGCCGTCGGCATCGCCGGCGGCGGCGCTGAACACGCCGAAGCCGCTGTCGCGGACCTGCTCGGCGACATCGACCAGTTCCAGTTCGATGCGCAGGTCCGGCTTGTCCGAGCCGTAGCGGCGCATCGCCTCGAGCCAGGTCAGGCGCGGGAACGGATCAGCCAGTTCGACCTGCAACACCTCGCCGAACACACGGCGGATCATGTCCTCGACGAAATCCTGGATGTCGCGCTCGGTGACGAAGGCGAACTCCATGTCGAGCTGGGTGAACTCCGGCTGGCGGTCGGCGCGCAGATCCTCGTCGCGAAAGCAGCGGGCGATCTGGTAGTAGCGGTCCATGCCGGCCATCATCAGCAACTGCTTGAACAACTGCGGCGACTGCGGCAGGGCGAAGAACTCGCCCGGATGCACGCGCGAGGGCACCAGGTAGTCGCGTGCGCCCTCCGGCGTGGCCTTGGTCAGAATGGGGGTTTCGATGTCCTGGAAACCGGCCTCGTCCAGATGCCTGCGCAGCGCGCGCACCAGGGCGGTGCGCAGGCGCAGGGCGCGCTGCATTTCCGGCCGGCGCAGGTCGAGGTAGCGATACTTCAGGCGCACGTCTTCGCCGGGGTTCTCGTGCGAGTAGAACGGCAGATTTTCGGCGCGGTTGAGGATTTCGATGCGCTCGGCGACCACTTCCACCCGGCCGCTGCGCAGGCGCTCGTTGACGCTGTGGCGGGCGCGCACCACGCCGCTGACGCGCAGGCAGTATTCGTAGCCGACCTCGGCTGCGACGGCGTAGGCCGGGTTGTCCGGCTCGGCGACGATCTGCACGATGCCCTCGTAGTCGCGCAGGTCGATGAAGCACACGCCGCCGAGGTTGCGGGCGACATCGGCCCAACCGCACAGCGTGACGGTCTGGCCGATCAGAGCCTCGTCGACGAGGCCGCAGCAATGAGAACGCATGGATTTCCCTGAGGCAAGGATGGCAGCGAAGCGAAGCCCGCTAGTGTAGAGCAGGCGCTCGCCCGGCACACGCAGTGATCGGCGTTTCAGCCCTGCGCTCGCCGCTGCAGGCACGGACTTGCTGCATGAACGCTGAAAGCCGCGTTAGGATGCGGTCCCGCCGCGCGCGCGTCGCAGCCGTGGCCGCTCTCCATCACGCAAAGGTCCACGCTCATGCCCGCACGACTTCGTTTCCTCGTCCCGCTCCTGCTGCTGTTTTCGTCGTTTGCGCTCGCCCAGTCCGGCGATGGGCTGCTCGGTGATTTCTGGCAGCCGATCCAGTCCCGGCCGAACGACCAACCGCCGCGCAGCAGCCGCGAGCAGTGGCTGAACCTGGACGAGGCCGGCCTGTCCCGCCATCTGTCCGTGCTGCCGCGATCCGGTGACGAGGCCAGCCTGCCGCTGGCGCTGCCGACGGCGGACGGGCAACTGGACTTCTTCGAGATCCGCCGCTCGCACACGATGGCAGCGGAACTGGCTGACAAATACCCGGAACTGCAAACCTTCCAGGGCACGTCCGCCGATGGTCTTAGCCGGGTGCGCTTCGAACTCGGCCCGCACGGTCTGACCGCGATGCTGTTCGCCCCCGGTGCCGTCTCGCTGATCGAGCGCGCCGGTGCCGGCGGCGAGTACGTCAGCTTCGTCCGTGAACGGCACGACCCCGCGCACGGCTTCGTCTGCGCCGTGCACGGCGAGGTCGCCGACGCCGAGCACCTGAAGTCGGCGCACGGCCACGAGCAGCCGTCGGCCGCGCCCAAGGCCATCGGCCCGACCCTGCGCACCTACCGCACCGCCATCGCCGCCACCGGCGAATACACCGGCGTGTTCGGCGGCCGCGTCGTCGACGGCCTGGCCGGCATCGTCACCACGGTCAACCGCATCAACCAGATCTACGAGACCGACCTCGGCCTGCGCCTGGAACTGATCCCGAACAACGACCTGATCGTCTACACCAACGCCTCCACCGACCCGTACACCAACAACAACGGCGTCACCATGCTGGGGCAGAACATCAGCAATCTCTCCACCACCATCGGCAACGCCAACTTCGATTTCGGCCACGTGTTCTCCACCGGCGGCGGCGGCGTCGCCGGCCTGGGCGTGATCTGCGGCAACAGCAAGGCGCGCGGCGTCACCGGCCTTGGCAACCCGCGCAACGATCCGTTCTGGGTCGACTTCGTCGCCCACGAAATGGGCCACCAGCTCAACGGCCCGCACACCTTCAACGGCGGCACCGGCAACTGTTCCGGCGGCAACCGCAATGGCACCACCGCCTACGAGATCGGCAGCGGCTCCACCATCATGGCCTATGCCGGCATCTGCGGCGGCGAGAACCTGCAATCCAACTCCGACCCGTTTTTCCACGTCAGCAGCCTGGATCGCATCCACACCTTCACCCAGAGCGGCCTCGGTTCAACTTGTGGAACCACCTCCGCCACCGGCAACCAGACGCCGCTCGTCGTCGCCACGCCGGGTGCCACCATCCCGGCGCGCACGCCGTTCGCGCTGACCGCAAGCGCCAGCGATCCGGACGGCGACACGCTGACCTACAGCTGGGAGCAGTACGACCTCGGCGCGCAGACCAATACCACCACGGTGTACCAGGACAACGGCAGCCGGCCGCTGTTTCGTGCCTTCGACGCCAGCCCTTCGCCGACCCGGCTGTTCCCGCGCCTGGAGAACATCCTCAGCGGCACGCCGAGCATCGGCGAAGTGCTGCCGACCACCAACCGCACGCTGAACTTCCGCGTCACCGTGCGTGACAACCGCGAAGGCGGCGGCGGTGTGCAGTGGAGCGGCGCCAGCGTCGCCCAGACCGTCCTCAACGTCGTCGACACCGGCCAGGCGTTCGCCCTGACCAGCGCCAACTCGCCCACCGCCTGGGCCGCCGGCAGCGCGCAGACGGTGACCTGGAACGTCGCCGGCACCGACGCCAACGGCATCGACTGCGCCAGCGTCGACATCGACTTTTCGCTGGATCGCGGCCTGAGCTTCCCGATCAGCCTCGCCAGCGGCGTCGACAACGACGGCAGCCACGACATCACCGTGCCCGACCAGGCGACCAGCGCCGGCCGCCTGCGCGTGGCCTGCTCGGACAACCTCTTCTTCAACATCAACACCGCCGACATCAGCGTCACCGGCGGCAACCAGCCGCCCGTGCTGAACCTGGCCGGCGGCACCGTCGGCTATGTCAGCAACGGCCCGGCGGTGCTGATCGACGCCAACGCCCAGATCAGCGACGCCGACTCGGCCGATTTCGACGGCGGGCAACTGGTCGCCACGTTGTCCAACAACGGCGAGTACAACGACCGCCTGAGCCTGCGCAACCAAGGCGACGGTGCCGGTGAGGTAGGCGTCGGCCCGGGCGCGGAAGTGCGCTACGGCGGCGTCGCGGTGGGCAGCGTCTCCGGCGGTGAGGGCATCACCCCGCTGATCGTGGCCTTCAACGCCGCCGCCACTCCGGCCATCGCCCAGGCACTGCTGCGCAGCCTGCAATACGGCAACTTCGGCGCTGATGCCGCCGGCACCCTGCCGCGCACCCTGCGCATCACCGTTTCCGATGGCGACGGCGGCCATTCGCTGCCGGCCAGCCGCAACATCTCCGTGCAGGTCAACCCCAGCCCGATCCTCGATGCCCGCTTCAGCACCGATCTGGCCTCGACCATCACCACGGCCAACGCGCCGGTGGTCTACACGCTGAGCTTCAGCAAGCCGATCGACTTCTCCAGCGTGGACCTGGCCGATTTCGACAACGCCGGAACCAGCCCGATCACCCTCTCCGGCCTGACCCAGCCAAGCGCCAGCAGCCTGCGCCTGACCGTCACCCCGACCGCCGTCGGCACCCTGACCCTGCGCCTGCCGGCCAGCGCCGACATCCGCGACAGCGGCGGCCTGCCGGTGCCCGTGCCGGTCCAGGACCTGACCACCTACACGGTGGAACCGCCCAGCCCGCTGATCTTCTCCGACGGTTTCGAGAACGATTGACCCGCTGCACAAGCTCCGAACCGGTCCGCCGCAAGGCGGGCCGGTTGTTTCCGACGTGCCAACTTTCGATTGCGTCCACCCGTCCCTCCTTCAGCACCAGATCAACCGTTTCCCAGGCTCTCGCGCCTGTCACCATCCCCTGTTTTGAGTAACAATCCGGCTTGGAGTCCAACCTCTCAGATCACAGCCCAGCGGACCTGTTCAGCACTTCCCCTGGAAGCGCTTCGTAAGGCATGGAGAAAAAAACCGGTCCGTACGGAATAATTGTGATGGCTCGCGGAACGATGCAGGACAGCCAACGTGATGCACCCGTACCTCGATAGCATCACGTAAGTCGGCCTGACAGAAGAACTATTTGCCCGGAGCGAGACATGTACGATGTCCTGAACGATCTTGGGAGGATTACACAGCAGTTCTTGGAAGCCGTATTACCGGCTCTTGATAACCAATGGTGGGATAACCGCGTCCTCTCCCGTTTAACGTTCCAGCAGCAGCGGGTCGTCGAGGAAAATGGCATCACATCCCTAAATGAACTGGATCTGGCCGGGCTACTCCGGGTTCTCGACCAGAACTGGTATGACATCAATGCGCCACGCAGGCTGCCGTTCGAAGCACGCAACTGGCTCAAGGAAGCGCAGTCCATCCGCAATCGATGGGCACATCTGCCGCCAAGCGGCTTGAAACAAGAAGACCGTTACCGAGACCTGGACACGGTATGGCGCCTGATGGCTGCCCTCGGCGCTGACGAATCAGCGCTCACTCGCGCGCGCATTGCACGTGACGAAGCCCTGAACACCACCACAAGGAACCATGAGGCTTCGCCCGCATCGCGCTCGCAAGGGACTAATTCCTCCATCGCGATAGGCACCGTTGTGAGACTGAAGGCGCGTCCAGACCATACGGGCGCTGTCATCAACGTCCTGGAAGGCGGCGATGAAGCTCGCTATCTCGTCTTCCACGACGGGACGGTCTCTACCTACTACGCCTCCCAGATAGAACCTGCGACGCCCGCATCGCAGCACCTTAGCGTCGATGCCAAAGGACTGCATGCGGCACTGACCGCGCTACAGCTGAGGCATCCCAGCACCCGCCGCCTCTATTCACTGTTTGCATCGCGCATCCAGCACGTTCCCTATCAGTTCCGGCCCGTTCTGAAGCTCATCCAGAGCGACCGTCCGCGCATGCTCATCGCCGACGAGGTAGGTGTGGGCAAGACCATCGAAGCAGGATTGATCCTCAAGGAACTGCAAGCCCGGCGCGACATTCGTTCCGTTCTGGTGATATGTCCGAAACCTCTGGTTGCGGAGCGCAAATGGCTGGAAGAGCTGAAGCGTTTCGATGAGCAGTTCGTGCACTTGGACGGCAATGCGCTCCGTTACTGCATCGAGGAAACCCACCTCGATGGAGTCTGGCCACAGCAATACGCCCGGGCCATCCTGCCTTACTCACTGTTCGACGAATCCCTCCTGATGGGCAAACAGGCTGGGAAACGCCGACAGCGTGGTCTGCTCGACTTGGATCCGCCGCCCACCTTCGACCTGGTCATCGTGGACGAAGCCCACCACATCCGTAACACCGACACATGGGCGTACCGCACCGTACGTCATCTCTGCGACAACGCAGAAGCCGTCGTACTGCTTTCCGCCACTCCCATCCAGTTGGGCGACAACGATCTATACAACTTACTGCACCTTCTACGCCCCGATGTCCTGCCCAGCCGGCAGGACTTCGAGCGAATGGCCGAACCCAACCCCCACATCAATGCCGCCATCGAGGCAGCACGGGCAGCACGCCCGGGTTGGGAGGACGTTGTGCACACCGCCATCGAGCAAGCCGTTTCCACGCCCTGGGGAAGGGGTGTTCTGGCAACCGACCCGCGCGTACAAGACGCCTACGATCTTCTGGCTGCAGACGAAATCGACGCCCAGCAACGCCTCCAGCTTATCCAGCAGCTCGAAGAGCTCTATACGTTTTACCCACTCATCAATCGCACACGCCGACGTGACATCGGCAGTTTCACGACCAGAAAGCCAGATACCGTCGCGGTGGAATTCACCCCGGAACAGGCCACCCTACACGGCGATCTGATCGACCTCACCGCTCGTATCCTGGCCCACCGCCACGGCGACCAGAACCTCAAGTTCATGCTTACCACGCTACGACGGCAGGTGGCGAGCTGCGTGTTCGGTCTCGCCCCGCTACTGGAGGCCATCCTCCGCCGCCATCTTTCGCGGATCGAACTCAGCGAGCTGGGGGATGCGGATGCCGCAGACGAAATCACTGAAATCCTCGCTGACTTCCGTGCTGAGGTCGATGCCCTCATCCGCAAGGCACGGGCTCTCACCGGCCCCGATCCCAAGTTCGACGCCTTCCTCAAGGTGATTCGTGACAAGCAGAAACTACCTAACAACAAGCTGCTGGTGTTCAGCACGTTCCGCCATTCCTTGGCTTACCTGGTCGAGCGACTGACCGACGAACCTGTCCGCATCGGCCTCATCCATGGCGACATCCCCGACCAGGAACGACGCGAACTTCGAAGCCGCTTCAGCTTGCCCAAAGAGGCCCCTCAGGCTTTGGATGTCTTGCTGTCCTCGGAGGTAGGCTGCGAAGGCCTGGATTTCCAGTTCTGCGATGGCTTGGTGAACTATGACCTGCCATGGAATCCCATGCGGGTCGAGCAGCGTATTGGCCGTATCGACCGGTACGGGCAGAAGAGCGAAACCGTAGTGATCTACAACTTCATCACACCGGGAACCGTAGACGCCGAAATTTACGAGCGCTGTTTGCTGCGTATCGGCGTCTTCCGCCAAGCGTTGGGAGGCAGCGAGGAGATACTGGGACGGCTTACCCGCGAAATTCGCGATATCGCAGAAAATATCGCCCTTACTCCGGAAGAGCAGGGCGTCCGCCTACAGCAGTTGGCCGACAACGAGATCCGCGCCATCCAAGAACAGGCTCGGCTGGAAGAAGAACAGGCCAAACTGTTCGGCCTCAACCTGCCGCGACGCGACGAGGACATGGTCAAGCAGGCCTCCAGTTTCTGGCTTGCTCCACCCATGCTCGCGAATCTGGTCGAACACTACCTGGAAAAGCTGGAAGCGATCAAAACGCCCCGTTCGTTCAGTCGGAAGGCAATGACGACCCTGCAACTGGGCCAAGAGGCACGCAACAAGCTCCTCGCCGATTTCCAAGCGCTTGGGCTGTCTGGCACCGTGGCACAAGCCTGGGAACGATGGCTGAAGGGTTCCGACCCTTACCTGACCCTCACCTTCGATCCTTCCACTGCCGACGAACACCGCGACATCGTCTTCATCACCCCAACCCATCCGTTGGCCAGACAAGCCGCGCACACCATTGAACCGTCGGCACCATTGATCTCCAACCTGTCGGTCGAAGCGGACGACGTACCGCCTGGCCGCTACCCCTATGCCATCTATCGGTGGCGCAAGCATGGGCTGAAGGAAGACCTTGCCTTTCAGTCCGTCTGCGCCACGCCCGAGATTGCCTCACACATGATCCAACTGCTCGAATCCGCACGACACGGTGTCACCGCATCGCCGATCACGGCGGATGAAGAAAGGGCGCTCGAACAAGCCCACTACCGTCTGTGGAGCAGTGCTCGCGCTGAGCACATCGAGGCGATTGCCGAACTTGCCCGGTCCCGGATTACCTCCCTTGAGGCCACCCATGCCGCGCGTCTGGCACTACTGGAGGAACAACGCGACACCGCCTCCGATCCCCGGATCCGCCGTATGCGCGAATCACAGATCGAATCGGCCAATCGCGACTACGAACGGCGAGCGGATGAACTAACGAGGGCCGCGCAACAAGGAGACATCATTGCGGAGGCCGTCGCATTCGGGGTGTTGGTTACGGAGGGGGGAAATGATCAAGGGTCTTGAAGAACTGCGACAGAAGCGTCTCAAATGGATCGAAGCCAACAGGGAAAACAACTTTGAAGAGGGCATTAAGCGACTGCTGACGGACCTCTACCCGGACAACGCCCATTTCATCTACGAACTTCTGCAGAATGCGGAGGACCCTCGTGCATCAATAGTGCGTTTTACGTTGACCGGTGATGCAGTCGAATTCGAGCATGATGGTGAGCGACTTTTTGATCTTAGGGATGTTGAGTCCATCACCAGCATCGGCGCCAGCACCAAGCGTGACGATCCCACCAGCATTGGCAAATTTGGCGTGGGGTTCAAGGCGGTCTTCGCCTACACGCATACACCCGAAATCCATTCAGGTGAATTCCACTTCCGCATCCATGACCTGGTGCTTCCGGAGACCAATGGGGTCAACAAAGCGAATATGGGGGATCGGGAAACCCGCTTCACCTTTCCGTTCGATCACCCAACGAAACGGCCAGCACAAGCCTCTGCGGAAGTGGAGCGCGCTCTGCGCGCCCTGGGCGACAACACGCTGTTGTTCCTAACGCATATCCGCACCATCGAATACCTTCTTCCTGACGGCTCTTTGGGCTCACTGGAACGCGTAGATCACGAGGGTGGCCGTATCGAGATTCGAGCCCGCCATCCTGGCGGCAAGGACACAGTCTCCCACTGGTTGCGTTTCCAGAAAGATGTGGAGATCATCGACGAAGATGATAAGACCAAGACTTGCCGGATCGCTATCGCTTACCGCCTTGTGGAAGAGGAAGACAGTCGGAAACGTCATCCTGGATGGAAGATCGTTCCGCTCGATCATGGTCAGGTCTCCATCTATTTCCCAGCCGAGAAGGAAACTTCCAACCTGCGATTCCACATTCACGCCCCGTTTGCTTCGACGGTGGCACGCGACAGCGTGCGTGATTGCGAAGCCAACCGCCAACTGCGGGACTATATTGCAGACCTGGTGGTGGAGTCGCTCACCAATATTCGCGACAGGCGGATGTTGACGATGGGTTTCCTTGCTGTATTGCCGAACCAGATGGACAACCTCTCGTCGTTCTACGAACCGATTCGTGGGGCGGCGGTGCGTGCGTTCAGGGATGAACCCCTCACGCCAACAAAAAGCGGTACCCACGCCCCGGCCACTACGCTCTACAGGGGCCCCGCAAGAATTTCAGAAGTCTTGAATGATGATGATTTGTCGCTGTTGACAAATTATGAACCACCGCTGTGGGCGGCTAATCCGCCACAACAGAATCAGCGGGAGGATCGCTTCCTCGATAGCCTAAAGATCGACAGTTGGGGATGGTCGGAACTTACCAGCGCGCTAAGCACGCTTGATGATGACGAGCGGGAGCCCATCGAAGACTGGATATCTCAGAAAGACGACGCTTGGATCATGCGTTTCTATGCCCTACTGGGCGAGGCTTGTGACGTGCACGATGAATGTGTGGACGCGGAAGGCCTTCGTATCGTCAGAGTCGGAGCGGGCCAAGGGCACGAGCATGTCTTGCCTCGGGAAGCGTTTATTTTGCCGGAGCAAGAGACAACGCCACCTCAGGATATTCGCTTTGTAAAGCCCACCGTCTACAGCACGGGGCGCTCTGAAGCACAGAAGAAGTTCGCCGTTTCCTTTCTTGAACACATCGGTGTGCGCCCCTTTGACGCAAAGACGGTTATCGAGTTGAAGTTGGGGCACTACGATAACCCGCCCAACCAGGTTGGAGATGGGCACTACAAAGATATGGGGCAGTTCATAGCCTACTGGAAAAAGAACCCTGCCGACACAGACCTTTTCAGAAGGCATAGTTTTCTACTCAGCCAACCAGAGGACGGCACTCTGTATTGGCGCAAGCCTGCACAGCTTTGTATGGATTCCCCGTATCTGAATACCGGCCTTGAAGAATTGACCGGCATCCACAAGAAGCATGTCTTGTGGACTGCCTATAGGGACAAGTTTAATGAATCGCAACTCATAGACTTTGTCGAATTCTTGCGAGCCGTGGGAGTCATGCACGGAGTGAGTGTCTCACAGGCATCCATTTATCGCAACCCCTACTTACGAGACCTACAGAAAGGGCTATCTAGCACTAGGGACACCTCTACCGGAATTAACGAGGACTATTGGATCAACGCACTTGATAATTATACGAAACTTCAATCAATCTCGGCAAGCCGACTGATCTGGCAGGCGTTGACGAGAGCAAAATCGCAATCGACCAAAGCTAGGTACCGGCCGAATCAACAATATCAAACGCGCGAGGTCGATTCACAGCTTGTTCATTATCTAAAAAATTGTGCGTGGATCCCAGACAAGTCCGGCGCATTCCATAAGCCACAGGGCATAACGAGGGACGACCTGCGCACAGATTTCCCGTTCGATGATCGGAATGGATTGCTTACCGCGATCGGCTTCGGGGAAAACGGGAAGCAGCGAAGCGAGAAGTACAAGAGAAGTAGTGAATTCGTGAAGCACCTAGGTTTTCCCTCCGTCGAAGTTGCAGAGAGCGTGGGAAAACTCCTCAGCGAAACGGGGTTGACACCAGAGCAGCTTCGAGCCTTGGTCCCACAGTCCCAGCGCGCATCACAGCCCGAAGAGTCCGTCCCAAATCCGGAGCGGCGCCGCAAAGGCGTATTGGAGCGCAGGGACAATGCTCCGACCAAAGAGAGCGTTACTCGGGAACGAACCATCCAGCCAGGGGCTAGACCGGAAACCTTGGAAGCCAAAGCATATCTACGCGCCAAGTATAGGAACCCTGAGGGGCAAATCGTTTGTCAATGCTGCCATGTTGAGATGCCTTTCAAGGTCAGAGATGACCACTACTTCGAGGCCGTCCAATGCGTGCGCGGCCTTGATCACCACTATTTTGAGAACCGCCTCGCTCTTTGTCCGACCTGTGCAGCAATGTATCAGCATGGGCGTGAGACAGACGATGCGGAAGTCCGTCGATCCATTATCGAACACGATGCTTCGGACACAGCCTCATCCGCTGAAATCACGATCAGACTAGCGGGACGCCAATTCCAGTTGCGCTTCGTCGGCACCCACTGGTTCGACCTCAAGACAGTACTGGACCACTGAAACGCAAGGCGTGCGTCGCGCGCCGACGTCGGCCTGCGCGGCGGAGCAGCCCTTGCCTCAACCCGGCAACAAATGCCGGATCAGCAACTGCACGCCGCCGCGGTCGCGGTAATCGTCGGCGACCAGTTGGTAGACGGCGTGGCAGCGCGGCGGTGGCGGTTCGTCGCGCCAGCCGTCGAACCAGATCGCATCGATGGCCTCGCTGCGCGGGCCGGCGCGCAGGCGCAGTTTGAGGTGTCGCTGGCCGACCACGCGCCATTGCGCCACCTCGAAGCGACCGTCGAACTCGGGAACCGGAAAGCCCTGTCCCCACGGACCGCCAGCATGCAGGGCCTCGGCCAGATCGCGCGTCCACTCATCCGATGCCAGTTCGCCGTCGGTCAGGCATTCGGCGAGCAGGGCAGCGGGATCGAGCATGGCCTGCGCCTGGGCGACGAAAGCCTCGCGGAAGGCATCCAGATGCGCCGTCGGCAGGGTCAGGCCGGCAGCCATCGCGTGGCCGCCGAAACGGACGATCAGGCCCGGATTCAGGGCATCGATGGCGGCCAGCGCGTCACGCACGTGGAAGCCGTTGATCGAGCGCGCCGAGCCGCGCAGGCAATCGGCCTCCTCGCCGCCGGCCGGGGCGAAGGCCAGCGCCGGGCGGTGCCAGGTTTCCTTCAGCCGCGAGGCGACCAGGCCGACCACGCCGGGATGCCAGCCGGCGTCATACACGCACAGCGCCGGCGGCGTCTCGCCGCGTGCGGACAGCAGCGCCTGCTCCACCAGCGCGCCGGCCTCGGCCAGCATGTCGGCCTGGCGCGTGCGCCGCTCGCGGTTGATGTGATCGAGCCGGGCGGCCATCGCGCGGGCTTCGTCGAGGTCGTCGCAGAGCAGGCATTCGATGCCCAGGCGCATGTCCTCCAGCCGTCCGGCGGCATTGATGCGCGGACCCAACGCGAAGCCCATGTCGGCGGCACTCAGGGTGGCGGTTTCACGCCCGGCGACTTCCGCCAGCGCGACCAGTCCGGGCGTGCCGCGACCACCACGCAGGCGGCGCAGGCCGGCCTCGACCAGGATGCGGTTGTTGCGGTCCAGCGGCACCAGGTCGGCCACGGTGCCGAGCGCCACCAGGTCGAGCAGTGCGCCCAGATCCGGCCCCTGCGCGTCGGCGAACTCGCCGGCTTCGCGCAGGCGCGCGCGCAGGGCCAGCAGCAGGTAGAACACCACGCCGACGCCGGCCAGGCAGCGGCTGGGAAAACCGTCGCCGGGCAGGCAGGGATCGACGATGGCATCGGCGGCCGGCAGATGCTCGCCGGGCAGGTGATGGTCGGTGACCAGCACACGGATGCCGCGCGCGCGCGCCGTGTCGACGCCGGCGTGGGCGGCGATGCCGTTGTCGACGGTCAGGATCAGGTCCGGCAGCGGCGCATCGAGTTCCGCCACCAGCGCCGGCGACAGGCCGTAGCCGTGGCGTTGACGGTGCGGCACGCGAAAATCGACCCGTTGCAGGCCAAGCAGGCGCAGGCCACGCACGGCGACGGCGCTGGCGGTGGCGCCATCGCAGTCGAAATCCCCCACCACCAGGATGCGCCAGTCCTGTTCGCGTGCCTGGCAGAGCAGGTCGACGGCGGCATCGAGGCCGCCCATCGTCCACGGCGCGTGCAGTTCGTCCAGGCGCAGGCGCGCCTCGCGCTCCGAGCGCACGCCGCGCGCGGCGTAGATCCGGCGCAGCACCGGATGCACGCGGTCGGACCATTCGCCGATGGGGCCGGCCTCGCGGCGACGGATGCGCGGACTCACGCCAGGCGTCGCCAGGGTCGTCGCCACCAGCGCCAGCGGTGACGCGGCAGATGGGCAAAGCACGCGCCATCGGCGAAATCCAGCCGCAGTATCGCGTAGCGGCGGGCGGCGATGGTCTCGGCGGCGGTGGCCAGCCAAGGCTCCAGTTCGGCGACATCGCGCAGCAAGGCGAGATCGATGATGCGGGCACCCTCGCCCTGTCGGATCGCGGCCGGCTCGGCTGCCGCCGTGGCGATGCCGGCCAGACGCGCCAGGGCGAGGCCGGTCGCATCGTCCGACACCAGTGCGGCGGCGTTGCAGCGCACGTGATCAGGCAGCGTGCCGCCGCCCCAGAACCACAGGCTGTTCACCGGCGGCTTGCCGGCGCGCAGGCGCTGCGCGTTCAGCGGATGGTTGTGCAGCAGCACCTGCGCCTCGTTCAGCAGGCGACGCCAGCGGCGGCCTTCGTCGCCGGCCGGCATGTGCGTGTGCAGGTCGTCGCCCAGCACCGCGTCGGGCGCGGAAAAGGCCGGCAGTCGTGCCTGCTCCGGCAGCCGCAGGTACCAGCGCGACGGCGTCGGGGCGTCGATGGGAAAGCCCTCGTCGCCGAACAGACTGCGCAGCGGAGCGACCAGCGCCTGCGCCTCGTCGGCGCTCAGCCCCAGTTCGCCGCAGGCTAGCATCCGCGCACTGGTCATGTCGGCACGCACCCAGGCGGGATCAGCACGCAGCCAGGTGCCGGGGCGGGCGTCGCCGACATCCATCTGCCGGGTGATCGCGGCCACGGCCAGCCGCCGTGGCAGCACGTCGAAGGCACGCAGCCATTGCGCCTCGCGCCCCGCCTGGCCATCCGGCTGGCGATCCGCCTGCGCCAGCACGGCGGCCAATCGCTGGCCCGGCACTTCGCCGCGCAGCCGGCCGCGCTCGGGCAGCAGCAGGGTCAGCGCGCCGGGCGATGGGCGTTCGATCACGGCCAATCTATTCGGCGTCGTAGCGAACGCCGATGATGTCGTAGCTGCGCTCGCCGCCGGGCGCGGCCAGGGTGATGGCGTCGCCCTCGTGCTTGCCGATCAGCGCCCGCGCGATCGGCGCGGTGATCGAGATCAGGCCCTGTTTGATGTCCGCCTCCAGCTCTCCAACGATCTGGTAGGACACTTCTTCATCGGTATCGACATCGACCAATTCGACCCGGGCACCGAACACGATGCGGCTGCCGGCGTCGAGCTTGGAGACGTCGATCACCTGCGCGTTGGAGAGCACGCTTTCCAGTTCCTTGATGCGGCCTTCGATGAAGCCCTGCTGCTCGCGGGCGGCGTGGTACTCGGCGTTTTCCTTCAGATCGCCGTGCGCGCGCGCTTCGGCGATGGCGTTGATGACTTCCGGGCGCTTGACGGATTTGAGGTGTTCAAGCTCTTTGCGCAGGCGCAACGCGCCGCGCTGGGTAAGGGGTGAACGCATGGATTCGTCCTGTGGGGTTCGACGCGGGCAGTGCGCCCGTGGAAGGGCCAAGTGTGACCAACTGGCGCGGAGGTTTCCACCCGCCGCGCCGCCGCGTCCTGCCTCACTCGTAGCGCAGCGCCTCGATGGGATCGAGGCGGGCCGCCTTGCGCGCCGGGTAGTAGCCGAAGAACAGGCCGGTGGCGGTGGCGAAAGCGGTGGCGAGCAGGATCACCTGGGCGTCCAGCGAGGTCGGCAACTGGGTCAGATGCGAAGCGAGGTAGGTGCCGCCGATGCCGAGCGCAATGCCCAGCGCGCCGCCGCCGAGCGAAATCAGGATCGCTTCGGACAGGAACTGGCCCTGGATGTCGCCCGGCGTCGCGCCGGTGGCCATGCGCAGGCCGATCTCGCGGGTCCGCTCGGTCACCGACACCAGCATGATGTTCATGATGCCGATGCCGCCGACGACCAGCGAGATCAGCGCCACCGAGGCCAGCAGCACGCTCATCAACTGCGTCGTTTCGTTGCGCGCGCTGATCATCTCGGCCATGTTGCGGACGTTGAAGTCGTCGGTCGCGCCGGGCGCAATCCTGTGCCGCTGGCGCAGCAGCTCGGCCAGCGCGCCCTCGACGTACTTGATGTCCTCGGCGCGGCCGACGCCGACGGTGATCGATTGCACGTAGTCGCCGGTGAACACCTCGTTGGTGGACAGCCGTGTCTTCATCGTCGTCAGCGGCACGAACACCACGTCGTCCTGGTCCTGGCCGAAGCCACCCTGGCCGCGCGCGTTGAGCACGCCGACGACGATGAACGGCACGCGATCCAGGCGCAGCGACTTGCCGACCGGGTCCTCGCCGTCGAACAGCTCGCGGGCGACGGTCTCGCCCAGCACCGCCACCTTGGCCGCGCCGGCGTAGTCACGCGCGCTCGGCCACTCGCCCTGGGCGATGGTCCAGTTGTTGATCGGGTAGTAATCCTGCTCGACGCCGTAGATGGTGGTCTGCCAGTTTTTCTGCGCGGCGACCACCTGCCCGCTCTGCCGCATCGTTGCCGAGACATAGGCGACCTCGGGAATCTCGCGGCGGATCGCCTGCGCGTCGGACTGGGTCAGCGAAGGCGTGCTGCCGGCACCGAAACGGGCCGGTCCGGCGCGTCCGCTGCCGGAAAAAATCTCCACCCGGTTGGAACCGAGCGAACTCATCATCAGGTCGATCCGCTCCTGCGTGCCACGGCCGATCGACACCATGACGATGACCGCGGCGATGCCGATGATGACGCCCAGCGCGGTGAGCACGCTGCGCAGCAGGTTGGCGCGCAGGGCCGAGCCGGCCAGGGCGATGGTGTCGTACGGGGTCATTGCAGGCCCTCGGCAAGCTTGCCGTCGCGCATCGTCACGCCACGGTCGGCGTGTTCGGCGACATCGCGGTCGTGGGTGATCATCACCACGGTCAGTCCTTCTTCGCGCAGGCGGCCGAACAGGGCGAGGATCTCGGCACCGGTGCGGCTGTCCAGCGCACCGGTCGGCTCGTCGGCGAGCAGGATGCGCGGACGGTTGATCAGCGCGCGGGCGATGGCGACGCGCTGTTGCTGGCCGCCGGACAGCTCGCTGGGACGGTGCTTGGCGCGGTCGCCCAGGCCGACCATTTCCAGCGCCTCGTGCGCGCGCCGGGCGCGCTCGCGACGCGGCGCGCGGGCGTAGGCCATCGGCATGGCGACGTTGTCCAGCGCGGTCTGGCGCGGCAGCAGGTGGAAGGACTGGAAGACAAAGCCGAGCTTGTCGCGACGCAGGTGCGCGCGCCGCGTCGGCGACAGACTGGCGACATCGACGCCGTCGATCAGGCAGCGGCCGGAGGTGGGCGTGTCGAGGCAGCCGATCAGGTTCATCAAGGTCGACTTGCCGGAGCCGGACGGCCCCATGATGGCGAGGAACTCGCCCGCCATCACGCGCAGGTCGACGCCGTCCAGCGCCCGCACCTCGGCACCGGTGCCGGCGTGGTAGACCTTGGTCGCGGCGATGATGTCGATGGCCGGGACCGACGCCTCGCGCGGATCGGCCGGATTCACGGACGGCGCACCTGGCCGATGACCACGGCATCGCCGGCGGACAGCGGCCCGGCGACGATCTCGGTGTATTCGCCATCGCTCAGCCCCAGGCGCAACGGCACGCGACGCAGCAACCCGCCCTCGCCCGCCACCCACGCGCTGCCGGCGCTCTGCTGCTGGCGCGCGTCCAGCGCCTTGTCCAGCGCCGCGCGCTGCTCGGCGTCGAGCAACGGCTTGAGGCGGTCGATGGCGCTGCGCAGCGACTGCTGCATCGCCTCGCGCCCGCCGCCCATGTTGGGCGGGATGCCGGCGGCGCGCGCCGCTTCGAAGCTGGCGCGCATGCGCTCGCGCATCTGCGCGGACTCGGCCTCGAAGGCGGCGCGCTGCCCGGCGTTGAGGTCCAGCCCTTCGGCCAGCGCCATCAGTCCGCCGCCCGCGCCGCCCGCACCGCCTTGTCCGGCCGCGGCCGCGCCGGCCGCCTGCTGGAACTCCTCGGCCGGGGTGAAGCGCAGCGCCGCGTTGGCGATCCGCAGCACGCCGCGCCGCGCGCCGATCTCGATTTCCGCCGTCGCCGTCATGCCCGGATACAGGCGCAGGTCGGGATTGGACAGGCTGACGATGACCGGGTAGCTGACCACGTTCTGCGTCGCCTGCGCGGCCAGGCGCACCTCGCGCACCTCGCCACGGAAGCGCTGCTCGGGGTAGGCGTCGACGCTGAAGCTGACCGGCTGGCCGGCCCGGATCTGGCCGATGTCGGCCTCGTCGATGGCCAGGTCGAGCTGCATCGCCCGCAGGTCCTCGGCGATGGTGAACAGCACCGGGGTCTGGAAGTTGGAGGCCAGGGTCTGCCCCGGCTCGATGGCGCGCGACAGGATCACCCCGTCGACCGGGGCGCGGATCACGGTCTGCTCCAGTTCCACCAGGGCATTGTCGAGCGCCGCCTGACGCTGGCCGACCGCCGCCTCGCCGACCTGGATCGATGCCTCGGCGGAACGCAGCCGGGTCTGTCCCTGTTCGGCGTTCAGCGTCGCCTGATCGAGGTCATTCTGCGAAATCAGCCGCCGGCCGTGCAATTCCTTTGCTCGTTCGAGCTGCCGGCGGGCGTCGGCCAGGGTCAGCCGGGCGTCGTCGCGATTGGCCTTGATGGCGCTGAGGTTGGCCTGGCTGCTGCGCAGGTCGGCGCGCGCCTGGGCGACCCGCGCCTCGAAATTAGCCGGATCGATGCGGGCGATCACCTCGCCCTTGGCGACACTCTGGTTGTACTCGCCGGCGACTTCGACGATCTGCCCGGACACCTGCGCGCCGACATCTACCGTCGATACCGCCTTCAGGTTGCCGGTGGCGGCGATCACCAGGCGCACGTCGCCCTGGTCGACATTGGCGCTGCGCCACTGCGGACGGGCGTCGCCGTTGCCGCAGGCACTCAGCGCACCGGCCAGAAGCAGAACCACGAGGTGACGGATCGGATGCGGCATGGGAACTCCCGTTGACGGTCGACGCGGCGGCTGCGCGGGGCAACGCCGGAACGGCGAGAACCGGCTCGCCGGCCTCCAAGATGCCAGATATGGCCGAAACGTCGCAGTTCCATGGTGGCGCACCGCAGATTGCCCGGCATCGCCATGCAAGCTGCACGAAGCAGACCGGGACAAGACGCCAGAGGATTCCTGAAAGGTTCTTTTAATTCAAACGCTTGCAAAGCTGGCACGGGTCTTGGAACAGGACCATCGCGGCAAGGACGCCATTCCTCAACCCTTTCACGGAGATACCCCGATGAGCACCCATTCAATCCGTTCCAGTCTGCTGCTTTCCATCAGCCTTGCACTGGGCAGCGTGGCCCTGTTGCCGCACGCGCAGGCCGAAGAGCCCAGCCGCTCGGTCGGCACGGTCATCGACGACGCCACCATCACCGCGTCGGTCAAGACCAAGCTGATGGAGGACACCCGCACCAAGGCGATGGACATCAACGTCGACACCCGCGACGGCGTGGTCACCCTGCGCGGCGGTGCCGACAGCAAGGCGGCCAAGGATGCCGCCACCGCGCTGGCGCTCGACTCCTCCGGCGTCAAGCGGGTCAACAACGAGATCGTCGTCGCCGCGCCGGGCACGCAGGCGCGCACCGAGGCCAACACTGCCACCGCCTCCGGTGCCATCCGCAAGGGTGCCGGCGAAGTGGCCGACGCCTCCGGCGACGCCTGGCTGACCACCAAGGTGAAGGCGCAACTCTTGGCCGACTCCGACGTGAACAGCACCGACATCTCGGTGGAGACCCGCGACAACGTGGTGCATCTGAGCGGCGTGCTGCCGAGCCGCGAGATGCGCGCGCTGGCGATCCGCATCGCCGAATCGACCGAAGGCGTGAACCGCGTCAACGCCGAGCGCCTGGTGGTGCGCTGATCCAAACAGCGCCGACCGGCGCGAAAGAGAAGGGCGCCCCCCGCCCCCAGGCATCACGCCCCCACTTACGTGATGCCCTTCGAACCGCCGGCCAGTCCGGCGGTTCGTCGTTTTGCCGACCTGGCGCGCGCCACGACGATGGATAAATAGTCTTTATCTATCGTTACAATAATTCAAATCAATTTGAACTATTGAAATCAGACGCTAAAATGATCGGCGTTCCATCCTCAACCCTGACGTCAAGGAGTCGCTTCAATGTCCCTCATCAACACCCAGGTCCAGCCGTTCAAGACCACCGCCTTCCACAACGGCAAGTTCGTCGACGTGAGCGACGAGACGCTGAAGGGCAAGTGGTCGGTGCTGATCTTCATGCCGGCTGCGTTCACCTTCAACTGCCCGACCGAGGTCGAGGACGCCGCCGAGAACTACGCCGAATTCCAGAAGCTGGGTGCCGAGGTCTACATCGTCACCACCGACACGCACTTCTCGCACAAGGTGTGGCACGAAACCTCGCAGGCGGTGGGCAAGGCCAAGTTCCCGCTGGTCGGCGATCCGACCCATCAGCTGACCCGCGCCTTCGGCGTGCACATCGACGAGGCCGGTCTGGCCCTGCGCGGCACCTTCGTGATCAACCCGGAAGGCGTGATCAAGACCGTCGAGATCCACGACAACGCCATCGCCCGCGACGTCACCGAAACCCTGCGCAAGCTCAAGGCCGCGCAGTACGTCGCCGCGCACCCGAACGAAGTCTGCCCGGCGAAGTGGAAGGAAGGCGAGAAGACCATCGCCCCGTCGCTCGACCTGGTCGGCAAGATCTAAGCGCAGCGCGCTGATTCATCCCTCGTTGCACCGCGGGCTGGCGCCTCCCTCGCGCCGGCCCGCCCACTTTCCCCAGCCGACGCCCGCCTGCGCTTGCCGCCCGGCGTCGGACGACAACGCCTCGACCTGCCCCCCTTCCGGAGACTCCGCCATGTTGGACGACAGCCTGAAAGCCCAGTTGCAGACCTACCTGGAGCGCGTCAGCCAGCCGATCGAGCTGGTCGCCTCGGTGGACGGAAGCGAGAAGTCCGCCGAACTGCTCGGCCTGCTCGAAGACATCGTCGCGGTCGGTGCCGGCAAGATCAGCCTGTCGACCGCCGGCCAGGCGGCGCGCAAGCCGTCCTTCGCCATCAACCGGGTCGGCAGCGAGGTCGGTTTAGAGTTCGGCGGCCTGCCACTGGGCCACGAGTTCACCTCGCTGGTGCTGGCGCTGTTGCAGGTCGGCGGCCATCCGCCCAGGCTCGATGACGAGGTGATCGAGCAGATCAGGGCGCTCGACGGCGATTTCCGCTTCGAGACCTTCTTCTCGCTGAGCTGCCAGAGCTGCCCGGAGACCGTGCAGGCGCTCAACGCGATGAGCGTGATCAACCCGCGCATCCGCCACGTCGCCATCGACGGCGCGCTGTTCCAGGACGAGGTGCAGCAGCGCGAGGTGATGTCGGTGCCGACTGTGTTCCTCAACGACGAAGCGTTCGACGCCGGCCGCATGGGCGTCGAGCAGATCCTCGCCCGCCTCGACACCGGTGCCGCGCAGCGCGAGGCCGAGAAGATCAAGACCAAGGAACCGTTCGAGGTGCTGGTGGTCGGCGGCGGCCCGGCCGGCGCGGCGGCGGCGATCTATGCCGCGCGCAAGGGCATCCGCACCGGCGTCGTCGCCGAGCGCTTCGGCGGCCAGGTGCTGGATACCCTGTCGATCGAGAACTTCATCTCCGTCTCGCACACCGAAGGCCCGCAACTGGCTGCGGCGATGGAGCGCCACGTCAAGGACTACGAGGTCGACGTCATGAACCTGCAACGGGCGGAAAAGCTCGTCGCCGGCGATGACTACCTCGAAGTGCAACTGGCCAGCGGCGCGACGCTGAAGTCGAAGTCGCTGGTGCTGGCCACCGGCGCGCGCTGGCGGCAGATGAACGTTCCCGGCGAGAACGAGTACCGCAACCGCGGCGTCGCCTACTGCCCGCACTGCGACGGCCCGCTGTTCAAGGGCAAGCGCGTGGCGGTGATCGGCGGCGGCAACTCCGGCGTCGAGGCGGCCATCGA
>JBAYTD010000015.1:0-33272 GCA_041675805.1 Lysobacteraceae bacterium
CGATGGCGGCGGGAGCAGGTATTTGAGTTCATATTGTCAATGAACTCAATGAGTTATAGTGAAGTCATGATACCCCATATGCGACCCGAAAGCGAGGGGAATTGCTTAAGTTGGGAGCATTGCATTGAAGCGTGGGTGCGCCATGTCACCTTGTGGTGGTGTGCGGTATGCGTGTTGAGTGGCGGGCGTGACTGCACACTAGGCCATTGGTAAAAAAGGAATGTTACGAAAGAGTTACCTGATTGGCCTCATCACTCAGCTACAAGAAGGTTCTCTCCCGCTGGGGTGAGCAGGGCTTTCGAACAGCAACGCTGGGAGCCTGCGAACGCCAGCGCGCATGCAAGCACGCGAGCCGGGGTGTGGTTTGCTGAGGGTCTCGGGCAACGCATTGCGGAAAAGCTTGCGAAGCGTCATGGCGGCCGAACCCTCATCCGGCCCTGCGGGCCACCTTCTCCCGGTGGGAGTAAGGAAAAGGCCAGCTGAGTGATGAGGCTAAATCAGGAAAGAAAAACGCCCGGATGCGGGTTTCGCAATCCGGGCGCTTGTCGTGTCGATCAGCATCGACGGGTGGGATGCCGCAGGTCAGATCAGCATCGCGGTGGCATCGTCGGGCGATGGCGGGGCGGACGGAGCTGGTGGCGCGGGCGGGGCGGCGGGTGGTCTGGGTGCGGCGGGCGGTGTCGGCGGCAGGGCCAGGGCGTCGATCTCCAGCGACAGCGTCTTGCGCTCGCGCAGGACGCGCAGCGGCACCTTGTCCGGGCCATCGTCCTCGGCGCGCAGGCCGCGCAGCACCTCGCGCGGGGATTCCACCGCCTTGCCGTCGACATCGAGGATCACGTCGCCGGCCTGCAGCGCGCCGCTGCCGTCGCTGGCCAGCACCAGCACGCCCTTGTCGGTGCCGAAGTAGTGGCCCAGCGCGGGATTGATCGGGGCCAGGCGCAGTGCGCGCCAGCGCGCCACCTCGCCAGCGCAGTCCTCGTCGTCCATGCACAGGTGCAGGGCGTGCGGTGCGTTGGCGATCATCACCTTGAGCCGCTCGCGGTCGATGCGCGGCGCTTCACCGCGACGGAACATCCGTGCGCCGGGCAGCGTCCTGGCGACCACGGCGGCGTCGGCCAGTTGGTCGCCGCGGCGATAGCGCAGCGCCACCTTGTCGCCTTCCTCCAGCCGGCCGATCAGCCGCCGTGCCTGGCGCAGGCGTTTGGCCGCCGTGCCGGGGCCGATGTCGCGGCCGTTGATGGCGAGCAGCCGGTCGCCGCTGCGCAGGCCGGCTTCTGCGCCGCCACCGTTGGGGGTGATGGCGGCGATGGCCACGCCGTCATCCTCGCTCGCGCGCAGCACGATGCCCAATGCCGGGCGGGCGAAGGCGGGATGCTCCACCGCCGCTTCGATGTCGTCGCCGGCGATCTGCATCGACAGTTCGGCGATGCGCCGCGAGAGGGCGTGCAGTTCCTCGCGCGAGCGGCGCAGTTCGTCGCGGGCGGCGTCGATATCGGCGCTGTCCGCTTGTGCGGCGGGCGCTTGCGATTGCGCCTGCGCCGGCAGTTGGGTCGCCAGCGCCAGGGCGGTGGCGAAAACGAGTGGAAGGACTCTCATGGCGGAACTCCGTTGCAGTCAGAGGGAAACCAGCGAATCGCCGGTAGATGGCAGGGAAGTGAGCAGGGCCTGCTGGCCGAGCGCGTAGCGTTGGCGCAGCAGGTACACGCGCTCCTGCCAGAGCACGTCGAGGGTGGCCGGGCGGGCGTCGGGCTCGGCCAGCAGGCGGTCGATCCAGCCCAGTTGCTCGGTCAGTTCGATGTCGATGGCCAATGTCTGTGCGTCCAGTTCGTCCGCCTCGATCCAGCCGAGCAGTGTTTCCAGACGGGCCGATTCGGCGATCAGCGCATCCAGCGCGGCGGTCTCGCCGGCGCTGGCGACCCGGGGCGGTTCGATGACGGCGGCGGGGTCGGCGACGTGGCGTTGCGTGTCCAGCGCCAGCAGCAGGGCGAACAGGCCGGTAGCGGCGGCGGCCGCCAGCGGCAGCAGGCGACGCGCGCGCTGGCGGCGACGGTGGCGGGTGAGGTCGGCGGCCAGTCGCGGCCAGCCATCGCGCGGCGGCGTCGGCAATGGCAGCCCGCGCAGGGCGGCGGCAAGCGGATGGTCTTCAGGGTGCATGGACGGGCTCCAGTGGTCGGGCCAGCAGGTCGCGCAGGCGTTGCGTGCCGCGCGCCAGTTGCGATTTGGAAAAACTCGGGGTGCGGCCCATCAGGGCGGCGATCTCCTCGTGCGTACAGCCCTCGCCGTGATACAGCCAGAGCACGCTTCGGGTGAGATCGGGCAGGGCGGTCATGGCGCGTTCCAGTTGCGCCGCCTCGGCGTGGCGCAGCGGGGCGAGCTGGGTGTCGTCGATGATCTCGACCACGTCCAGCGGCGCGCTGTCCGGCAGGCGGCCTCGTCGGCGCAGCCGCATCAGCGCCTCGTTGACCGCGATCCGCCGCAGCCAGCCCCAGAACGGCGCGTCGCCACGGAAACCGTGCAGTCCCTGCTGGACCTTCAGCAAGGTGTCGTGGAGCACGTCCATGGCCTCGTCGGCGTCGCCGAGCATGCGCAGGGCGAGGGCGTAGACCGGGCGCTCGAACAGCCGGTAGAGGCGCTCGAAGGCGCGCGTTTCGCCCCGCCGCAGGCCGGGCAGCAGGTCGGCGGGCAGGTCGATGGCGAAGGCGGAAGGATGGCTCACGCAGGACAGGATGCCGCAGTCCGGGAAAGCGTCGCAGGACGGCCAATGCGCCGTCTGGCCGGGTGCTATGATCGCCGGGCCCTTGGCTGCGTCCGTGTCCGCAGATGACTGCTCCGGTATTCGACATTCCGGGCTACGAATTTGTCCGCGAACTCGGTTCCGGCGGCATGGCCAACGTCTACCTCGCCATCCAGCGCTCGCTGGAGCGCCGGGTGGCGATCAAGGTGATGCGTCGTGGTCTGGCCGACAGCAACACCGAGCAGCGCTTCCTCAACGAGGGGCGGACGATGGCGCGGCTGCCGCATCCGCACATCGTCGGCGTCTACGACATCGTCCAGAACGACGCCATCAACTACATCGCGATGGAGTATCTGGAAGGCGGCCTGCTGTCCGAGCGGATGCGTCGCGGGCTGTCGCTGGCCGAGGCCATCGGCATCGTGGTGCAGATCGCCGGTGCCTTGCAGTTCGCCCACGACAACGGCGTCGTGCACCGTGATCTGAAGCCGTCCAACGTGATGTTCCGCGACGAGATGACGGCGGTGCTGACCGACTTCGGCATCGCCCGCGTGCAGAGCGCCGGGGCCAGCCGGCTGACGCAGACCGGGATGATGCTCGGCACGCCGACCTACATGAGCCCCGAGCAGGCCACCGACGGCGAGATCGACGGCCGCGCCGACCAGTACTCGCTGGGCGTGATGTTCTACGAGATGCTGACCGGGCGGCCGCCGTTCGAGAGCGAATCGCCGCTGCACGTCGCCCTGGCCCACGTCAGCCAGCCGCCGCCGCCGTTGCCGGCGCAGTTCGCCTTCTTCCAGCCGCTGATGGATCGGCTGCTGTCGAAATCGCCCGAGCAGCGTTTCCCGGATCTGCACCAGTTCGTGCGCGAACTGAAACGCCTGGTGACAGGCAGCGACACGCTGCTGGCGCATCTACAGATCGACCCCAGCCACAGCGCGTCGGAACAACTGCGCGCGCTGGGTTTTTCCGACAGCCAGATCAACACCGGCGCACGCCGCGTCGCTGGGCCCGAGCCGGGCCGCGCGGCAGCGTCGGGATCGACCGACTCCAGCCGCGCCATTGCGGCCAGCGGGCCCGGCGTGCGCATGGGCGGGCGGCGGGCACCGCCGGCGCGTCCGCGCTGGTGGCTGCCGGCGGCCGGCGTCGGGCTGGCGCTGCTGATCGGCATCGGCGTCTGGCTGGCCTTCGGCGGCTCCGCGCAGCGCGACCTCGATCCGGCCCTGCGCAGCCTGCTCAATGATCGCCTGCAAGTGGTCGACCGGCTGATTGCCGAGCAGCAATTGGTGACGCCGGCCGGCGAGAGCGCCTACGACAAGTTGCAGGAAGTGCTGCAATTGGCACCGGCCTTGCCGGAAGCGCGCCAGCGCCTCGACGGCATCGTCGCCCAGCTTCGCCAGCAGGCCGAGGCGGCGCTGGCGGCGCGCAATTTCGATGTCGCCGAGGTGCGCATCGGCGAGGCGCTGGCGGTGGCCCCGGCCGATCCGGCGCTGCTGGCGCTGCGCCAGTCGATTGCCGCCGCCCGGGTCGGTGCCGAGCGGCAGGGTCGCATCGATGCCCTGCTGGCGCGCGCCTCGGCGGCGCAGCGCGCCGGTCGCTTGGTCGGCAATGATCGCGATGACGCCTGGTCGCTGATCGACCAGGCGCTGCAACTGGATGCGCAGAGCGCCGCCGCGCTGGCGGCGCGTTCGGCGCTGGCCGAGCGCATGCTCGAACCGGTGCGCGCGGCGCTGGCCGCCGGCCGCCTCGACGAGGCCGGCAAGGCGCTGGACGCGATGTCGGCCCAGCTTGCCGACCAGCCGGCCTGGAAACAGGCTTCCGCCACGCTGGCGGAACGCCGCCAGGCGGCCGAGCGCGGCCAGCGCGTCGACGCCCTGTTGGCGCAGGCGCGACGGCAACTGAAGGCCGGCCGGGTGATCGAGCCGGCCGGCGACAACGCGGTGGAAACGCTGACCCGCGTGGTGGAACTGGACAAGGCCAATGCCGAGGCATTGCGCCTGCAGGCGCAGGCGGCCACACGGCTGGCGGCGCTGGCGCGCGAGGCCGAGCAGCGCGGCGACGCCGACACCGCGTTCGCCCGCTATGACCAGGCGTTGCAGGCCGAGCCCGGCAATCCCGCCTACCGCAGCGCCCGCGCGGCGCTGGAGCAGCGCCTGGGCGAGCAGCGCGCCAACCTGGCGCGCGCGCTGGTCGAGGCGCGGCGGGCGATTGCCGAGCGGCGTTACTTCGAGCCGGCCGGGCGCAGCGTGGAGGATTATCTCGGCCAGGCGCTGGCACTGGAGCCGCGCAATCCGCAGGCGCTGCAACTGCGCGCCGGGCTGCCGGTGATGATCCGCGAGTCGGCGCAGGCGCTGGCCGAGGAAGGCCGCTTGGCCGATGCGCTGGCCCTGCTCGACGCCGCCCAGCGCACCTACGGCAGCGACCGCGAGATCGCCGCCCTGGCCGGTCGTCTGCAGGCCCGCCGCTCGCAGGCCGATGCCCAGCGCGAGCGCGAAAGCCGTCTCGATACGCTGCGCAGCCTGCTGGCCCGGCGCATCGACGACGCCGATGCCGCCCGTGCCGTGGTCACGCCGCTGGCCGCCCTGCTCAGGGCCGACCCGCGCGACGCCGACGCCCTGCGCCTGCGCAAGCAACTGGTCGACGGCATGCGGGTGGATGTCGAGACGGCCAGCGCGGAACGCCTGGAAAGCCTCGCCCCGGCGGTGGAAGTGGTCGAAACCACGCTCGGCGCCGGCACCGCGGAAGTGCGCGGCCTGGCGGTGGCGCTGTATGGCCGTCGGCAGGATGTCGAGTCGCAGGCGCAGGCGCAGCGACTGGCGCGCCAGGGCCTGCTGCTGCTCGACGCCTATCCCTGGGCGCTGGTGGAATCGGTGATCGACCAGTCCGACGGCGCGGCGGTGGAACTGCCCGCCGACCGCAGCACGCCGCTGCGCCTGCCGGCGCAGGCCGGCACCTACCGCGTCACCTTCCGTCATCCCGAGGTCGGTCAGGCGATGGTGCGGGTGGTCAATCTGTCGCCGAAGGGCGAGGAGCGGGTGGCGGCCGGGTTCCCGACGCTGAGCGTGGACGATTACCTGAAGCGGGCCGGCTATGCGCCCTGATCGCCTGCGCTGGATCGTCCTGCTGCTGGTCCTGCTCGCCCTGCCGGCGGCGGCGGACTGGAAACGCGATTACGCGCTCGGCGAACGCGCCGTGCGGCAATCGCAATGGGCCGAGGCGGAGCGCCTGTTCCGCCAGGCGGCGCGCGAGGAGCCGACCGCCAGCGAGCGCAAGCGCTTCGAGGGCGTGGTGTTTCGCGACTACGCGCCGTACTACTGGGCCGGTTATGCGGCGTGGAAGCAGGGTGCCTGCTCGCGCGCCCTCGAATACTGGCAGGACAGCGCCAACGATCCGGCCGTACTGGCGAAGATCAAGGACTTCAAGACGCAGCAGGATCGCGGCCTGGCCGAATGTCGGCAGCAACTGGCGCAGGCCACGCCGGCGACGCCGCCGCCGGCTGTCGCCAGCGCGCCACCGCAAGCGCCAGCGGCGGCTTCGACTCCGCCACGACCGGCAACGCCCGCCGTGCAGACGCCGGTTTCGCAACCGACGCCAAGACCTGCGGCGCGACCTGCCGCGAGCAGCGCCGCGGCCGCGCCGGAAGCGTTGCGCAAAGCGGTCGATGCCTGGTTGAAGGGCCGCTACAGCGAATTGCTGCGCGCCGACCCGGCAGCGCTTGCCGATACCCGCGCCCGCGCCCAACTGCATCTGTTGCGCGCCGCCGTCCGCCATGCCCAGGCCGAGCTGTCCGACACGCCGGCGAGCGAGTTGTCGGCGGCGCGTGATGAACTGCGCGCGGCGCGCCGCACGCAGGCCAACATCACGGCGGATGCGGTGCTGTTTCCACCGCGCTTTCGCGCCTTCGTCCAAGACAGCCGCTGAGGCGCGCGCCGGCCGCCGGTTGGCGGCGGCCGCTTCGCGTGCCGGTCAATCCCAGCGCAGCACGCCGGACAGCGAGAAGGTGTCCTGGGTGTCGGCGTGGTCGTAGGCGAAATCGAGCTGGAAGCGCGAGAACGCCCAGCCGAAGCCCAGCGAATAGTGGTTCACGTCCTCGCCGGCGGAAAACAGCACCGCCTCGGCGTAGGCCTCGACCGGATCGTTGGCGAACAGGCTGTCGTCCGGATTGGCGATGAACTTCAGCGAGCGCTGGCTCTCGCGCCAGGCACCGGCGCGCAGGAAGAACGGATGCGCGGTGTCGAAGGCGTATTCCATGCCGACCCGCGGCTCGATCCGGTCCTTCACCGCGAAGCTGCGCAGCAGCACGGGATTGCTGAGGTTGGCGTAGTTGCCGCTGAAGAAGGCGTCGTCGACCTGCCGGCTGAGGTTGGAATAGCCGACGTGGTTGACGTCGAGGTTCAGCGTCAGGCGGTCGCTGGCGCGCCAACTGAAACCAAGGCCGAAGCTGTCCGGCGACTTCAACCGGGTGGTGAAGTTGGCGGTTTCCTCGCCGGTGTCGACGAAGGTGCTGCGCACCTGATAATCGAAGGAGGGCGCGCTGCGATAGCTCAGGCCGATGCTGAAGCGGTCCGAACTGCGATACAGCAGGCCGACGTTGAAGCTGATGTCGTTGTCGCTGCCGCTCTGCACGTTGCGGAAGATCACCGCGTTGTTCAACAGCGGATTGAAACGCTCGTTGAAGGTGTCGATCTCGAAGCGGTGATGGGCGATGCCGATGCCCCAGGACAGCGTGTCGGTGAGATTGTGGCCGAAGCTGATGCCGTAGCTCTCGATGGAGAGATCGGCAGTGGCCGTGTAGGGCAGGGTGAAGTAACCGCTCAGGTCGTCGAAAGTGAAATCGGCGGGGAAGAAAATCTGCTGGTTGGTGTAGCCGTTGCGGTAATTGAGCAACTGGTGGCGATAGAACGCCAGCGACCAGTTTTCCTGCGGCAGCACGGCGGCGATGAAGGCCAGTTCGTTGGCGTCGTCGGAGGCCTTGTTGTAGTTGACGCCGGACAGGTCGAACGGACGGATGCCGAAGTTGCCACTGGCGGCATACGGCGTCTCGAACGACAGTTGCCGGAACTCGGCGGAAAACTGCTTGGAAATGCCCAGCCGGGTCAGCCCGGCGGGGTTGGTGTAGGCCGCCGTGGCGTCGTCGGCCAGGCCGAGGAAGGCACCGCCCATGGCCAGGCTGCGCGCACCCGGGTTGGAAAAACTGAACGGAATGGTGGCATTGGTTTCGATATTGGTGATCGCGGCGGCGGGCAGGCTGGCCGCGAGCAGCGCAGCGCCGATGCAGCCGGACAGGAGCGTTTTCTTCATGTCGGTCAATCCGCAAGGCAGGTCGGGGAGGAAAGCTTAGCGCAGCTTGGGTCGGCGCGCCGTGAGGATGCAATGGCCGGATCGGCGGTCACGGATCGGCACCGGGTCCGTCAAGGCGACGGCGGATTCGGCGGCCTCGGCTAACATGGGCGGCAACGGCGCGGATCGTCGCCATCGAAGGCCGTGGCGCGGGCCGGTTCCCGCTTTTCCCTCAGGCAAGGAGAGGATTCATGTGGTTTGGAATGGTCGTGCTGGTTTTCGCCCTGGTTACCGTGATGAAGGGTGTGCGCTCGGTGCCGCAGGGCTATGAATACACGGTCGAGCGATTCGGCCGATACACCCATGCATTGCGCCCCGGTCTCGGCTTCATCGTGCCGTGGATCGACCGCATCGGCCATCGCATGAACATGATGGAGCAGGTGCTCGACGTGCCCTCGCAGGACGTGATCACCCGCGACAACGCGGTGGTGAAGGTCGACGGCGTGGTGTTCTATCAGGTGCTCGATGCCGCCAAGGCGGCCTACGAGGTGGCGCAACTGGAAATCGCCATCCTCAATCTGACCATGACCAACATCCGCACCGTGCTCGGCTCGATGGACCTCGACGAATCGCTGTCCAAGCGCGACGAGATCAATGCCAAGCTGCTGATCGTGGTGGACGAGGCGACCCATCCCTGGGGCATCAAGGTCAACCGGATCGAGATCAAGGACATCCAGCCGCCGCGCGATCTGGTCGATTCGATGGCGCGGCAGATGAAGGCCGAGCGCGAGAAGCGCGCCAACATTCTGGAAGCCGAAGGCCACCGGGCAGCGGAGATCCTGCGTGCGGAAGGCGAGAAGCAGGCCGCCGTGCTGGAGGCCGAAGGCCGCCGCGAGGCCGCCTTCCGTGACGCCGAGGCGCGCGAGCGGCTGGCCGAGGCCGAGGCCAAGGCGACGATGATGGTCAGCCAGGCGATCGCCAAGGGCGACGTGCAGGCGATCAATTACTTCGTCGCGCAGAAATACGTCGAGGCGCTGAAGGAGTTCGCCGGTTCGCCGAACCAGAAGACCCTGCTGCTGCCGATGGAGACCACCGGCGTGCTCGGCTCGCTGGCCGGCATCGTCGAACTGACCCGCACCAACCAGTCCGGCGCACCGGGCACGGCGTCCTGACCGGGACGAGAGCAGCGGACAATCGCGAGGACGCATCATGCAGTGGATGTACACGTTCTGGTTCTGGCTGGGCCTGGCCCTGCTGCTGTTTGCCGCCGAGGCGATGTTGCCCGGCGCGTTGATGCTGTGGCTGGGTTTCGCTGCGGCGGCGATGGGATTGACGGTATTGCTCGCCGCGCCGGAGCCCTGGGTGCAATGGAGCCTGTTCGGCCTCTACGCCGTCGTCGCCGTGGCCATCGGCTGGCGCTGGCGGCGGCGCAACCCGGACACGCACTCCGACCAGCCGCTGCTCAACCGTCGCGGCGAGCAGTTGCTCGGTCGCGTGCTCACCCTGCAAGCGCCGATCAGCAACGGTCGCGGCAAGGCGCAGGCCGGCGACGCGCTGTGGACGGTGGAGGGCGACGATCTGCCGCAGGGCGCGCGGGTGCGCGTGGTGGCGGTGGAGGGCATGGTGCTGCGCGTCGAGCCGGCCGAGTGAGCACGTGGTGCGTCAGTGTTTGCAGTTGGTAATGAGAATGAATAGCATGCGCAAACGATGACGCGCTGCCGTGCTCCGCGAGACCCGATCCGGGCGCAGGCATGGCAAACCCGCAGGAAGACGATGCCTTCTTGCCGGCGCGTTGCGAGGACGTGACGGTAGGCGCGTCCGGCCTGTCCTTCGCAACAGGCAATGATTCGAACTGGCCGGCCTCGGCGGCGGCCTGGTCCGATTCCCGGTTCGGCCAGCCACCCTGGCCGGACCATGCTCAACCCGGTTGTGGCGGCCTGGGGCGAGTTTGCAACGGAACCGGACCACGTCGCCGAGGCTGGCCACCCCTCGCTGCACCCGCCGCCTTGGCCGATCCCGACCACGTTGCCCGCCGGCGCTGCCGGCTCTGGGCGATAATCGCCGCTTTCCCCCACAGCGATGGTCCGGTCATGACGCACTCCACGATCCTCAACGCCACGCACCGCGAACTCGGCGCGCGGATGGTCGATTTCGGCGGCTGGGACATGCCGATCCACTACGGCTCGCAGATCGAGGAGCACCATGCGGTGCGCCGCGACGCCGGCATGTTCGATGTCTCCCACATGACCGTGGTCGACCTGCACGGTGCAGGGGCGCGCGATTTCCTGCGCCGCCTGGTCGCCAACGATGTCGGCAAGCTGAAGAAGCACGGCAAGGCGCTGTACACCTGCATGCTCAACGAGCGCGGCGGCATCATCGATGATCTGATCATCTACTTCCTCGGCGACGAGTTCTTCCGCCTGGTGGTCAACGCTGCCACCCGCGACAAAGATCTGGCGTGGATCACCGCGCAGGCGGCGGCGTTCGACGTGCGCGTGAGCGAGCGCCGCGACCTCGCCCTGATCGCCGTGCAGGGCCCCAACGCGCGCGAGCGCAGCATCGAACTGCTCGACCCCGCCGAGCGCGAGACGGCGCGCAAGCTGGCACGTTTCAGCGCCGTCGACATCGGCGAGTTGTTCATCGCCCGCACCGGCTACACCGGCGAGGACGGCTTCGAGATCGTCCTGCCGACCGGCTCCGCCGTGGCCTGGTGGAAGCGCCTGCAGGATGCCGGCGTGCGCCCGGCCGGCCTCGGTGCGCGCGACACGCTGCGCCTGGAAGCCGGTCTGCCGCTGTACGGCCAGGACATGGACGAGAGCACCACGCCGCTGGAGTCCAACCTCGGCTGGACGGTGACGCTGGACGGCGAGCGCGATTTCATCGGTCGCGACGCCCTGCTGGCGCAGCAGGCCGCCGGTGTCGCCCGGCAGATCATCGGCCTGGTGCTCGACGAGCGCGGCGTGCTGCGTCACGGCCAGGCGGTGCGCAGCGCCGGCGGTGCCGGCGAGGTGCTGTCGGGCAGCTTCTCGCCGACGCTCGGCAAGTCGATCGCGCTGGCCCGCGTGCCGGCCGGCGAGACCGGCGACATCGTGGTCGACATCCGTGGCCGCGACTGCCCGGTGCGCGTGGTCAAGCCGCCCTTCGTGCGCGACGGCCAGGCTGCGCCGGGCGTCTGATCTTCGCTGCGGCTCGGCTACAATCGCGCCGCTGCATTCCTTCCATTGCCACGGCGCGTTTGCGCGGAGTTCCTGACGATGAACGAGATTCCCGGCGATCTGAAATTCCTCAAGTCCCACGAGTGGGTGCGCGTCGAAGACGGCGGTCGCGTCGTCGTCGGCATTTCCGACCATGCGCAGTCGCAACTGGGCGACCTGGTCTACGTCGAACTGCCGACCGTGGGCGATCACGTCGACGCCGGCCAGGGCGTGGCGGTGGTCGAATCGGTGAAGGCGGCGTCGGACATCTACGCGCCGCTGTCCGGCACCGTGGCGGCGATCAACGAAGGACTCGCCGACAAGCCGGAGACGATCAACGAAGACGCCTTCGGCGACGGCTGGTTGTTCGCCCTCGACGTCGATGATCTGTCCGCCGTCGAGGCGCTGCTGTCGCCGGACGAGTACGCCGCTTCCATCGACGACGAGTCGGACTGATCGGACTGTCGACGCCGGTTGCGCCCGCGCGCGATCGGCGTCGCACACGCGGTCGATGCGACGTCGTGTCGCCCTGTCGGTCGCTGCGGGTTTGCGCAATCGTTGTCGTCGCGGCGCATCGACGCCGTCATTGATCGCCTGATCGCGCATCTTTTCTTCATCATTCATTGCATCGCCCATCCATGACGATGGATGCAGCGGCAAAGCCCTGCGGGATGTCATCGACATGACACGCAAACCCTTGTGCCATGCGGGTTACAGCGGATCACGCGAAGGGCGTCAACGATTCGGTGGCATGTCGCCATCACGCATCCGACCATGCATTGCATGCGCCATCGACGCATCGATGGCGCGCTGCTCGACAGCGCTGCGCGTTGATCGTGTTGACACTGTGATGACGCGTGATTAGTTTTCGCCGAACTGTTGCTTATGCAGGTTGCGGTGAGTGATCCGGGAGTCGAGCGCAGCACTTCACGCGAACACATTCGCGCGAGCCGATCCAGTCGACTGGAGCGGACGGTGAGCTTCCCTCCCTCGAACTTTGCGCAACCTGGAAGTCGGTCGAACGGACCGACGATGGATACGACGCCCGTGCCCGCTTTTCGGCACGGGCGTTTTCGTATGCGGCGTCGTTGACGCCGTGCTCTGGGCACCTGCTGTTCCCGTTCAATCCGACGAGGAGTTCACCCGACAATGGCCACCAAGAAAGTTGCTGCAAAGAAGCCCGCGGCCAAGAAGGCCGCCGCCAAGAAACCGGCCGCCAAGAAGGCTGCCGTGAAGAAAGTCGCCGCCAAGAAGGCAGCACCGAAGAAAGCCGCCGTGAAGAAGGTTGCTGCGAAGAAGGCGGCACCGAAGAAGGCCGTGGCCAAGAAGGCGACAGCGAAGAAAGCTGTCGTGAAGAAGGCCGCCGCGAAGAAGGTTGCTGCCAAGAAGGCGGCACCGAAGAAGGCTGCTGCCAAGAAGACCGTTGCCAAGAAGGCGGCAGCGAAGAAGTCCGCCGTGAAGAAGGCTGCACCGAAGAAAGCCGCCGCAAAGAAAGCTCCGGCGAAGAAGGCCGCTGCGAAGAAGGCGCCGGCCAGGAAGGCCGCGAAGAAAGCGGCGACGCCTGCTCCGGCTGCTCCGGCCCCGGCGCTCTAGGCCGGTTGCCGTGGTACTCCCTTCCCGCGCAGCCCAGGCGGGAAGGGAGCGTCTTTGCTACAGGCGCATCGCACAGGAAACCCGTTCACTGCCATTCGCGCGTGACGGCGCGCTCAGCGTCGGCGTGAACGCGGCGCGGCGTTGAGGCCGGTCCAGTCGCGGTCCGGCAGGCCCAGCATGCGATCCAGCGCGGTCGCCATCAGACCGCTGGGCGCGGCGCTCTCGCAGTTCCACAGCACCACGATGCCGAAGCCCTGTTTGGGCAGCATGCCGAGCATGGCGCGATAGCCCTGCACTGCGCCGGCATGGAACACCAGTGGCTGGCCGGCATAGTCGAACACGCGCCAGCCGATGCCGTAATGCGCATCGCGCACACGCTCGTTGCGCCAGCCGCCGCTGCGCATCTCTCCGGGCGTGACCACCTGCGGGGCCTGGATCGCCTTCAGCACATCGAGCGAGACCACCTCCGGCCGCTCGCCCAGTTGCGCCAGCATCCATTGCGCGAGATCGCCGACGCTGGCGTTGACGCCGGCGGCGGGCGGGATGCGGTAATAGGTTTCCTTCGGCCGCACCGCGTTCCAGCCGCCACGCCGACGGACGTGCGGCTGCGCCCAGCGGGCGCTGGCTTCCAGGGCGTCGCGGCCGAACGAGGCGTTGTACATGCCCAGCGGATGGAACAGCCGGCGCTCGACCTGATAGGCGTAGAAGTTGCCGGTGGCGGCGAACACCATGTCCCCGACCAGGCTGAAGGCGATGTTCTGGTAGCCGTAGCAATCGCCCGGCGAGCAGGCGGTCGGCGCATCGCCGAGCTTGGCGACCAGCAGCGGATAGGGCTGGTCGGCTTCCAGGTCGCGGTCGTAGGTGTGGAAGGGCAGGCCGACCCGATGGGTGAGGATGTCGAGCACGGTCAGGCGCTGCGCGGCATGGATGTCGCGCAGCTTGAACTCGGGCAACTGGTCGGCGATGCGGCTGTCCCAGCGCAGCGCGCCTTCCTCCACCAGCATCGCCGCCAGCGTGCCGGCGAAGGTCTTCGACAGCGAGGCGATGCGGAACACGGTGTCGGCGTCGACCTCTTCCTTGCCGCCGGCCGTGGTGGTGCCGTAGCCGGCCTCGCTGATCACTTCGCCGTCGTGGACGATGGCGATGGCGAGGCCGACCACCTTGGCCTCGTCGACCACGCGCTGCGCCAGCGCCTCGACCTGGCGTGCCGCCGCCTGTGCCTGGCGCGCCTCGGCCGGTCGCGCGGCGGCCTGCACGCTGCCCACCGTCGCCGCCGGCGGAAACGCGGCGCACAGCAGGGCCAATGTCACAACGAGGGCGAGTCGACGTCCCGTGCTCACAGTGGCGCGGACCTTTCAGTATGCTTGGGGTGGCGTCATTCTAGGGCCTGGCGCGCACCGCCGAGTGACCCGCTCGGTAACGCGCCCGGCTCCGTCCGCCTTCCACAGGAGAGATACCGATGCTCAGTTTCCTGATTTTCCTCGCCATCGTGGCGGTGCTGGTGTTCTGGATCATCGGCATCTACAACGGTCTGGTTTCCGGCCGCAACGCCTACAAGAACGCCTTTGCGCAGATCGACGTGCAACTCAACCGGCGTCACGACCTGGTGCCCAACCTGGTCGAGATCGCGAAGAAATACATGGCGCACGAACGCGAAACGCTGGAGGCGGTGATCGCCGCGCGCAGCGGCGCGGTGGATGCGCAGAAGGCGGCCGCGGCCAACCCCGGCGACGCCGCATCGATGCAGAAGCTGGCCGGTGCGGAGAACGCGCTGTCGCAGACGTTGGGCCGGTTGTTCGCCCTGTCCGAGGGCTATCCGGACCTGAAGGCCAACCAGACCATGATGCAGCTCAGCGAGGAGTTGACCACCACCGAGAACAAGGTCGCCTTCGCCCGCCAGGCCTACAACGACCAGGTGATGGGCTACAACAACCGTCGCGAGATGTTCCCCAACAGCATCATCGCCGGCATGTTCAACTTCCTGCCGGCCGCGTTGCTGGAGATCGGCATGGACGAGGCGCACAAGCGCGAGGCACCAAAGGTGCAGTTCTGATCACGGCGCTGCGGCCCGCGATGGGCCGGGCGGCGGGGAGCGCGCGACGATGAACTTCTTCGAGCGACAGGAGGTGGCGCGGCGCGGCAGTCGCCGTCTGGTGATCCTGTTCACGCTGGCTGTCGCCTGCATCATCGTTGCGGTCAGCGCCAGCCTGTTGCTGGCGCTGGGCGTGGCCTCGCCGACGACGATCGCCGAGTCGGGTGGCCTGATGGGCTTCGCACGCAGCCACGGCGGCGTGTTCGCGGGTGTTGCGGTGGTGACCGGCGCAGTGATCGGCCTCGCCTCGCTGGTGCGCATCGCCGGCCTGCGCGCCGGCGGCGGCGTGGTCGCGCGCGAGCTGGGCGGGGTCGCGGTGGCGCAGGACACCGTCGATCCGGCGCTGCGCCGGCTGCGCAACGTGGTCGAGGAGATCGCCATCGCCTCCGGCGTGCCGGTGCCGGAAATCTTCGTGCTCGAGCGCGAGGCCGGCATCAATGCCTTTGCCGCCGGCTATTCCGCCAACGACGCCGCCATCGCGGTCACCCGTGGTGCGCTCGACCGCCTCAACCGCGCCGAGCTGCAAGGCGTGATCGCGCACGAATTCAGCCACGTGCTCAATGGCGACATGCGCCTCAACATCCGCCTGATGGGCGTGCTGTTCGGCATCCTGGTGCTGGCGGTGGCCGGGCGCAAGGTGCTGCAGCACAGTCGCGGCAACTCCCGCGACGGTGCCGGCATCATGGTCGCCGCGCTGGCACTGTTGGTGCTGGGCTACATCGGCCTGTTCTTCGGCCGCCTGATCAAGGCCGGCGTGTCGCGCCAGCGCGAATATCTGGCCGATGCCTCGGCGGTGCAGTTCACCCGCCAGACCGAAGGCCTGGCCGGGGCGCTGAAGAAGATCGCCGGGGTGTCCGAAGGCTCGAAGCTGGCGGCGGCGGATACCGAGGAGGTCAGCCACATGCTGTTCGGCGACGGCGTCGGCTATTCCGCCCTGATGGCGACCCATCCGCCGCTGCTGGCGCGCATCCAGGCGCTGGAGCCGACCTTCGACGGCAAGGCGCTGGCTGCGCTGAAGACGCATTACCGCAAGACGCCGCCCAACGGCCTGGCCGAGGACCGCGTGCTCGGCCTCGATGGCGGCGAGGGTGGCGCGGTGCTGCCGCGCGTCGGCGACGAGGTCGGCGTGTCGCCGGCCGCCGTGGTCAGGCAGGTCGCCGCGCCGGCCAGCGACGATTACCGCCACGCCGGTGAACTGCACGGCGCGATGCCGGCCCTGTTGATGGCGGCGGCGCGCTCGCACGATGGCTCGATGGCGCTGGTGCTGGCCCTGCTGCTGGACGCCGACGCCGGCCTGCGCAGCCGTCAACTCGACCTGGTCGGCGACAGCATGGGCGCGGAAACGCTGACCCGCGTGCACGCCATGCTATCCGCCGCCGACGCCCTGCATCCGGCGCTGCGCCTGCCGTTGGCGGCACTGGCCTTCCCCGCGTTGCGCCGTCGTCCGCGACCGCAGTTGAAGGTATTCATCGACTGCAGCGACGCGCTGATCCACCTCGATGGCCGGATCGGCCTGTTCGAATACTGCCTGGCGCGGATGCTGCGCCGGCAGGTGATCGAAGCACTGGACCCGTCGCGCTACGCGCCCACCGGGCGGCGCAAGCTGGCCGCCTGTGCGCAGGCCGTCGGCGACCTGTTCTCGGTACTGGCCCGGCACGGCCACGCCGACCCGCTGCAAGCCGCCCAGGCCCACGCCAGCGGCGTTTCCCGCGTGCTGCCCGGCATCGCCCTGCGCTACCGGCCGCCGGCCGACTGGGTGGCGGCGATGGACGGCGCGCTGTCGGCGCTCGATGGACTGGAGCCGATGGGCAAGGAACTGCTGGTCGAAGGGCTGGTGTTGACCTGCAGCCACGATGGCCGCATCAACGTCGCCGAGGCGGAGCTGCTGCGCACCATCTGTGCCTGCCTGCATTGTCCGCTGCCGCCGGTGCTGGATCGCTGAGCGCCGCATCGCAGCCCCCCGCCGTTGCGGATCGGCACACGCTCCGAACGACCGCCGCCGACGCAGGGATCAACGCGTCAGGAAGCGGATCAGCGTATCGGCCAGCTTGCCGTAGGGCGGCTTGAACAGCGCCATCGCGCTCAGTCGCGACTGGCGGAATACCGGCTTCTGCTTGCTGAAGGCGAGGAAGCCGAATTGGCCGTGGTAGTGGCCCATGCCGGAGGGGCCGATGCCGCCGAACGGCAGGCCGGCCTGGGCGATGTGCAGCACGGTGTCGTTGATGGTGACGCCGCCGGCGTGGGTGCCCTGCAACACGCGCTCGGTGCGCTGGCGGTCGTGGTCGAAGTGGTACAGCGCCAGCGGCCGCTCGCGCGCATTGATGTAGGCGATGGCGGCGTCGACATCGGGCACGCTCACGATGGGCAGGATCGGGCCGAAGATTTCCTCGCGCATCAGCCGGCTGTGTTCGGGCGGATCCAGCACCAGGGTCGGCGCGATGCGCCGTTCGGCTTCGCCGCGCACGGCGTCGACCTCGGCCAGTTCGACCACGCCGGCACCGAGTTCGCGCGCCTCGTCGAGCAGGCCGCGCAGGCGCCGGTACTGGTCGTCGTTGATGATGCAGGTGTAGTCGGCATTGCCCTCGATGCGCGGATAGCGCACGGCGATTTCCTTGCGCAGCGCGGCGACCAGTGCATCACGCTGCGCCGCGCTCACCAGCAGATAATCCGGCGCGATGCAGGTCTGTCCGGCATTGAGCCATTTGCCGGTGGCGATGCGGGCGGCGGCCACGTCCGGCGGATAACCGTCGGCGACGATGCACGGCGACTTGCCGCCCAGTTCCAGCGTCACCGGGGTCAGATTTGGCGCGGCGGCGGCCATCACCTTGCGGCCGACGGCGGTAGAGCCGGTGAAGAACAGATGATCGAAAGGCAGCGCGGCGAAAGCGCCGGCCACGTCCGCGCCACCCAGCGCCACGGCAACGCGCTCGGGCGGGAACACCCCGGCCAGCAACTCGCGCAGCCATTGCGAGGTGTGCGCGGTGTGCTCGGAGGGCTTCAGGTAGACATGGTTGCCGGCGGCGATGGCGGTGGCCAGCGGCAACAGGGCGAGATTGACCGGGTAGTTCCACGGCGAGATCACGCCGACCACGCCAAGCGGCTGGATGCGGATCTGGGAGCGGCCGGGCAGGAACAGCCAGTCCAGCGGCGCGCGGCGCGGACGCATCCAGCGGCGCAGATGGCGCAGCAGATCGTCGATTTCGCGCAGCACCGTCATGCCGTCCGCAAGCAGCGTCTCGTGCCGCGAACGATTGCCGAAATCGGCATTCATCGCCGCGCACATCGCCGGCAGACCGGCCTTGAAGGCGGCGCGCAGCCGGCGCAGGTCGTCGCGGCGCTGGGCAAAGTCGGGCACTTGCGTCGCCTGCGCAGCGCGCAGCGCCTGCAAGGTGGGCGCGAGTTGGTCGATGGGCGTGGAAACGGCTGTGTTCATGGCCGCCAGTGTAGCCGCTCGGACGCCCGCTACAGGTTCTGGTAATTCGGCCCGGCACCGCCTTCCGGTGTCACCCAGGTGATGATCTCGTAGGGATCCTTGATGTCGCAGGTCTTGCAGTGGACGCAGTTGGCGGCGTTGATCTGCAGGCGCTTGCCGGCTTCTTCCTCGACGATCTCGTAGACGCCGACCGGGCAGAAGCGGGTGCAGGGGTTGCCGTATTCCTCCACGCAGCGGGTCACGCAGATGCTGGTGTCGGCCACCTTCAGATGCACCGGCTGGTCCTCGTCGTGCTCGGTGGCGGCGAAGTAGACGCCGGCCAGGCGGTCGCGCGGGGCGAGGCTGCGCTCGACGTAATCGCGCTTGGGCTGTTCGTGCTCGCCGAGCTTGTGCAGGCTGCACCAGTCGGCGTGGTTCTTCAGCGTCCACGGCGAGCGACCGCCGGTGACGGTTTCCCAGCCGGCGTTGAGCATGCCCATCCACAGGCCTTTCTTGAAGCCGGGCTTGATGTTGCGGACGGATTTCAGTTCCTTCATCACCACCGAGCCGCGCAGGCGGGCGTCCCAGCCCTGGCTGTCGCCGACGGCGACGACGTGCTCGGCGGCCAGCATGCCGCTGCGGATCGCCTGATGGGTGCCCTTGACCTTGGGCACGTTGAGCAGGCCGGCACCGTCGCCGATCAGCATCGCGCCGGGCATCTCGACCCTGGGCAGCGACTGGTAGCCGCCGGTGACGATGGCCCGCGCGCCGGCGGAAACGATGCTGCCGCCTTCCAGCAGCGGCTTGATCAGCGGATGGTGCTTCCACTGCTGGAAGGCCTCCCACGGCCGGTAATGCGGATCGGAATAATCCAGGCCGGAGACATAGCCGAGCGCGACGCGGTTGTCGTCCAGGTGATAGAGGAAACTGCCGCCGTAGGTGCGCGAATCGGCCGGCCAGCCGAAGCTGTGCACGATCTTGCCCGGCGTGACGCGGCCCTCGGGCAACTGCCAAAGCTCCTTGATGCCGATGGAATAGCCCTGCGGATCGCTGTCGCGGTCCAGTTCGAAGCGTTTCACCAGTTGCTTGGTCAGGCTGCCGCGGGCACCCTCGGCGAGCACGGTGAGGCGGGCGCGGATGTCGATGCCCTCGGCATAGGTCGGCTTGTGCGAGCCGTCCTTGGCGACGCCCATGTCGCCGATGCAGACGCCGCCGACCGAGCCGTCCTCGTTGTAATGGACCTGCGCGGCGGCGAAGCCGGGATAGATTTCCACGCCCAGCGCCTCGGCCTGCGGTGCCAGCCAGGCGCACATCGCCCCCAGCGAGACGATGAAGTTGCCGTGGTTGCGCATGCCCGGCGGCACGAACGGCAGTTTGCGGCCGCCGGTCCTGCTCAGCAGCCAGAACTCGTCCTCGCCGGCCGGCACGCAGATCGGCGGCGGATTCTCGCGCCAGCCCGGCAGCAGTTCATCCAGCGGCTGCGGCTCGATCACCGCGCCGGACAGGATGTGCGCGCCGATTGTGCTGGATTTTTCGATCACGCAGACCGACAGCTCGGGTTTGAGCTGCTTGAGTCGGATCGCGAAGGCGAGACCGGCCGGCCCGGCACCGACGGTGACGACATCGTATTCCATGTATTCGCGTTCGCTCATGCCTTATTCCGACTCGTGGCGGGGGTCGATTGGCCGATTATAGGCGCTGCGTCGGCACGGCTTCGGGCCTGTCGCCCGGCCGGCGCATGAATGACGCCGGCGCAGGCGCATGACCGACGCCGGGTTTTGATGCAAGCTGCCGCCCCGCCGACGCCGCCCGCGCCATCCCATGACCGACGCCAGTTTTTCCGACCGCATCGATTTCGTCACCCAATTGGCCAGGAGCCTGCACGCCGTCGGCACCACCGCGCAGCGCCTGGAAGGCGCGATCTGCGCCATTGCGGCGCGGCTGCGGCTGGTCTGCAATCCGTGGTCCAACCCGACCGGCCTGATCCTGTCGTTTGGCGACCCGGACGACCCGGCCGCCGGCGAAACCACGCGGGTGATCCGTCTGGAGCCGGGCGAGATCGACCTGCGCAAGCTGTGCCAGGCCGACGCCATCGCCGAACAGGTGATGCGCGGGGAAATGGGTCTGAACGCCGGTGCACGGGCGCTGGAAGCGCTGAAACGGTTGCCGAGCCGACGCGGTGCCGCCCTGACCATCTTCAGCTTCGGTCTGACCTCGGCCAGCGTCGCCGCGCTGTTCCGTACCGGCTGGTCGGGCATCGCCAGCGCCGCCTGCATCGGCTGGCTGATCGGTGCGCTGTCGATCCTCGGCAGCGGCCGGCCGCGACTGGCCGAGGCGCTGGACGCGCTGTCCGCCCTGTTCGCCACCGTGCTGGTCTATCTGATCGCCCACCATGTCACGCCGCTGCCGGTGCAGGCGGTGGTGGTATCGTCGGTGATCGTCCTGCTGCCCGGCCTGATGCTGACCAACGCGGTGTCGGAACTGTCCAGCCAGCATCTGGTGTCCGGCAGTGCGCGCTTCGCCGGGGCGATGGCGGTGCTGCTGAAACTGACCTTCGGCGCGGTGGCCGGCACGCAATTGGCGCAGGCGCTGGGCTGGACGGTTCCGGAATCGGTCGTCATCGTCCAGCCGGCCTGGCTGGACTGGGTCGCCCTGCTGGTCGGTTCCTATGCTTTCGCGGTGCTGTTCCGTGCCGATCGGCGCGATTATCCGGTGGTGATGGCGGCGGCCTGGCTCGGCTTTCTGTGTACCCGCCACACCGGAGCCGCACTGGGCGGCGAGGCCGGGGTATTCGTGGCCGGTCTGGTGATCGGTGCGGCGGCCAATTTGTATGCGCGCTGCTTTCGCCGACCGGGTGCCGTGGTCCGGGTTCCCGGTATCATTCTGCTGGTGCCGGGCAGCGTCGGTTTCCGCGGCCTGAACTTTGTGCTGGAACGTGATGTGGCGCTCAGTCTGGATACCGGATTCACGCTATTCGCGATATTGGTATCGCTGGTCGCCGGCCTGCTGTTCGGAAACCTGCTGGTGCCGGCCCGGCACAATCTCTGATCGGCGCGGGGCCGGAACGGGGGTTTCCGGGCGCGGGACACGCGCAGCGCGCGTCCCGACCCGTGGACGCATCAGATCTTGAAGTCTTCCAGCGTCTTGCCGGCCTTCAACTGGGCTTCGAGCCAGCGCGGACGCTTGCCGCGACCGGACCAGGTTTCGGCCTCATTGGAGGTGTTGCGGTATTTCGGCTCGACCTTGCGGCCGGTGCCGGCCTTGGCACCGCCGAACAGCTCCTCGATCGAGTAGCCCTCGGCCTTGGCGAAGGCGATCACCTTGCGGCGCACATCGCTGATCATTTCGCGGTGCTTGCGGCGCTTCTGGTCATTGGCGGCCTGGATGATTTCGTCGAGCTGGGCGGGGGTGTATTGGCTAAAGTCGATGCTCATCGTGTTCTCCGTGGTTTCGGCTGTCCGGTTTATCCCGGATGTCTGAATTATTGCAGGGTTTTCCGCCGATGTGAATAACCATCGCCTGCGCCGATGATGCATTATCCACGACATGTCGAACGGCCCTTGCGCGCCGACGCGTTCCATGCCACCCCTTGCCGCGGCGTTCACGGCGACGTATTTTCTCCGGTTCCCGGGGGCCGTCGGTACCGACATGAGTCTGCTCGAAGAACTGGAAAAGGAAGCCGGGCGTCGGCGCGAACAGGAAGCGCAGCGCCAGGCCGATGCCGAGTCGCGCGAAACCGCCTGGCGCGAGCGCACGCAACCGGCGCTGCGCGAGCTGGAGGCCTACCTGCGCCGGCTGACCGAGCAACTGGGCTATCTGCAAAAGCGCGCCCGGGTGACCTATCAGCTGCCCGGCTACGGCGAAATCGTCGCCCATGTCGAACCGGCCTATACGCTGAACGCGGAAGCACCGAGCAAGACCAGCTACGAGATCGCGCTGGGCTACGCCGCCACCGTCGCCGGCGAGGAATGCCCGCTGATCGAGGGCGAGGCCACGCCGCGCCTGCGCGGGGCGATCAGCGCCCTGCAGCAGATGCGGCTCAACGGCATGACCGACGTGCGCAAGAATGCCAACGGCGAGATCATTTCCGCCCGGGTGCGGGCCAAGGGCCGGATTCCGCTCGGACTGACCGTGCAGGGCGACCAGGAAAGCGGCATGGTGCGGATGACCTTCAGCAACCTCGAAGGCTTCGGCCAGAGCTCGCGCAGCTTCAAGGCCGAGCAGCTCGATACCCGATTGTTCGACGCACTGGGCCGGTTCATCGCCCGCGAGGAAACCAGCTTCGCCCAGGAGGCGGTGGCCGAGGACGTGCGCCGCCAGTTGCAGAGCCGCATCCAGCGTGAGCAGGTCAAGCGCGAATGGGAGACTCGGCTGGCGCGACAGCTCGCCAGCGACGAGGCCAAGGTGCTGGAATCCCTCGACCCCGCGTTGCGCCCCGGCGGCCTGGTCGGCCGGCTGCGCCTGCTGTCGCGGCGCCTGATCGGCCGCTGACGGCGGCCCTCAGTCGAGGCCCAGCCGCGCGCGCAGCGCGGCACGATCCAGCGTTTCCGCCGCCTCGGCGTCGCGCGCCCGGTATTCGAAGGCAGCGGCGGCCAGCCCGCGTTCGGACACCACCACGCGGTGCGGGATGCCGATCAGCTCGATGTCGGCGAACATCGCCCCCGGGCGCAGGCCGCGATCATCCAGGCAGGCGTCGACGCCGGCATCGAGCAGTTCGCGATACAGCGCTTCGGCGGCCTCGGCGACGGCCGGGCTGTGCTTGGGGTTGATCACGCAGACCGCCACCCGCCACGGTGCCATCGGCTCCGGCCAGCGGATGCCGGCGGCGTCGTGGTTCTGCTCGATGGCGGCGGCGACGATGCGCGAGACGCCGATGCCGTAGCAGCCCATGTGCATCACCTGCGGCTTGCCGGCCTCGTCGCTGACGCTGGCCTGCAGCGCTTCGGCGTATGTCTGGCCGAGCTGGAACACATGGCCGACCTCGATGCCGCGGGTGATGCCGAGTGTGCCGTGGCCATCGGGCGAGGGATCGCCGGCGACCACGTTGCGCAGGTCGGCGACCAGCGGCTCGGGCAGGTCGCGGCCCCAGTTGACGCCGGCCACGTGGTAGCCGGGGCGGTTCGCGCCGACGACGAAATCCGCCATCGCGGCGACCGTGCGGTCGGCGATCACGGTGATCGGCTTGCGCGGGTTGAGCGGGCCGAGAAAGCCGGGTTCGCTGCCCAGGTGTTCTAGGATTTCCGCCTCGCTGGCGAGACGGAAATCGGCAAGGCCCGATGCCTTGGCCAGTTTCACCTCGTTGGCGCTGTGGTCGCCCCGGACCAGGGCCAGGGTGAAGCCGTCGGCACCGATCAGGGCGATCGACTTGGCCGTGCGTTGCAGCGCGATTCCCATCAGGGCGGCGACTTCCTCGCAGGTTCTCTGCGTCGGCGTTTCGATGTCGCGCAGCGCCTCGGCCGCAGCCGGTCGCGGCTGCGCCGGGAACGGCGCTTCGGCGGCCTCCAGGTTGGCGGCGTAATCGGAGGCGTCGGAAAAGGCGATGGCGTCCTCGCCGGAATCGGCCAGCACGTGGAATTCCTGCGAGGCGTCGCCGCCGATGGCGCCGGAATCCGCCTTCACGGCGCGGAAACGCAGTCCCAGCCGGCTGAAGATGCGCGAATAGGCGGCGTGCATGTTGCGGTATTCGCGCTCCAGGCATTCCGCCGTCAGGTGGAAGGAATAGGCATCCTTCATCAGGAATTCGCGCGCCCGCATCACCCCGAAGCGTGGGCGGATTTCGTCGCGGAACTTGGTCTGGATCTGGTAGAAATTGATCGGCAACTGCTTGTAGGAGTGCAGCTCGTTGCGGGCGAAGTCGGTGACCACTTCCTCGTGCGTGGGGCCGTAGCAGTATTCGGCCTGCTTGCGGTCCTTGATTTTCAGCAACTGGCCGCCGAACTTCTCCCAGCGCCCGGTTTCCTCCCACAGCTCGCGCGGCTGGATCGACGGCATCTGCATTTCGATGGCCCCGGCGCGGTTCATTTCCTCACGCACCACGGCTTCCACCCGGCGCAGCACACGCAGACCCAGCGGCGACCAGGTGTAGATGCCGGCCGCCAGCTTGCGGATCATGCCGCAGCGCAGCATCAACTGGTGGCTGACGATCTCGGCGTCGGCGGGGGTTTCACGGGTGGTGGCGAGATGGAATTGCGACAGGCGCATGGGGCGGCTTCCGGGCGGGTCAGCCGGCTATTGTAAGCGCCTCACTCGCGCCGGCGGGCATCGCGCTCGCTCGGGCCGACGTGCGGGACGACATTGGTGTCGGGGTCGATGCGCACGGTTTCGTAGGGACGATCCTTCGGCGGCGTGTCGCTGACCTGGGTGTGGCCCTGGGCATCCTTCCAGCGGTAAACGGCCGGCGCGTAGCGCACCGAGTTGGGATTCTGTTGCCGCAGGCCGTCCGGCAGCCATTCCGGCTGCCGATGCCAGACCCAGGCCGCGGCCACGGCCAGCGCCAGCAGGGCGAGGCAGAAGCCGACCAGGAAGCGGTTCACTCCGCGCCGTCGACGGCCGCCACGTCGGCGCAAAGGCGGTCGCGACTGGCTTCGTAGCGGGCGATCATCGCCTGCCGGGTGTCTTCGTCGATCAGCTCCGGTTCGCCATCGCCGTCGAGGTCCATGCTGACCTGCGGGCTGACCCGCAGCACGCGCAGGTTTTCCTCGGCGCGGGCGCAGGCGGCGGCCGCTTCGGCCGGATCGGGCGCGGCGGCGTCGGACTGGCCCTCACTCCCTTCGGCCGGCACGTTCTGCGAGCCGGGCAGACGCGAACTGGGCAAATCCTGCGCCTTGTATTCGCGCTTCTCGGCGGTGACGCCCTCGGGCTTCTTGTCCGAAAAATGGACGACGCCCTTGTCATCCTTCCACCGATACAGTTCCTGCGCCGAGGCGGGCAGGGCAAGCGACAGCAGCAGGGCGGCGACAGGGAGCAGGGCGAGGCGGATGCGCATGGCGAATCTCCTGATTGAACCCCGCCACTAAATCACTGTCGCCCGGGGCTGGCAAGATGGGCCTGCGTTACACTGCGCGTCCACTTGCGGAAACATTCATGACCGGCAGCGACGCTCCCTCATCCCGCCGCGCGCGCGGCATCTACCTGTTGCCCAACCTGTTCACCACCGGCGGGTTGTTCGCGGGCTTCTACGCGATCATCGCGGCGACCTCGGGCAATTACGTCGATGCCTGCATCGCGGTGTTCGTCGCCGGCCTGCTCGACGGCCTCGACGGCCGCATCGCCCGGATGACCGGCACGCAGAGCGATTTCGGCACCCAGTACGACTCGCTGGCCGACCTGGTCAGCTTCGGCATGGCCCCGGCGCTGGTGATGTACCACTGGTCGCTGTCGACGCTGAAGCTTGTCGGGCCGGTATGGGGCAAGGTCGGCTGGTCGGTGGCCTTCCTCTACGCCGCCTGCGCGGCGCTGCGCCTGGCGCGCTTCAACACCCAGGTCGGCGTGGTCGACAAGCGCTGGTTCATCGGCCTGGCCAGCCCGGCGGCGGCGGGGCTGATGATGTCCTTCATCTGGACCGTCACCGTGTTCGGCCGCGGCGGTGGCGATGTCGCCTTCCTTGCCCTGGCGCTGACCGTGATCGCCGGACTGTTGATGGTCAGCCGGGTCCGCTACACCAGTTTCAAGAGCCTGCCGCTGGGCGAGCGCGTGCCCTTCGTCGCCATCCTGCTGGCGGTGGGCATCTTCGTTGCCCTGGCGATCGATCCGCCGCGCGTGCTGTTCGCCATCACCGCGCTGTACATGCTGTCCGGCCCGCTGACGTGGGCCTGGGGCCGGCTGCGCCGACGCAAGGCGCGGGGCGTACCGCCGACATGAGCTCGACCGCCGCAGCCAGCGCGCCGGGCGGCGGCATTTCGTCGGACTTCCTGCCGGTCCTGGCGGAGGTCAGCCAGCAACTCGCCGTGTCGGTGGACCTGGAGCAGACCCTGCGCGAGTCGGTCGCCTTCATCACCGAGCACATGCGCGCCGAGGCGGCGGCCGTGTTCATGCTCAGCGCGGACGGCTCGACCCTGCAATGCCGGGCCTGCGTCGGCCCGGTCGACATCCATGGGCTGGAAATCCCCGCCGGTGCCGGCATCGTCGGCCGCACCGTGGCGCGACGCGCCTGCCAACTGGTGCGCGATGCGCGCAACGATCCGGATTTCAGCGCCCGCGTCGACGCCAGTACCGGCTTTGTCACCCGCAGCGTGCTGTGTACGCCGCTGACCACCGCGCAGGGCGTGATCGGCGCCATCGAGATCATCAACAAGCGCGACGGCGGCCTGTTCGACGATGCCGACCGCAACACCCTGCGCCTGCTCGCCGCGCCCACCGCGCTGGCGCTGAACATCGCCCGCATGGCCGGCGAACTGGTGGAGAAGAACCGCATCCAGCGCGAGCTGTCGATGGCGCGCCGGCTGCAGCGCTCGCTGCTGCCGCGTCGCCGACGCGGAGCCTACCCGGTGCGCGCGCTGAACCTGCCGGCGCAGGAGATCTCCGGCGATTTCTACGATTTTTTCGACCTGCCCGACGGCCGCATTGCCTTCACCCTGGGCGATGTCGCCGGCAAGGGTCTGGATGCCGCCTTCCTGATGGTGCGCTGCGCCAGCCTGCTGCGCTGGGCCGGCAAGGAAGGGCTGCCGCCCGGAAACTGGCTGGCGCGCGCCAACGACGAACTGCGCGAGGCGATCCCGCCGGGCATGTTCGTCTGCGCCGTGGCCGGCTATTACGACCCGGCACGGCGCGAGGCGACCTGGGCCAGCGCCGGCTTCCCGCCGCTGCTGCGCATCGCCACCGACGGCGCTGTGCAGCGCCTGCCGGCGGAAGGGCCGCCGCTGGGCATCCTCGCCGGCATGCACTTTCCCGAGCAGCGTTGCGATCTGGTCGATGCCGCGCTGTACCTGTTTTCCGACGGCGTCACCGATGTCCGCGACAGCAGCGGCCACACGCTGGACATCGACGGCGTCGAGGCGCTGCTCACCGAGCATGCCGAACTGCCGCTGGAGGCGCGTCTGCGCCATCTGTTCCGCGAGCTGCGCACCCTGCGCGTCACCGACGACATCACCGTGCTCGGCATCGAAGGCCGCCCGGCCGGCGAGCAGTGCGTGTTCGCGCACGATTTTCCCGCCCAACCCGGCGAGCTGGCGACCATGCGCCACGGCCTCGGCGAGGCGCTGTCCGCTGCCGGCGTCGGCACGGAACTGCGCCAGGCGCTGGTGCTGGCGATCGACGAGGCGGCCAGCAACGTCATCCGCCACGCCTATGGCGGGCCCTGCGAGCGGCCGATCCGGCTCGAAGTCTGGCAGGATGGTCCGGCCCTGCGCTTCGACCTGATCGACCGCGCGCCCAGCGCCGACCCGGACCGGCTGCGCCCGCGCGATCTGGACGAGTGCCGGCCCGGCGGACTGGGCGTCAACATCATCGACGCCACCATGGACGCCTGGCAGTTGTTGCCCGAGCCCGGCGGCGGCAACCGGCTGCGCATGCACAAGCAGTTGCGCCCGGTGGTGATCTGAGGGCGGCGCGGCGGGCATCGACGACGACAGGCAACGGGGTTTCCGATGAAGACATGCAATACCGATGTGGATGGCGAATACCGCGTGGTCCGGCTGGCCGGCGAGGTGGACATGTCCTGGTCGCAGCAGGTGCGCGCCGCCGTGCTCGATGCGCTCAAGCGCTCGGACAAGGTCGCCGTGCATCTGGCGGCGGTCAGCTACATCGACTCCTCCGGCATCGCCGCCCTGGTCGAGGGCTTCCAGCAGGCGCGCGGGCGCGGCCAGGTGTTCGTGCTGCTGGAGGCTTCCGACGCGGTGAAGGCAGTGCTGCGGCTGGCGCGGCTGGACCGCGTGTTCACCCTGCGCGAGCAACTCGCCTGAGCGGCTGATGGAACTCCTGCTGCAACCGCTGGAGCGACTCGGACGACGCACCGTGCAGGCGGTCGGCGCGGTCGGCTATGCCGCCATGCTGCTGGTCGAAAGCGTGCAGTTGACGCTGTTCGGCTGGCGTCGCGGGCAGCCGGTGCGCCTGCGCATGATCGCCGAGCAGATGCGCCAGGTCGGTGTCGACGCCATTCCCATCGTCTGCCTGCTGTCGCTGACCATCGGCGTGATGCTGGGCATCCAGTTCATCGCCGCGCTGCGCGAATTCGGTGCCGAGGCGCAGGTGGTGGTGGCGGCGGGCAAGTCGATCACCCGCGAGTTCGGCGCGCTGATCACCGGCATCGTGGTGGCGGGACGGACCGGCTCGGCCTACGCCGCGCGGCTGGGCTCGATGGTGGTGTCGCAGGAGGTCGATGCACTGGCGGTGATCGGCATCGAGCCGGTGCGCTACCTGGTCGCCCCGGCGCTGATCGCCATGCTGGTGATGATGCCGACGCTGACCGTGCTGGCCGACGTCTCCGCCCTGATCGGTGCCGGCCTGTACTCCGCCGCGCCGCTGCAGATGAGCCTCGACGCCTACCTGATCCAGACCCTGGAAGTGCTGGAACCGCGCGACCTGTGGGAGGGATTGTCGAAATCGGTGGTGTTTGCCGTGCTGATCACCCTGATCGGCACCAGCACCGGCTTCTCCGTCACCGGCGGTGCCGAAGGCGTCGGCCGCGCCACCACCCGCGCCGTGGTGCTGTCGATCAGCGCCCTGGTCGTGGCCGACATGCTGTTCTCGTTTTTCCTGAATCGGTGAGAACGGGAATCGGGAATGGGGAATCGGGAATGGTCAATGCAGCGCTGCCGCAAGGGGATGCCGGCTTGACGATTCCCGATTCCCCATTCCCGATTCCCGGCGCGACCGAGGTCGCGCCCGTCATCGACGTCCACGGTCTGGATGCCTATTACGGGCGGCGGCGCATTCTGCATGGGGTGGATTTCCGCGTGATGCCGGGGGAAATCCGGGTCATCATGGGTGGTTCCGGGTCCGGCAAGAGCACGTTGTTGCGGCATCTGCTGGGTTTGCAGCGGCCGGCGGCGGGGACGGTGCGGTTGCTGGGCGTCGATGTCTGGCGCAGCGGCTATCGCCAGCGCATGGCGCTGCGCCGGCAGTTGGGCGTCAGCTTCCAGGGCGGGGCGCTGTTCACTTCGATGACGGTCGGCGACAACGTCGCCCTGCCGCTGCGCGAGCACACCAACCTCGACGAGAACACCATCCGCATTATGAGCCGACTGAAGCTCGAGGTGGTCAATCTCGGCGGCTTCCAGGATCTGATGCCGAGCCAGCTTTCCGGCGGCATGGTCAAGCGCGCGGCGCTGGCGCGGGCCATCGTGATGGACCCCAAGCTGCTGTTCTTCGACGAGCCTTCGGCCGGCCTCGATCCGGTGGTCTCGGCGGAACTGGACGAACTGATCCTGCAATTGCGCGATGCGATGCGGATGAGCATCGTCGTGGTCACCCACGAACTGGAGTCGGCGTTCAAGATCGCCGATACCATCACCGTGCTCGACGGCGGCCGGGTGCTGCTGACCGGTGCCGTGGCCGAGGTCCGTGCCAGCGCCAACGAGCGCATCCAGGACCTGCTCAACCGCCGCCCACGCGAGGTGGAGGTGAACGTGGACGAATACATGCGCCGACTGACGGAGGAGGAAGGCTGACATGCAGGCAACGACGGGGGCCAGCCGGCAACGGGCTTGGGAAGCAGCGGCCATCGCCCGCATCGAGGCGGATTTCAACCGCTCCGCGGACACCCACCTGATCCCGATGCCGCTGCCCGGCCATTCCGGCATCGATGTCTACTTCAAGGACGAGTCCAGCCATCCCACCGGCAGCCTCAAGCACCGCCTGGCGCGCTCGCTGTTCCTGTATGCGCTGTCCAACGGCTGGCTGCGCGAGGGGCGGCCGGTGATCGAGGCGTCGAGCGGCTCCACGGCGGTGTCGGAGGCCTATTTCGCCCGCCTGCTGGGCCTGTCGTTCATCGCCGTGATGCCGGCCGGCACCTCGCCGGAGAAGATCGCCGCCATCGAGTTCCAGGGCGGTCGCTGCCACCTGGTCGAGGGTGCCTGCCAGCTCAACGAGGAATCCGAACGATTGGCTCGCGAAACCGGCGGCCATTTCATGGACCAGTTCACCTATGCCGAGCGCGCCACCGACTGGCGCGCCAACAACAACATCGCCGAGTCGCTGTTCAAGCAGATGACGCAGGAGCGTCATCCGGTGCCGGAATGGATCGTCTGCAGCCCCGGCACCGGCGGCACCGCCGCCACCCTGGGGCGCTACGTGCGCTATCGCCGCCATCCGACCCGGGTGCTGTGTGCCGATCCGGAAATCTCGGTGTTCCACGCGCATTACGTCGCCACCCTGGCCGGCAGCGCCGATCCCGGCCTGCGCATCGCCCACGGCTCGCGGGTCGAGGGCATTGGCCGGCCACGGGTGGAGCCGAGCTTCGTGCCCGGCTGCATCGACGCCATGATCAAGGTTCCCGATGCGCTGTCGCTGGCGGCGATGCGCCACGTCGGCACTGCCCTGGGCCGCCGCGTCGGTGGCTCCACCGGCACCAATTTCGTCGGCGTCCTGTGCGCGGCGCGGGCGATGCAGGCCGAGGGCCGGGAAGGCTCCATCGTCGCCATCCTCTGCGACGGCGGTGAGCGCTACGCGCACAGTTACTATTCGCCAGCCTGGTATCGCCAGCAGGGCATCGACATCGAGGCCGCCGACGCACGCCTGGCGCAGGCATTGGCCGGGGCAGCGCTGGACGAGGTCCAGTGGGCGGCATCGACATGATGGCCGTGCACGCGCCCGGCACGCCGCTGCTGCCACAATGGCAGTTCGTCGGTCGCCTTCACCGACAACGGGATTGCGCATGAAACGCGACACCATCAACTATGCACTGGTCGGCGTGGTGGTTCTGATCGCGCTGGCCCTGCTGCTGGCCACGCTGGCGGCGATCACCGGCCGCGGCGGTGCCGCCGCCAGCTACTACGTGCAGTTCTCCAACGTCGGCGGCCTGCGCCACGGCGCGCCGGTCTACTACGAGGGTTACCGGATCGGCCAGGTAGTGGCGATCACGCCGCGCCGCGAGGCGCAGGGCACGCGCTACCGGGTCGAGCTGGGCATCGATGCCGACTGGGCGATCCCGGACGACAGCGTGGCGCAGAAGCAGGCTTCCGGCCTGCTCGCCGACATGGCCATCGGCATCAGCGAGGGCCAGAGCCCGGCCATGCTCGCGGTCGGCGGCGAACTGCGCGGGGCCGAGGGCGGCGACGTGTTCGCGGCGATGAACGACCTCGCCGGCGAGCTGACCGTGCTCTCGCGCGAGCGCATCCGCCCGCTGGTGGAACAACTGGCCCAGCGCATCGACTCGCTGGGCGAGACCCTGGACGCCAACGCGCCGACGCTGGCGCTGGAGGCGCAGCGCCTGATGCAGGGCCTCAACCGAGCCACCGACGGCCTCAACGAATTGCTCGCTCAGCCCAACCGAGAGGCGATCAGCGGCAGCCTGCGCGACGTGCGCAGCCTCGCCGCCGATCTCAAGGCGACCCGCCAGCATGCTGACGAGGTGCTGCTGTCGCTGAACGCCGCCGTGCAGGAGAACCGCCCGGCGCTGAACCAGTCGCTGCTCGATCTGGAGCGCAGCATCGGCACGGTGGCCGGGCGCATCGACGCCATCGTCCACCATCTGGAGTCGTCGAGCCGCAACCTCGACGAGTTCAGCCGCGAAATCCGTCGCAGCCCCAACCGGCTGCTGTTCACCCCGCCGCCCGATGAGGTCAGGGAATGAATCGCCTGCGTCCCCTGCTGTTCGCCCTGCTGGCGCTGGCGCTGGCCGCCTGCGCCGCCACGCCGGGCATCCCCGACACCACCTACTATCGCCTGCCGCCGCGCGAATCGACCGCCGCACTGCCGGCACCGTTGTTCGACGTGCCGATCGTCGTCGACACCCTGGTCGCCGACGGTCTGCACTCCGATCAGGCATTGATCTACGCACTGGATCCCTCGGCGATCCGCCTGCGCGCCTATCACTACCAGCTCTGGGTCGATCCGCCGGTGCGCATGCTGCAGCGCCGCCTGACCGGCAGCCTGCGTCAGGCGCGGGCGGCTCCGCTGGTGGCGGATCGTCTGCCGGCCCAGGTCGACCGCGTGCGCATCGGCGGTCGGCTGGAGGCCTTCGAGCGCATCCCGCGCGAGGACGGCGGCTGGGACGTATTGGTCGCCATGGTGCTGCGCGTCGATGCGCCGGGCAGCGAGGTGCCGTTGCTGGTGCGCGCCTATCGCCAGCGCCTGCCGGCCGACAGCGACACCGTGCATGCCTCGGTGCTCGCCATCGGCCAGGCGCTGGATCGCCTGCTGGCCGACTTCCACGCCGACCTCGCCGCCGCCGTCGCCGATGACTGAGCGCGCCGTCGGCTGGAGCCGTGCCCAGCGCCAGCGCCTGACGGCGATGGGCTACCGCCTGCTGCAACGCGCCGACCGCATCGCCACCACGCATTCGCTGCCGCCGCGCGCCGAAACCGGCCCAACCGCCGCACTGGCGCATGTCGCCAGCACTGCGGACGGTCGCCGCGTCGCCGTGCGCCTGTCCGGCCCGCCGCCACAAGCCGGTGCGCCCGAACACGCCGTATTGCTCGCCGTGCTCGCCGCCGCCGGTCTGCGTTGGCAGGGCGATCCGACCGCCGACGACGGCGACACCCTGACGCTGCCGGCGCTGGATCAACTGTCCACCGATGCCCAGGCGCGCAGCCGCCTGTGGCCGACCTTGCGCGCCTTGCGCCGTCGCCTGGGGCTGGGCGCGACACCGTGAGCGCCCAGCTCCGCGAGGCGGCCATGCCGCATCTGCGCGCCATGCAGACGCGCGATCTGGACCGCGTGCTGGACATCGAGACCGCCGCCTACCCGTTTCCGTGGACCGCCGGCATCTTTCGCGACTGCCTGCGCTCGGACTACGGCTGCTGGGTGCTGGAAACCGCGCACGGCGCGCTGATCGGCTATGCCATCCTCAGCGTCGCCGCCGACGAGGCGCAC
>JBAYTD010000016.1:0-31677 GCA_041675805.1 Lysobacteraceae bacterium
CGCGCCTGTTCAACTACGCCGACGCGCAGCGCTACCGCCTGGGCACCAACTACCAGCAGATCCCGGTCAACCGCGCCCGCTGCCCGGTCAACAGCAACCACCGCGACGGCATCGGCCGGGTCGACGGCAACTACGGCAGCCTGCCCCACTACGAGCCCAACAGCTTCAACCAGTGGCAGGAACAGCCGCAGTTCCGCGAGCCGCCGCTGAAGATCAGCGGTGACGCCGACTGGTGGAACTATCGCGACGACGACGCCAACTACTACAAGCAACCCGGCGACCTGTTCCGCCTGATGACGCCGGACAAGCAGCAACTGCTGTTCGACAACACCGCCCGCGCCATGGGCGACGCGCCGGACTTCATCAAGCAGCGTCACGTCGACAACTGCACCAAGGCCGACCCGGCCTATGGCGCAGGCGTCGCCGCCGCCCTGCGCAAGCTCGGCTGGCTGGCCGGCACCACTTCGCCGAACAGTCTCGGCGAGGAATAAGCCGCACGGCGCGACGCGCCGGCAACACGCACGATGCACGATGGTGCAAGGCCGCGATCCGCCCGGGTCGCGGCCTTGTGCTTTCCGGCGCAGCGACGGCACTCGCATCGTACGCCCCGGCGCTGGCATGCTGTGGCCTTCGACCTCCTTGGCAGGACGGCCCGCCATGCCCCGCGCCGACGCCAGTACCTCCAGACCGCCGCAATGAGCCTGTTCCACACCACGCAGTGGAGCCTGGTGCTGGGTGCCGCCGACGATCAGGGCCGGCCGGCGCTGGAAGCGCTGTGCCGCGCCTATCGACCGCCGGTGTTGGCCTACATCCGCCATCTCGGCTACAGCCGCGAGGATGCCGAGGATCTGGCACAGGAGTTCTTCCTGCATTTTCTCGAAGGCGACATCGCCCGCCGCGCCGACCCGCAGCGTGGCCGCTTTCGCAGCTATCTGCTGACCATCCTGCGTCATTCACTGGCCACCGCCCACGCCCGCGCCGGCGCGGCCAAGCGTGGCGGGCAATTGCAGGTCCGTCGCCTTGATGATGTCGATCCGGCCGAGGTCGCCGCCAGCGACGAACGCGAATCGCGCGGTCCGGAACGCGCCTTCGAACTGAGCTGGGCGATCACCGTGCTGGAGCGGGCCACGCAGGCGCTGGCCGAGGAGGCCCGGCGCGACGGCAAGGCGGAACTGTTCGCGCAGTTGCGGCCCTGCCTGATCGAGGCACCGGACGAGGACGACTACCGACGCCTGGCGCAAGCGCTGGGCCTGCGCCGCAACACGCTGGCGGTCGCCGTCCACCGCCTGCGCCAACGCCTGCGCGACAAGGTCCGCGCCGAATTGCTCGACACCCTGGCCGACCCCGACCTCGTGGAAGACGAGCTGCGCCATCTGCGCCAGAGCCTGTCCGCGATGTGATCGACGGACGGAATTCCGGCAGACGATCAGGAGATCGCTCGTCGGCGTCCAACCCGCCGCTGTACCCGGAGCATCCGGTTTTGGCATTCTTCGCTTCGGCCATCCGCAGGGGAAGGACGTGTCGCCGATCAGCCGTTCGCCACACGCCGACGAGGCGCAGGCCACCGCCATGACATCGCCGCCGCGCCCGCATCCGGGCGCGGTTCGGCGACGGCACGACGACGACGCTCGTCCCATCGACCGTGCGTGCCGCTCGCGGCGCGGCCAGGCCGCCGTGTAATCGACTGCGGCAATTCCGGTATCCCAGCGCATGTCCGCCCGAGGAACACCGATGAACCCGCCGCCATCGCGCCCGTCCGAATCCAGTCACGCCTTTCCGGAGACCCGCTGGTCGCTGGTGCTCGGTGCCAGCGATCCGCGCGGCCGTGCGGCGCTGGGCGAGCTGTGCCTGCGCTACTGGTTTCCGGTCTATGCCTACGTGCGCCGCTGCGGCCACGATCCGGCCAGTGCGCAGGATCTGACGGCGGCTTTCTTTCAGCATCTTTCCACCCGCGACCTGCGCCAGCGTGCCGAGCAGGCACCACGCTTTCGCGATTATCTGCGCGGCGCACTGGTGGCTTTCCTCGCCCACAGCAGCCGCGCGGCGCGGCAGTCGGCGGCGCTGCCGGCTGGCGTGCCGGATCTGGAGACGCTGGAACAGCGCCTGCATGCCGACGGCACGGTGCGTTCCGCCGAGGCGACCTTCGAGACCTCCTTCGCCGGCGAGATCATCGGCCTGGCCCTGGCCCGCCTGCATGCCGAGGCGGCGCAGGCCGGCCGGCTGGATCTGTTCGACCTCCTGCAACCCCATCTCGCCAGCGATCCGCAGGCCGGCGAATACGAACCGCTCGCCGAGCGCGCCGGGCTGCGCCCGATGACGTTGGCGATGGCGCTCAAGCGCCTGCGCTCGCGCTTCCGTGAACTGGTGGACGAGGAACTGGCGCAGACCGTGGGCGATCCCGCCGCCCTCGCCGCCGAGCGTGCCGCCCTGTTGGCGGTGTTGGGAGGAGGCGAGGCATGAAGCACAGCGACGCCACCCTCACCCATCCGGGTTCCTCGCTGGACCAGGCGGCGCGGCAACAGGCCAGACTGGCCGTCCTGGCCTTTGCCAGCGGGCCGGACGGACAGGCCTCGCGGCATCTGGCCTTCCAGGACATCGACGACCTCGACCTCGACCTCGACGACCCGCAGCAACGCCGGCTGGGCGACTACGAACTGATCGAAAAGCTCGGCCAGGGCGGCATGGGCGTGGTCTACCGCGCCCGCCAGCTCAGCCTCGACCGCCATGTCGCGCTGAAGCTGTTGGCTGCCGGGCCGTGGGCATCGAGCGATTTCGTCCACCGATTCCGCCGCGAGGCGCAGAATGCCGCGCGCCTGCAGCATCCCAACATCGTCGCCGTGCATGAGGCGGCCAGCGAGCACGACCTGCATTTCTTCTCGATGCGCCTGGTCGACGGGCCAAGCCTGGCGCAGCATCTGCGCAAGCATCCGCTGTCGACGCCGCACGAGGCGGCGCAGCGCATGCTGGCGGTGGCCGAGGCGGTCGACTACGCGCATCGCATGGGCGTGCTGCACCTCGACATCAAGCCCGGCAACATCCTCATCGACGCCCGCGGCGAGATGCTGGTGGCCGACTTCGGCCTCGCCCGCCGGCTCGACCAGGCACTCGGCAGCGACAACCTGGAAGTCTCCGGCACGCCCTCGTACATGGCACCCGAGCAGGCCAGCATCCGCTCGCACCGGCTGTCCCGCGCCACCGATGTCTGGGGCCTGGGCGCGGTGCTGTTCGAAATGCTGACCGGCGAGCCGCCGTTTCACGGCGCGACACCACAGGCGACGCTGGCGCAGGTCCGCGACGGCGCTGTGCGGCGTCCCGGCAGCCTGCGCCGCGACATCCCGCGCGATCTCGACGCGATCTGCCTGAAGTGCCTGGAGCGCGATCCGGCGCAGCGCTACGGCAGCGCCCGCGAACTGGCCGATGACCTGGCGCGCTTCCTCGATGGCCGACCGGTCAGCGTCAGGCCGCTGAACCCGCTCCAGCGCGGTCTGCGCTGGGCGCGCCGCGAACCGAAGCTGGCCGGCTCGCTGGCGCTGGCGGTGGTCACCCTGATCGCCGGGCTGATCGCCACCAGCCTGCAATGGCAGCGCGCCGAACGCCATGCCGGCGATTTGCGTGCCAACCTGTGGGCGCAGCGCCTCGACGCCGCCGAGGCTGCACTGCGCGCGGGCGAGCCGCTGGCCGCGCTGCCGCTGCTGGCCGACAACCTCGTCGAGCAGGAATACAGCGGCGAATCCGAATCCGCCCGCGTCAGCCGCCTGCGCATCGCCGCCGCACTCGGGCAGGCACCGGCACTGATCGACCGCATCGCCAACGGCGACCTGCGCATTCACGACCTGCTGCTCGATCCGCAGGGTCAATGGCTGATCAGCATCGGCGACGACACCTTGCGACGCTTCGACCTGCCCGGCGGCACGCAGCGCTGGGAAACCCGGCTGAGCGCCGGTGCCCTGAGTCTGACCGACGATGGCCGGCATGTGCTGGTCACCGGCTTCGACGCCAGCGCGGCCAGCGACGATTTCCTCAGACTACGCGGCGGCGGCTACCAGGTCATGGTCGACCTGGAAACCGGCGCGCCCGACGCCCTGAGCGCGGAAGCACTGGCCCACCCCGAGCAGCAGATCGCGCTCAACTACAGCCGCGACGCCAGTCACGTGCTGAGCGGACGGCTCGACCCGCAAAGCGGCAACTGGCAGTTCGAGGTGCGCGACCTGGCCAGTGGCCAGCCCATCGGCCCGCCCTGGCCGGCACCACGCGGCACGCAGTTGCTCGCGCCCGGGGCGGCCGCACTCGCGCTGGGACATTTCAGCGCCGATGTCAGCGGCTTCTACGTCGAACGGCTGGAACTGCGCGATCCGCGCGATTTCAGCCTGCGCTGGACGTACCGCCACGGTGCCGACAGCGGCATCCGCGCCTGGGAGTTTTCTTCCGATGGGCAAACGCTCGCCATCGGCCATTACTCGGGCGAAGTGCGCCTGCTGGATGTGGCCAGCGGCACGGCGCGTGCGCTGAGTCCGCCGTTCTCCGATGCCGTGTACGCGCTGCATTTTTCCGCCGATGGCCAGTGGCTGGCCGCTGCCGCCAGCGACGGCGAGATCCGCCTGTTCGACCTTGCCAGCGGTCGCCTGCTGTTCGCGCCGCTGCATCCGGACAGCACGCCCGGCATGCTGCGCCTGGACCGCGACAGCGCCAGCCTGCTGACGCTGGGAAACGGACAGGCGCGCCTGTGGCGGCTGGACGAAGCTGCCGGCCGGATCGTTCCCGTGCTCGACCGGTTCCCGGCCCACACCACCACCATCAGCGCCGCCGCACCAGGCCAGGGACTGCTCGCCACCGGCGGCAGCGATGGCGAAGTGCGTCTGTGGCGCCTGCGCACGGCGCAGGCGCATGCGGCGAACATGGCCCCATCGCCGCCGGCGGATGCGCCGTTGCAGGGCGCACTGGCGCTGGTGGCCATCGACGATGCGCGCCTGCGCCTGCTCGATCCCGCCTCGGGCACGCCGATCGGCCCGGAAATCGTGCATCCGCAAGCCATCGGCCTGGCCGCGCTGCGGGCCGGCAGTACCGATATCCATACGGTGGCCGGGCCGATGCTGTACGGCCACGATGGCCGTTCCGGTGCAGCGCTGTTCGCCCCGCAAGCCCTGCCCGTGACGCCGTCCGCGCTGCTGCCTTCGCCCGATGGCGAACATCTGCTGCTGGCCTACAACGCCCGCGACGGCCGCAACAACGAACTGGTACTGGAACGCCACGACGCCCGCAACGGCAAGCGCATGGCCAGCCTGCGCCTGCCGGGCAGTTACCGGCGACTGCGTTTTTCCCGGCACGGCAACGACCTGCTGGTCTGGCGCGACAACGAACTGCATGTGATCGACAGCGTCCGCATGACGCCCCGACACGAACTGCTGCGCTTCGGCGAAAACGTCGCCGCGCACCGGCAGCGCTTCCATGATGGCGAGGAAGCCAGTCCGCTCCCGGCGCAACTGGACGTGCGCGCCGCAGCGCTGTCCGGCGATGGCCGCAAGCTGTGGCTCTCGCTCGGCCGTGGCGGCGAGGATGGCTATCAACTGCGCCTGCTGGAGCTTCCGCGCGGGCAGGAGCGCCTGCGCATCACGCTGCCGCATTTCGCGCTGGACATGGCGCTGCTGGACGGTGGCGAACGCGCCGTGCTGCTGATGCACGGCAACAAGGAACTGCTGATCGTCGACGCCACGGGCGATATCCTGCATGTGCCGGTCGAAGGCATCGACGACGCTTCGCGTCTGGCCGTCAGCCCGGATGGGCGCATCCTCGCCGTCTCGACGGCGCAGGGCGTACACCTGCTGGATGCCCGCGATGGTGCCTGGGTGGCACCGCCGGTGCCGCTGCCACAGGCAGCGACCCGTATCGACGCGCTGGTCTTCGATGCCGATGGGCAAGCACTCAGCGTCCACACCAGCGAAGGGCTGGTATGGCGCATTGCCGCCACCCCCGACAGCCGCCCCGCCGATGCGCTGCAGCGGATGGCACGGATGCTCAACCCGCCCCTGCCCAATGTCGCCCGAACTGCCGTGGCCACGGACGAGGAGCGCCGCGCGCTGCGCGCCGCCGACCCCGGCGCACCGTTGCCGTCGCCTGCCGCCCAGCGCAGATGGAATATCGATTTTCCCGTTGCCGAAGCGCGTTTCGTGGACCTGCGCCCAGCCTGCAACCTCCATTACCACGACCCCGCCGACCACCTCTGGCTCGACTTCCTGCACCTGCGTCAATTCCCCGCGCCGGGCCGGCATCGTCTGCTGGGGCAGGATTACGAGCTGCGCTGCGGCGTCCTCGCTTCGTGGCGGCCCGATGCGGTGGCCAGCGTCGAACACGGCTCGCGCATCGAGAACATCGCCGTCGCGCCGCAAACCGCCGCTGCGATCCATCTGCTGGCCACGGCAGGTTCCGGCCTGCGCCTGTGGCAGACCGAAGCACCCTATGCGCATGTCGAAATAGGCTATGCCGACGGCAGCCACGCGCGCGCCGCGCTGCTGTGGCGGCGTGACATCCACCTGATCATCATGCCCATCCCCGACGCCACCAGCGCAACACCGGCCTACAGCGCGCTGGGCGGCATCGGCACGGCGATGTCGCCCCACATTCCCCATGTGCCGCACCTGTACGCGACGCGCGTGGAAAACCCGCACCCGGAGCGGCGCATCGTCTCGCTGGCCTGGGAATCGGTGCCGGCCCCGCACAGCCATCCGCTGCTGATGGCCGCGACGCTGGAGCCGCTGCCCGATCCCCGTTCCCCGCCCCCGCACTGAGAGGTCGCCATGTACCGACTGCTCACCGCCTCCCTGCTGCTGCTCAGCGCCGGTGTCCACGGGCGCGCCAACGATCCCGGTACCGACGATCCCGATGCCGACGCGCCATCCGAAGCGGCGACGCAACTGGACCGCATCCAGGTGGTCGGCTCGCGCATTCCGCGCATCGACTTCGAGGGTCCGTTGCCGATCACCGTGATCGAGCGTGCCGAGATCGAGGCCAGCGGCCGCAGCACGCTGTCCGACCTGCTGCGCGATCTGCCGTTCAACAGCTTCGGCACCGAACTCGACGCGCCCAACTTCATCGTTCCCGGCCAGCGTCTGCTCAATCTGCGCGGGCTCGGCCCGCAGTACACCGTGGTCCTGCTCGACGGCCAGCGCCTGCCGGGCTTTTCCGGCGCAGCTGGCGGTGCCTCGACCAGCGTTGCCGGCCTGCCCCTGACGGCCATCGAGCGGGTCGAGGTGCTGCGCGACGGTGCTTCGGCGGTGTACGGCTCGGAAGCCATCGGCGGCGTGGTCAACCTGATCACCCGACGCGGCGAGCACGCACCGACCGTCGGCGTGCAACTCGACCAGCCCAGCGAGGGCGGTGGCCGCATGCGCGCCGCCAGTGCCTTCATCGGCCGCACGCAGGACCGTGGCGACTGGATGCTCGGCCTGCAACTTTCCAGCCGCGAGCCGCTGCTGGCCACGCAGCGGCCCTATCTGCTGGAAAACGCCCCGCTGTCGATCAATGGCGCGCCCAGCTCATACCGCAGTTTCGACCCCGCCACCGGCATGCCGGTGGGGCCGCTGACTCCTGATCCACGCTGCCCTGCGCGTCCCGGCGAAAGCAGCCAGTTCCCCAGTTCCGGCCTGCTGCCCATCCCCGGGGTCGGCGCGTTTTGCGGCTACCGCTTTCGCGACGACAACTTCGAGCTGACCGGCCTGGACAGCGCCGCCATCTTTGCCGGTCTGCGCCGCGACCTGCCCGGCACGACCCGGCTCGATGGCCGCCTGATGCTTTGGCGCAATCAGGGCGAAACCCAGTTGGCACCCTCACCCGGAGGGCTCACGATCGCTCCGGACAATCCGATCAATCCGACCCTGGGCGCGCTTGGCCCTGGTCTCGGCTATCGCCTGACGGTGCCCTATCGGCTGACCCCGCTGGGTCCGCGCCGCACCGAGAGCGAGGACGACAACCTGCACGCCGCGCTGCGTCTGAGCGGGCAGTGGCGCGATGCCGACTGGCAGCTCGGCCTGCAACACAATCGACAGACCCTGGAAAGCAACGGCTCGGCCGGCTATGCGCTGTCCGACGTCGTCAATCGACAGGTCGCCAGCGGTGCCTTCGACCCCTTCACCGCCGTTCCCGGCGAACCCGGCGTACTCGCCGCCGCGATCTACGCGCCCTGGCAGCAGGGCCGCACCCGCAGCGACGGCCTCGACGCCGGGCTCAACCTGTTTCCTTTCGAATTGGCGGCAGGCCCGGTTGAGCTGGCGCTCGGTGCCAGCGCGCGCCGCGACCGCTACCAGACCCGTTTCGATCCGCAATCGCAACTCGGCAACGTGATCGGTTCGCCGGGAAATGCCGAGACCGACGCTGGGCGTACCCATATGGCGGTCTACGTCGAAGCCATGATCCCTCTGGCCGGGGGCTGGGAAGCCAATCTGGCGCTGCGTTACGACCACTACCAGGACGCCGGCAACGCGCTCAGTCCGCGACTGGCCGTGGCCTGGCGCCCCAGCGAACGGCTGTTGCTGCGCGGCGCAGTCGGGCGCGGCTTCCGGGTCGTCGATCTGGAAGCCGCCTATGCCGCCACCAGCCGCACGACAGGCTTCGTGACCGACTACCTGCGCTGCGCTGAAGGCGTACCGCTGGAAAACTGCCAGGGCCCCGCCGACATCGATTTTCTTTCCAGTCCTTCGGTCGATCCCGAACGCGCGCGACAGGAAGCCCTCGGCCTGGTCTGGCAGCCGGGTGACGGCTTCAGTCTGGGCGTGGATCTCTACCGCGTGCGGCTGCGCGACCAGATCGGCCGCCTGACCCCCGACGAGGTGCTGCGCTTCGAACTGGCGTGTCAGCAGGGCGGCACCGACTGCGATCCCTCGCGCGTCGGCGAGGTGCTGCGCGACGCCATCGGTGCCGTCGCCCTGGTGCGCGTGCCGCTGGTCAATATCGCGGCAATGCGCACGCGCGGCATCGACTTCGATCTTTCACAACGCTCCGAACTCGGACCTGGCAGCTTCGCCTGGTCGCTGCGGGTGAGCCGGGTGCTGCAGTTCGAGCAGCAACTGCGCGAGGAATCGGCGGTGGAAGACCCGCTGGGCTACGCCGCCGCGCCGCGCCTGCGCGCCACCCTGGCGACCGACTACAGCGTCGGACGTCATGCCCTGCACGCCAACGTCCGCTTCATCGACGGCTATCGCGCCTGCGACTTCGCCGGCTATCCGGACTGCGACCAGCGCATCCGCTCGCACACCGAGATCGACCTGCGCTGGGCACTGGACCTGGGTCGCCACGGCACACTGGCGCTGGGCATGCGCAACGCCAGCAACCGGCAGCCGCCACTCAACCCGTACAGCCTCTTCGGCGACCTCCCCTACGGCCTGTACGACATCGTCGGTCGGGTGCCGTACCTGCGCTACGAACGGGGGCTGTGAGCGCTCAATCGACCAGCGCCGCGTACTTTTTCTCGCCGGCTTCCACGCGCAGGTCGAGCCGGTTTTCCGGCAGCGCCACCGGGCAGACCACGTGCGGGCTCAAGGCACAGGGCGGGTTGTAGGCCTTGTTGAAATCGAGCACGACGCGGCCATCGACCGCCGCATCGGCGTACAGGAAACGCCCGGCACCATAACTTTCGCGCCCGCTGGTGCGGTCGGCGAAGATGAAGAACAACTGCCCGTTGCCGCCGTCAACGGGCTGCAGCGCGAAGGCACGTCCGCCGACCTCGAAATGCGCCCGGCCTGGCGATGTCTCCGTGGTCACCGTGCCGATGACGCTGACCTGTTCGACCTCGCGCGGCGGGTCGAACGCCTCCCAGCGAGCCTCGACGCGCCAGGCCGGGTCCACCGGCCAGACCTCGATGCCCTGTGCGAGGAAATGCCGCAGGCCGGGCGAATCCGGGTCGCGGTAGCGCCAGCCGAACACATCGCCGGTCCTGACCACGTAGAACCACTTGTCGCCGATGTCGATGCGGGTCGGCTGACCGCCGCCGGCATTGCTCGCCAGCGCCGCGTCATCGAACGGCCGACCGTCGATTCGGGCCGCGCTGTCGAAGGCCGGTCGGAAACGCAAGCCGCCGGCCGCATCGAGCAACAGGACGCCGAGATGATCGGGACCACCGGGCAGCACGATGTCGTTGTCCGCCGCACCACCGACGCGGTGCTCACCGACCGTGACCAGACCCGATCCGGCATAGCTGAACCAGCCATCGGGCTTCTTCAGATTCTCGACCCGCTGCGCGCGCCAGCGCTCGACCTCGGCGGCATGCCCGTCCTGCGCCTGCACCGCCCCGGCGCACAGCAAACCGACCAGCGCCAGCACCCCGACACGGCAACGCGAAAGTACGAAAAGGGGCAATGCGGACATGAGGGGATTCTCGTCGGGACGGGCCGGCATTGTGCGCGAAACCGGCGGGCCAAGTCCGCGACGCGATGCGATAATGCCGATCCAACCCCTGACAGGAGCCGACGCATGCCATCGTTCGATGTCGTGTCCAAACTGGATGCCCACGAGGTCGGCAATGCCGTCGACCAGGCCAATCGCGAGTTGGACAAGCGCTTCGACTTCAAGGGCAGCGGGGCGGTGTTCGAACCGGGCGACGGGCAGGTCACGCTGAAGGCGGACGCCGAGTTCCGCCTCAAGCAGATGCAGGACATTCTGATGCAGCGTCTGGCCGCGCGCGGCATCGACATCCGTTGCGCGGAGATCAAGGATCCGGATATCAACCTCGCCAGCGCGCGCCAGGTGGTGCTGCTGCGCCAGGGCATCGATCAGGCACTGGCGAAGAAGCTGGTGAAGCTGGTCAAGGAATCCGCGATCAAGGTGCAGGCGCAGATCCAGGGCGAGCAGTTGCGCATCATCGGCAAGAAGCGCGACGACCTGCAGGAAACCATCGCCTTCCTGCGCAAGGCGGACGTGGAAATGCCGCTGCAGTTCGAGAACTTCCGCGACTGAAAGCGCGCGCCGTTACCAGACCAGGTCGTCGGGCACCCGGTACTGCGGATCGGCGTATGGGTCGTCGCTGGCCGGGGCGTCGGGGTCGACCTTCAATGCCACCGCGGGGGCGAACAGGCGCTCGGCCTCGGCCAGGGTCTCGGCACTGACCAGCAGGTAGCGACCCTCGTTCTGTACCACGCCCAGCTCGCCGGCGTTGAGCGCGCGAAGCTGGTCGGCGCTGACGTGGATGCGCTTGATCTTGCCGCCGTACTCGAAATGACGGGCGATGTCCGCATCGGCGAGGTTCAGCGCCTTGTCCTTGACGTAGGCGGCCAGCGCGGCGCGTGCTTCGCGCTTGAGGCGCGCTGCCTCCTGGCGGGCCTGCTCGGCCGCGATGCGCTCTTCCTTTTCCTTCTGCGCGCGCAGGGCATAGGCCTTGCCGAGGTCCATTTCCTGGCCGCCGCGACCCTTGCCCGGCCGGCCCGGAGGCCGGCGCTGTGCCTTGCCGGGCGGACCTGCGGAAGGTTTGCCTTGCGCCGCCTGCTTGCCCTCGCGCGGCGGGCGCGGCGTGCGGTCGGGTTTGCTCTTCGGCTCGGGCGCGGCGGGCTTGAAGCCAAGCTGGGCAAGCTGATCGCGGATCGACAGGCTCATGGCGGTCCAATGCTACCGGCAGGGTCGCTCACCAGTGCGGCGGCGGGGGTTCTTCGGCGGGGTCGGCATACAGCAGGGTACGCAACTGGCCAAGGTCGGCCAAGGCGCGCTCGAGCAATTCGCTTTGCCGGGTGGTTTCAAGGCGGCTGGCGGCGAGTGCGTCGCTGAGCGCCTGCAGGCCGTGCTCCTGGAAAGCCAGACGGGATTCGAGGTCGATCAGCCGTGCGAGCAGCGCATCGACCTCCGCTGCAGGCTTGTCCGACATCTTCAGGCCATCCATCACAGGGTCCGAAAAGGGAAGTCAGTCGCGGCAAAAAGCGGGACGGCCGGCGCACGCGCGCCGACCGTCACGGTTTGTCACGAGGATCAACCCTGTCTTACTGCTTGACGATTTCCAGCAGTTCGACATCGAACTTCAGCGTCGCGTTGGGACCGATCGGCCCCGGCGTGCCGCGGTCGCCATAGGCGAGGTCGGACGGAATCCACAGCGTGTACTTGCTGCCGACCGGCATCAGTTGCAGCGCCTCGGTCCAGCCCGGGATGACGGCATTGAGCGCGAACTGCGCCGGCTCGCCGCGATCGACGGAACTGTCGAACTTGGTGCCGTCGAGCAGGGTGCCGGTGTAGTGCACCTTCACCGTGTCGGTGGAGGCCGGCTTGGCGCCCTTGCCTTCCGTCACCACCAGGTACTGCAGGCCGGAACCGGTGCTGCGCACACCCTTGGCCGACTTGTTCTGGGCCAGGAAGGCTTCGCCCTCTTCCTTGTTCTTCACCGCCAGCGCCTGCATTTCCGCCTCGCGCTTGCCTTGCAGCTTCTGCGCGAACTCCTGCTGCACGGCCATGGCCTCCTCGGCACTGAGCTTGGGCTGGTCGCCGGCCATCGCGGAGTGGATCGCCGCGATAACGATGTTCATGTCGATCTCGTCCTTGATCTGGACCAGCGAGCCGCCGACCTGCATGCCGACCATGTAACTGACCTTGTCTTTTTCGGTCTTCAGTTCCTGGCCGGATGCGGCACCGGAACCGGCAATGATGCCCGCGGCGGCAACGGCAAGCAGGGTGTGGCGCAGGGAAAGCTTCATCGAACACTCCATTGAGGGAATTGGCGGTCGGCGAGACATGCCCGGCGACCGCAACGGGCTGCATATTGTGGGGCCGCTCCCGGACCCGCGCAACGCGCTGCTCGGACCGCCCGAGGCAGGTCGGGTTCCCGCGCGCCTGAACGAAAAGCAACCCTGGCGCGGGCGGTCGGATTGCCTTTCGCCACCAGACGGCGCGGCGGCATCACTCGGCAAGGCGCGGCCGGGCGGTTAGCATGCAGCCCCCGACGCACGTCCGAACGCATGAGCCAGACCCCCGTCAACGACAACCCGACCGACCGCCGTCGCGCCGTGGCCCATCTGCGCATGCTGCCGGCGCTGATCCGTCCGCATCGTCGGCTGCTGGTCGGCTGGCTCGGCTTCCTCGCCCTGTCCTCGACCGCCACCCTGCTGCTGCCGGTGGCGGTGCGCTACATGATCGACCACGGATTTTCCGGTGCCGATTCCGGTGCCATCGACCGCTGGTTCCTGGCTCTGATGTCGGTGGCGGCGGTGCTCGCCATCGCCACGGCGGCGCGCTTCTTCTTCGTCAGCCTGCTCGGCGAACGGGTGGTGCTGGACCTGCGCCAGCGCCTCTACACCCACCTGCTGGGACTGGACATGGGCTTCTTCGAGCGCAGCCGCAGCGGCGAGCTGGTCTCGCGCCTGTCGGCCGACACCGAGCAGATCCGCAGCATGATCGGCTCCAGCGCCTCGGTGGCGCTGCGCAGCCTGGTCACCCTGCTCGGCAGCGCGGCGATGCTGGTCATCACCAGCCCGCGCCTGGCCGGCTGGGCCGCCGTCGGCATTCCGCTGATCGTCGCACCGATCATCATCTATGGCCGCCGCGTCGAACGCGCCGCACGCGAAAGTCAGGACCGCACCGCCGACGCCAACGCCCAGGCGGCGGAAACCCTGGCCGCCATGCACACCGTGCAGAGCTTCGCCCGCGCGCCGTGGGAGGCGCAGCGCTTCGGCGAGGCGCTGGCGCGCTCGTTGGCCGCCGCCCGCCGGCGCATCGGCACCCAGGCGACGTTGACCGCCTGGGTGATCCTGCTGGTGTTCGGTGCCATCACCGCCGTCCTGTGGCTGGGCGCGCGCGACGTGATCGAAGGCAGCATGAGCGCCGGCAGCCTCGGCCAGTTCGTGCTGTACGCGGTGATCGGTGCCGGCTCGGTGGGGGCGCTGAGCGAGGTCTGGGCCGAGGTGCAACGCGCCGGTGGCGGCATGGGCCGGCTGCGCGAACTGCTGGATACCACGCCCCAGGTCACCGCGCCGGCCACGCCGCTGGCACTGCCGTCGCCGCTGCGCGGCGCGCTGGGCTTCGAGCAGGTGCTCTTCCATTACCCCTCGCGCCCCGCACAGGCGGCGCTGGACGGCATCGACCTGCGCATCCAGCCGGGCGAAACCGTGGCCCTGGTCGGCCCTTCCGGTGCCGGCAAGAGCACCTTCCTGCACCTGATCGGGCGCTTTTTCGATCCACAGCAGGGTCGCATCACCCTCGATGGCATCGACCTGCGCCTGTTCGATCCGCACGCCCTGCGTGAACACATCGCACTGGTACCGCAGGACCCGGTGATCTTCGCCGCCAGCGCCCGCGACAACATCCGCTATGGCCGCCTGGACGCCGACGACGCCGCCGTGGAAGCCGCCGCCAGCGCCGCCGAGGCGCACGAGTTCCTCAGCGCCCTGCCCGAGGGCTACGACACCTGGCTGGGCGAACGCGGCGTGCGCCTGTCCGGCGGCCAGCAGCAACGCCTCGCCATCGCCCGCGCCATGCTCAAGGACGCCCCGGTGCTACTGCTGGACGAGGCCACCAGCGCCCTGGACTCGGCCAGCGAGCGCGCCATCCAGCAGGCGCTGACCCGTCTGGTCGCCGGCCGCACCACGCTGATCGTCGCCCACCGCCTGGCCACGGTGCGCCAGGCCGACCGCATCATCGTCCTCGAGGCCGGCCGCATCGTCGCCGAAGGCAGCCACGAGAGCCTGATGGCCGCCGGAGGCCTATACGCCGAACTCGCCCGCCTGCAGTTCTCGGCCTGACACGAGCAGGCGCGCAAGCCGGACGATCGATCGCCGCCAGGCCGTGCCGACAGCCGCGCCGTCCGCGCCGTCCACCCTTGCGCTGCAACATCCAAGTGCGCGGCGATTGCATTAAACTGGCGCCCCGCCGCCACGGCCATGCTGCGCGGCGGGGCGACTTTTCATTGCGGATCATGGGGATGCAACGCGCTCCCGTTGTTCCGCAACACTTTCCTTGCGCAGTGTCGGGGCCGGCGCGCCCCTTGCGGAGCCTGAAATGATCTTTGAAACGCTGAGCCAGACCGGTCACGAACAGGTCGTGTTCTGCCACAACCGCGATGTCGGCCTGAAGGCGATCATCGCCATCCACAACACCGTCCTCGGCCCGGCCCTGGGCGGCACCCGCATGTGGCCCTACGCCACCGAGCAGGAGGCGCTGAACGACGTGCTGCGCCTGTCGCGCGGGATGACCTTCAAGGCGGCGGTGTCCGGCCTGAACCTGGGCGGCGGCAAGGCAGTGATCATCGGCGATCCGCACAAGGACAAGTCCGAGGCGCTGTTCCGCGCCTTCGGCCGCTTCATCAACTCGCTGGGCGGACGCTATATCACCGCGGAGGACGTCGGCATCGATGTCAACGACATGGAGTACGTGCTCAAAGAAACCGAGTTCGTCACCGGCGTGCATCAGGTCCATGGCGGCTCCGGCGATCCCTCGCCGTTCACCGCCTACGGCACCATGCAGGGTCTGATGGCGGCGCTGAGCGTGAAGTTCGGCAACGAGGAGATCGGCAAGTACAGCTATGCCGTGCAGGGCGTCGGCCACGTCGGCATGGAGTTCGTCAAGCTGCTGCGCGATCACGGTGCCAAGGTGTTCGTCACCGACATCAACAAGGAAGCCGTGCAGCGCTGCGTCGACGAGTACGGCTGCGAGGCGGTCGGCCTGGACGACATCTACGACTGCGATGTCGACGTCTACAGCCCCTGCGCGCTCGGCGGCACGGTCAACGAGCGCACCCTGCCGCGGCTGAAGGCCAAGGTCATCTGCGGCTCGGCCAACAACCAGCTCGCCAACGACGAGATCGGTGCCGAGGTGGAAAAACGCGGCATCCTCTACGCGCCGGATTACGCGGTGAACGCCGGCGGCCTGATGAACGTCTCGATCGAGTTCGACGGCTACAACCGCGAGCGCGCCATGCGCATGATGCGCACCATCTACTACAACCTCGGCAAGATCTTCCAGATCGCCAAGCGCGACGGCATCCCGACCTTCCGCGCCGCCGACCGCATGGCCGAGGAGCGCATCGCCACCATCGGCAAGCTGAAGCTGCCGCACATGGCCAACGCGGGGCCGCGCTTCCTCGGCCGTACCCGCGGCGCGCACTGATGTCGCCTTGCCGATGAGCGTGCGCGCCTTCCCGCTGGGCGAGGACATCGACTCGCTGCGCGAGGCGGTGCATCGCTTCGCCCAGGCCGAGATCGCCCCGCGCGCCGAGCGGATCGACCACGACAACACCTTCCCGCAGGATCTCTGGCCCAAGCTCGGCGAAATGGGCCTGCTCGGCATCACCCTGCCCGGCGAGTACGGCGGCTCGGAGATGGGCTATCTGGCGCATCTGGTGGCGATGGAGGAAATCTCCCGCGCCTCCGGCAGCGTCGGTCTGTCCTACGGCGCGCACAGCAACCTGTGCGTGCAGAACCTCTACCACAACGCCAACGAGGCGCAGCGCGGCAAATATCTGCCAAAGCTGTGCAGCGGCGAATGGAAGGGTGCCCTGGCGATGAGCGAGCCGGGTGCCGGCTCCGACGTGGTCGGCTCGATGAGCTGTCGGGCCGAATTGCGGGACGGCGTGTGGGTGGCCAACGGCAACAAGCTGTGGATCACCAATGGCCCGGAAGCCGACGTGCTGGTGGTCTACATGCGCACGCGGCCGAAGGAAGAAGCCGGCAGCCGCAGCATCACCGCCTTCATCGTCGAGCGCGGCATGAAGGGCTTTTCCACCGCGCAGAAGCTCGACAAGCTCGGCATGCGCGGCTCCAACACCTGCGAACTGGTGTTCCAGGATTGCGAAATCCCGCCGGAGAACGTGCTCGGCGAGGTCGATCAGGGCGTGCGCGTGCTGATGTCCGGCCTCAACACCGAGCGCCTGGTGCTCAGCGGCGGCCCGCTCGGACTGATGCAGGCGGCGCTGGATGCCGCCCTGCCCTACGCCCGCGAGCGCCGCCAGTTCGACGCCGCCATCGGCAGCTTCGGCATCATGCAGGCGAAGATCGCCGACATGTACACCGCGCTGCAATCCAGCCGCGCCTACGCCTACCTGGTGGCGCAGGACTACGACCGCGGCGGGCGCTCGCGGATCGACCCGGCCAGTTGCCTGCTGCACGCCAGCGAAGCCGCCGTGCAGGTGGCGCTGGAGGCGATCCAGACGCTCGGCGGCAACGGCTACATCAACGAATATCCGACCGGCCGCATCCTGCGCGACGCCAAGCTCTACGCCATCGGTGCCGGCACCAACGAGATCCGCCGCATGCTGATCGGCCGCGAGCTGTTCGAAGGCCGCGCCTGAGCCATCCACGGGCCGGCTCGCCGGCCATTGCCGCGCCGCTTCTGTGTACACTCGCAGCCATCCCCGCGAGGATGAGCCATGTTCGAGTTTGCCCCGGAATCACCCGTCGGCGCGGAGCCTTGGAAGGTCCTGATCGTTGACGACGAGCCGGAGATCCACGAGGTCACGCGGCTGGTGCTGGGCGCGTTCCGCTTCGAGGACCGGCCGCTGAACCTGATCTCCGCGCACACCGCCGAACAGGCGCTGGCACTGCTGCGCAGCCAGGACGACATCGCCGTGATGCTGCTCGACGTGGTGATGGAACACGAACTTGCCGGGCTGGAACTGGTCCGCCAGGTGCGCGAGGAACTCGGCAACCGCAACCTGCGCATCGTCCTGCGCACCGGCCAGCCCGGCCAGGCACCCGAGCAGGAAGTGATCGCCAACTACGACATCAACGATTACAAGGAAAAGACCGAGCTGACCGCGCAGAAGCTCTCCACCACCCTGTTCGCGGCGCTGCGCGGCTGGCGCGACATCCAGATCATCGAGGCCAACAAGCGCGGCCTGGAGCGCGTGGTGGAAGCCTCGGCCTACATCTTCTCGCAGCAGAAGAGCCACGAATTCGCCTCCGCCGTGCTGTCCCAGCTCACCGCCCTGCTCGACATGCGCGGCGGCGCACTGTACTGCAAGGTGCCCAGCCCGGCGGGCAGCAATCCCGACCATTTCGTGGTCGCGGCCGCCACCGGTCCTTACGAGCGCTTCGTCAACCACTACGCCGAGCAGGACCTGCCGCCGGCGGTGGCGGCCTCGCTGCGCAGCGCCTACGCCGCCAAGCAGCACGTCTTCAACCGCGATCACTACGTGCTGCACTTCACCGACAGCAACCAGCGCGAGAGCCTGCTCTACGTCGGCGAAGCCTGGGACCTGTCCGAACTCGACTTCCGCCTGGTCGAGGTGTTCTGCACCAATGTTTCCATCGCCTTCGAGAACCTGCACCTGAACAAGGAACTCAGCGGCGCGCAGATGGAGACCATCTACGTGCTGGCCGGCGCGGCGGAGTCACGCTCGCAGGAGACCGCCTCGCACGTGATGCGGGTCGGCGAACTGGCCGAACTGCTGGCGCGCGGCATCGGCCTGTCGGCACAGGAAGCGGAAAACTACCGATTCGCCGCGCCGCTGCACGACATCGGCAAGATCGGCATCCCCGACGCCATCCTCAACAAGCCCGGCGCGCACAGCGCCGAGGAAACCGCGATCATGCGCACGCACGCGCGGATCGGCCACGAAATGCTGAGCCAGGCGCGCCGCCCGCTGCTGCGGCTGGCGGCGGAGATCGCCCTGAGCCATCACGAAAACTGGGACGGCAGCGGCTATCCGCGCGGGCTGGCCGGCGAGGACATCCCGCTGAGCGGGCGGATCACCATGCTGGCCGACGTCTACGACGCGCTCGGCAGCCGGCGCTGCTACAAGGAACCGTGGCCGGCGCAGGAAGTGCGCGACTACATCCTCGCCCAGCGCGGATTGAAGTTCGACCCGGCCCTGGTCGACATCCTGCTCGACAACTGGGACGCCGCCGAGGCGATCCGCGCGCGGATGCCGGACGGTTAAAGCGGAATGCCGGTGGTTTCCGGCCAGCCGCTGGCGCGGTTGATGTTCTGCATCGCCTGGGTCGCCGCGCCCTTGAGCAGATTGTCCTCGGTGGCCACCACCACCAGCCGGCGACCATCGGCGGACAGCGCGAAACCGCCGATCTCGACATGCTGGCGACCGGCGATGCGGCTGACCCACGGTGCCTCGTCGAGCACCCGCAGCAGCGGCTCGTCGGCATAGCGGCGGCGATAGCGCGCACGCACTTCGTCGAGGTCGAAGGGGCGCGACAGGTGCAGGTTGGCAGTCAGCGTGATGCCGCGGAAATGTGCCGCGACGTGCGGCATGAACTCGACCGGATGATCGAGCTGGCGGCTGACCTCGCGTTCGTGGATGTGGCCGGTCAGCGCATACGGCATCAGGTTGTCGCGCAGCAGTTCGACATCGTTGCGCGGCGACGGCGTGGAGCCGGCACCGGAATAGCCGGACACGCCGAAGCACTGCACCGGGCCGTCCAGCGCCTCGCGCATCGGCGCGATGGCGAGTTGCATCGCGGTGGCGTAACAGCCCGGATTGCTGATCCGCCGCTGGCCGGCGTAATGCCGGCGTGTCAGCTCCGGCAGGCCGTAGTACCAGCCATCGTCGAAGCGGTAATCGGCGGACAGATCGACGATCAGCGTGTCCGGACGCGCCGCCTCCAGCGCGGCGACGAACGCTGCCGCCTTGCCGTTGGGCAGGGCCAGCACCACCACGTCGGCGGCCTTGGCGACGGCGGCGGCGGGGTCGAGGTTCTCGTAGCGCAGCGTGCCGGGAACGCCGCCGTCCGGCGTCGCCACCGGCTGGCCGTCCAGCTCGCGCGAGGAGACGAAGGCAAGGCGCAAACGCGGGTGGTTGGCGACCAGACGGATCAGTTCACCGCCGGTATGGCCGCGTGCGCCGACGATGCCGAGGGTCAGCGTGTTGTCGGGCATGGCGTCGTCCTTCAGTCGGTCAGGGTCGGTGGACGGCCGGCGCAATGCGCCACGCAGCGCTCGATGCGCTCGAAGCCCTCGATGCCGTACCAGAACGCCTTCCAGTGGCCCTGCTTGATGCAGCCGTCGGACTCGGCGTTGTAGAAAGCGTTGACCGGGTTGTCCTGGCGCGAGCGCCAGAACAGTTCCGGCGTTTCCTCGCGCATCAGCTTCCACACCGCGCGCCCCAGCCCTTCGCCCTGGGCATCGTCGAGCACGGCGAACTTGTCCAGGTACACGCCTTCGGTTTCGGCGGTCAGGATCACCGCAGCGCGGTAGTTCTCGCTGACGTAGGCGCGCAGCAGCGGGGTGCGCTCGAAATAGTCCTCGCGCAGGCGGCGGCCGAAACTGGATTCGATCAGGCCGCGCAGGCGCGGCAGGTCGAGCTGATCCCAGGCGGCGGCGCGCTGCACGGTCTCGCCGCGCCGCACCAGGGTGCCGGAGCCGCGATGGGTGAACAGTTCCTTGGCGAGGTCGGCCGGGCGGGTGATCGACACCGAGGAAGTCAGCGGCAGGCGGTCGAGCAGCGCCTTGATCTGTTCGATCTTGACCTTCATGCCGCCGTGCAGCCAGGGCTGCCGGATCAGGTGTTCGTATTCGCTGGACAGGTTGATCGAGTCGATCACGCGGCCATCCGCGTCGAGCAGGCCGCCGGTGCCGGTCAGGAAAATGATCTTGTACGGTTGCAGCACATGGACCAGTTCGTTGGCGGAGAAATCGGCATTGATGTTGAGGATCTGCCCGCCGACGGTTTCACCGAGACTGGCCAGCACCGGGATCGAACCGGCCTGCAGGCTGGCCTCGATGGGTGCGAGGTTGACCGCCTTGACCTCGCCGACCAGGCCATAGGCGTCGCGGTCCAGATAATCGGCCTCGAACACGCCGCCGGTGATCGAGGTGGCGCGGGCACCGTTCTGCTGCAATGCCTCGACCAGTTTCAGGTTGGACGCCTGGAACACCCGGCGGACGATGGCCAGCGCCTGCGGCGTGGTCACGCGCAAGCCGTTGACGGTTTGCTTTTCGATGCCGGCGGCGGCCAGTTCGGCATCCAGTTGCGGCCCGGCACCATGGACCACGATCGGCGTCAGGCCGACCTCCTGCAGGAAGGACAGCGAGGAAGTCAGCGCGTCGAGGTCGTCGCGCAGCACCGCGCCGCCCACCTTGACCACGGCGAAGCGCTTGGCGTCGAGCTGCGAGAAACGCTTCAGGTACTGGCTGATTTCCTTGGCGCTGGCCATGCTGGACAGCAGGCGGACGATGGTCTGGCGGGTTTGCTTGTGCGCGTGCATGGGAGGTTCGTCGAAGGAGAACGGATCAGCCGTTGATGATGCGCTGGACCGAGTCGGCATAGCGCTGCAACTGCGCCAGCGTCACGAACTCGTCGGCGCTGTGCGCCTGGGCGATGTCGCCCGGGCCGTAGACCAGGGCGGTGTAACCGGCGGCGGAAAACAACGAGGCTTCGGTCCAGAAGTCCACCGCGTTGCCGATCGGAAGGTCCAGCGCATCGGCGACGTCGCGCGCGGCGAGCCGACGCACCTCGGCAGCGGCAATGTCGCCGGCCGGCAGGCTGGGACCACGGAAGGTTTCCTCGAAATGCGCGGCGGCGGGCTCGGCGAAAGCGGCGAAGCTCGCCAGCAACTGGTCGATGTCCATCGACGGCAGCGGCCGGAAGCCAAAACGCAGTTCCGCTTCCGGGGCGATCATGTTGGCCTTGATGCCACCCTCGACGCGGCCGATGTTGAAGCGCAGACCGGTCAGCCCGCCGAAGCGCGCATGCGCCAGCGAGGCGACATGATCCAGCGCCCGGCCACCCCAGCGGATCGCCTGATGCAAGGCGCTGGCAGCGGCGTCCTGCGGTCCGGAGGCATGCCCGGCGCGGCCCTGGAAACGCAGCAGCACCGATGAAATGCCGCGATGGGCGAGCACCGCCTCGCAGCATGTCGGCTCGGCCACCAGCACGGCTTCGAAAGGAATGCCGCGGGCGAGGAAGGCGGCGATGCAGCGCGGATCGTTGGCTTCCTCGTCGGTGCTGAACAGGAAGGCGGCGTCACCCTGGCCGGCGTTGGCGGCGGCCAGCAGCGCGGCGGCCGCGCCCTTGATGTCGCACACGCCAAGACCGACCACGCGATCCTCCAACCGGCGCATGACATGCGGATCGGCCGACCACTGCGGCGACGCCGGCACCGTGTCCAGGTGCACGTTGAACAGGTACCTCGGCCGCCCGCGCACCGCGTACAGGCTGACCGCCCCGGCACCATGATCGACCACCTCAACCGCAAACCCCGGCAACTGCCCGCGCAGGTAATCGAACAACCCGCCCTCCGCAGCAATCGCGCGCGGTGGATTGCGTGTGTCGAACGACACCAGCCTCTCCAGATGCAGCAATGTGCTCTCAAGCAATGCAGTCACCCCGCCAGCCTCCAGAATGCGATACCGGTCGGGAACAAAGCTGTTGCAATTCCCCATTCCCGATTCCCGATTCCCGACCGCATCAGCGGTTCACCTCCGCCCACAGCGTGCTGCTCATGCCGAACAGGCGGATGAAGCCCTCCGCCTCGGCCACGCCCCAGTCGGCGGACTGCGCATAGGTCGCGCCGCGCGCGTGCAGCAGATGCGGCGAACGCACCGCCACCGCATCGACCTGGCCGCCGGCGGTGACGAGGTCGACCTCGCCGTTGACGCAGCGCTGCGAGCTTTCCAGGAAGGCCTCCAGATCGGCCTTCAGCGGATCGTTGAAGAAGCCCTCGTAGACGATCTCCACCCACTTGCGCGCGACATCGGGCTTGAAGCGGTTCTGCTGCTTGCTGAGCACCGCTTCCTCCAGCGCGCGATGGGCGACCAGCAGGGCGGTCAGTCCCGGTGCCTCGAACACGATGCGGCCCTTGAGGCCGATGGTGGTGTCGCCGGTATACAGACCACGGCCGACGCCATAGCGCGCCAGTTCCTCGTTCAGCCGCGCCAGCAGGATCGCGCCGGGCAGCTTCTCGCCGTTGAGCGACACCGCCTCGCCGCGCTCGAAGCCCAGCGTCAGTTGCAGCGGCTGGCGCGGCCACTGTTCGCGCGGCGCGCACCAGCCGCGCGCGCCCTCTCCCGGTGCCTCCCAGCGGTCGATCTCGCCGCCGGACAGCGTCACCCCGAGCAGGTTCTCGTTGATCGTGTACTGCTTCTGCTTGCTCTGCACGGCGAAGCCGCGCTGCTCCAGATAGGCCTGCTCGTAGGCGCGGGTCTGCGTGTGTTCCTTCTGGATCTCGCGGATCGGCGCGAGGATCGTGTAGTCGCCCTGGGCCTTGATCGCGAGGTCGAAGCGCACCTGGTCATTGCCCATGCCGGTGCAGCCGTGGGCAATGGTGCGCGTGCCCAGTTCGGCAGCGCGCTTGAGCGCCGCATCGACGATCAGATAGCGGTCCGACACCAGCAACGGATATTGCCCCTGGTAACCCTGCCCGGCGCGGACGAACGGCTTGACGAAACCGTCCCAGATCGCCGGCCCGCCGTCGACGGTGACGTGGCTGGCGACACCGAGTTCGGCGGCGCGCTGCTCGATATGGGCGCGCTCCTCCGCATCCACACCGCCGGTATCCGCAAACACCGTATGCACGCGATAGCCCTGCTCCTGCAGATAGGGCACGCAGAAACTCGTGTCGAGACCGCCGCTGAAGGCCAGTACGACGGGGGGATGCTCGGGAATCGGGAATGGGGAATCGGGAATCGTGGAAGCGTCGCTCATGGTGATGTCTCTGGATGACTGCCGGTTGAAGGTGTAGGGCTGTTGCTTTGTCGATTCCCTATTCCCGATTCCCCATTCCCGCTTGCGCAGCAAGCCAGGCCATCACCGCCTTCTGCACGGGCAGGCGATTCTCCGCTTCGTCGATGGCGAAGCAGCCGGGGCTGTCCATGACCGCGTCGGTGGCCTTGATGTTGCGGCGCAGCGGGAGGCAGTGGCTGAACAGGCCGGTGCGGGTCAGGGCCATCTTTTCCTCATCGACGATGAAGTGCCGGTACTGGTCGCGGATCGGTTCTTCCGGACCCCAGTTGCCGAAGTACGGCAGCGCGCCCCAGCTCTTGGCGTAGACCACGTCGGCGTCGCGGTAGGCGGATTCGATGTCGTGGCTGATCGTCAGCGAGCCGCCGGACTCGGCGACGTTCTGCGCCGCCCAGCCCATGTAGCGTTCGTCGAGAATGTACTCGGGCGTCGGGCACAGCAGGGTCACGTCCATGCCGAGGCGGGTGGCGATGGTCAGCGCGGAATTGGCCACGGCGGTGTTCAGCGCCTTGGGGTGGTAGGTCCAGGTCAGCACGTACTTCCTGCCGCGCAGGTCCTTGCCGAAGCGCTCGCGCAGGGCCAGCGCATGCGCCAGTTCCTGGCAGGGATGGGTGATCGTCTCCATGTTGATCACCGGCACCGTGGCGTAGCGGGCAAAGCTTTGCAGCACGCGGTCCTCGCGGTCCACCGACCAGTCGACGAACTTCGGGAACGCGCGCACGGCAATCAGGTCGACATAACGGCTTAGCACGCGGGCGACTTCCTTGATGTGCTCCTCGGTGTCGCCGTCCATCACCGTGCCGAGGTCGAACTCGACCGGCCAGGCGTCCTTGCCCGGTTGCAGCACGATGGCGTGGCCGCCGAGCTGGAAGGCACCCAGCTCGAACGAGGTGCGCGTGCGCATCGACGGGTTGAAGAACAGCAGGGCGATGCTCTTGCCGCGCATCTGCTCGCCCAGGCGCTCGCGCTTGAAGGCGTCGGCCTGGTCGAGCAGCGCCTCGATGCGGTCGCGGCCAAGGTCCTGGGTGTTGAGGAAGTGCTGCATCGTCGGCGGTCTCGTGCGGGATGGAGTCAGGGGATTGGTGATGCCAGAAACGCGAAGGCCCGGCGCTGGGCCGGGCCTGTCGTCGAGATTGCAACGCTACGACGCTATCCCAGCCGGACCGGTTGGCCAAGTCGGCGCGCGCGCGAGGTCATGGCGGCTGCCATGCGGGCAGCAGCGAGGCCTTGCTGGCGGGCGAACATCGTCGTCATGGGCGTCATCGTGGCACGCTGGCTGCTGCACTGCAATATCGGCGGGGAAACCTGATCGCATCAATCGTCAGTCCGCGATGTGCGACAGCAGCGCCTCGACCAGGGCCGGAATCGCCGCCGTCGCCGTCTTCAGGTTGGCGAACACCGCGTCCAGACTGATCGCCTCGCCATCGCCGCAACCCGCTGCCCAGTTCGCCACCGGCGCGAGGCAGGCGTACTCCAGCCCCAGTTCGCGTACCAACGCCGCCTCCGGCATGCCGGTCATGCCGACCAGATCGCAGCCGTCACGGCGCATCCGGGCGATCTCCGCCTTGCTCTCGAAGCGCGGCCCCTGCGTGGCCCCGTAGCAGCCGCCATTGCGCAGCTCGACGCCGATGCCGGCGGCGGCCTGCAACAGCATCTGACGCAGCGACGGTGAATACGGGTCGCCGAACTCGGCGTGCAACATCTCGCCGGCAGCGTCCCAGAAGGTCGCCTCGCGGCCGTGCGTGTAGTCGATGATCTGGTCCGGCAACACCAGCGCGCAGGGCGGCGCGCGCCGGGTGATGCCGCCGACCGTGTTGATCGCCAGCACCCGCCGCACGCCCAGCGCATGCAGCGCCCAGACATTGGCCCGATAGTTCACCCGATGCGGCGGCAGGCTGTGCCCCTCGCCATGGCGCGCCAGAAAGGCCACCCGTCGTCCCGCCAGCATGCCGATGCGAACCGGTGCCGAGGCCGCGCCCCAGGGCGTCTGCCCCTCGTGCGACGCCACCGCCTCCAGCCCGGCCAGCGCATAGACGCTGGTCCCGCCGATGACCGCAAGATCGATGGGGAGAGCTTGATTCATGGTCGACCGTCGCGCAGTGGAAACGGGCAAAGATTAAAGGCCCGCTGCAAAGAAAAGGCCCGCGAAAGCGGGCCTGAAGAATGCTCTTGGTGGGCAGTACAAGGTTCGAACTTGTGACCCCTGCCGTGTGAAGGCAGTGCTCTACCGCTGAGCTAACCGCCCGAACCTGGCGTCCCCACGGGGATTCGAACCCCGGTCGCCACCGTGAAAGGGTGGTGTCCTAGGCCTCTAGACGATGGGGACAGCAAAGAGCTTTGTTCGGTGGTGGAGCCAGCCGGGATCGAACCGGCGACCTCTACAATGCCATTGTAGCGCTCTCCCAGCTGAGCTATGGCCCCACTGCTGGAAGCGCGCCAGTATAGAGATGCCTCCGGGGACGGTCAAGCGGCTTTTTTCGCCTCGCGGCGGGCGCAATCCGTGGCGCATGTCGCGCCGGCTGCGGGTGTCGATCCGTGCTGCGAAAACGCACGACAGGCAGTGTGCGGATGCCTACTCCGCGGCCTGCTCTGCGGGCGGCCGAGGACGCTTCTCGCCGGCGCTGACGGCGATGTCCAGGCGGTTTTCCGGCGGCGGCAGCGGGCAGGTGGAAAACTCGGTGAAGGCGCAGGGCGGGTTGTAGGCGCGGTTGAAGTCCAGCGTCACCTTGCCCGACTGATCCGGCCGCGCGGTATAGATGAAGCGGCCGGCACCGTAGGTTTCCCGGCCGCTGGTGCGGTCGGCAATGATCAGGAACAGGCTGTCCGGGCCGCCCTCCAGGGCTTCCAGACGATGCGTTCGGCCGTCGATCTGGAACACCAGCGCGCCGGGGTTGGGCGTCGGGTCCAGCGTGCCGATGACGTTGGCGATGTCGATGCTGGTCCCGGCCGGATGCGGCTCGAAGCGCGCTTGCACGCGCCAGCGCGGGTCGACCGGGAAGCGCTCGATGCCGGCGAAGCCGGTGCGCGTGGCCGCCTGGGCATCGCGCACGCGCAGCGCGCGGCGCTCGCCGCGGGCGATGATCTCGAAACTGGAACGCCCGGGGTCGATGTCGACGCGACCGTTAGCCAGATCCGGCTCGGGCCGATCCAGCGCCGCGTCGTAGCGGAATGCGATCCGTCCATCGTCCGCCACCGTCAGCTCACCCAGTCGCGCCGGGCCGGTCGCCAGCACGACCGCGTTGTCCGCCGCGCTGCCGACCCGGTGCACGCCAGGCTCCACCCAGTGCAGGCCGACCAGGGACAGCCAGCCATCGGGCGCGCCGAGACGCTCGACGCGCGTCGCGTGCCAGGCGTCGACCTCGGCGCGGTAGGCATCGATGTCGCGGGTTTCATCGGCCATGACGGTCAGCGGCGACAGCGCGCAGACGAGGGCAAGGGCAAGCAGTTTCGGCATGATGCCTCCTTCGGAAACGGCAGCGCCCGCGCGGGCGCGCGGGAACGGCAGTGAAGCACAGTCGGCGGCGCGCGTCACCGCCGCCGCGGGCATATCGACATGCCCTGCCGTGCAGACTCAGCGCCCGCGCAGGAACAGGCGATCGAGTTCCTGCATGCTCAGCCGGGTCCAGGTCGGACGGCCGTGGTTGCACTGGCCGGAACGCTCGGTTCGCTCCATGTCGCGCAGCAGGGCGTTCATCTCCGGCACGGTCAGGCGGCGGTTGGCACGCACCGAGGCGTGGCAGGCCATCGTCGCCAGCAGTTCGTTGCGCTGTTCCTCCACCCGCCGCGTGCTGCCGTGCTCCATCAGGTCGGCCAGCACGTCCAGCGCCAGTTGCCGCGCATCGACGCCCTCCAGCAGCGCCGGAATGCCGCGCAGGCTCAGTTGCGCCGGGCCGACGCGGCGCAGGTCCAGGCCCAGTTCCGCCAGCGGCTGCGGATGCGCCTCGACGAAATCCGCCTCGCGCTCGCTGACCGCCATGCTGATCGGCACCAGCAGGGCCAGCGAGCGGATGCCCTCGCCTTGCTGCGCCGTTTTCAGGCGCTCGTAGCCGATCCGCTCGTGGGCGGCGTGCATGTCCACCAGCACCAGCCCGTCGACGCTCTGGCTGAGGATGTAGACGCCATGCAACTGCGCCAGCGCATAGCCCAGCGGCGGCGGCTCGCCTTCCGTGGACGGCGCGGGCGCGCCGCCATCGTCCGCCGCCGAGGCGGCCGTGGTCATCGATCTGCCATACAGCGCCGCGTAGGCCGCCACCTGTTCGCGCACCGGCAGCGCCAGCGAGGACTGCGGTGCAGACCAGCCGGACGACAAGGTGCGGGCGGGTGCGGAAGCCGGAAACTGCGCAGCGCCGGCCGGCGTGGACGACGCCTCCGAGGCAACGCCCGCCGTGGCGCTCCCGGCCCGCGTCTGCGCCAGCGCCTCGTGCAGGCTGCGGAAAATGAAATCGTGGACCAGCCGGCCGTCGCGGAAGCGCACCTCGTGCTTGGCCGGATGGACGTTGACATCGACCCGTCGCGGGTCGATCTCCAGATACAGCACGAAGGCCGGATGGCGACCGTGGAACAGCACGTCGGCATACGCCTGGCGCACCGCATGGGCGACGACGCGGTCGCGCACGGCACGGCCGTTGACGAAGAAATACTGCTGATCGGCCTGCGAGCGCGACGCCGTGGGCAGGCCGATCCAGCCGTGCAGGCGCAGGCCGGCGGCCTCGTTGTCGATGGCCAGGCACTGCGTCGAAAAACCCTCGCCCAGCGCCTCGCCCAGACGGCGCAGCCGCGCCGCCTCGTCGGTCGCCGGCTTGTAGGCGCGCACCGCCTTGCCGTTGTGGCTCAGCCGCAATCCGCGCTGCATGTGCGCCAGCGCCAGGCCACGCAGCAACTCGTCGGCATGGCCGAACTCGGTGCGCTCGGCGCGCAGGAAGCGCCGTCGCGCCGGCACGTTGTGGAACAGGTCGCGCACTTCCACCGTGCTGCCGGGCGGATGCTGCGCCGGGTGCACCGCGCCGACACGGCCATCCTCGACCTCGATGCGCGCCGCGTGCGCCGCCAGCGCCGGACGCGAGGTCAGCGAAAACCGCGACACCGCGGCGATGGACGGCAGCGCCTCGCCGCGAAAACCCAGCGTCAATACGCCTTCCAGATCCTCCAGCGAGGCGATCTTGCTGGTCGCATGGCGGGTCAGAGCCAGCGGCAACTCGTCGGCGGCGATGCCGGCCCCGTCGTCGCGGATGCGGATCAGCCGGATGCCACCTTCCTCCAGATCGACATCGACCCGCGTCGCACCGGCGTCCAGCGCGTTCTCGACCAGTTCCTTGACCACCGACGCCGGCCGCTCCACCACCTCGCCAGCGGCAATCTGGTTGATCAGGGTATCGGGCAGGGCACGGATCGACACGGGCAATCGCCTCGGGAACGGGCCGGCAGTTTAGCCGTTGCCGCCGTGGCGCTGGCGCAGCACGTCCACCGCATCGGCCAGCGACAGGCCGCTGGCGCGCAGCAGCACGATCAGGTGGTAGAGCAAATCGGCGGCTTCGTTTTTGAGCTCATCGGTGTCGCGCACGGTCGCGGCCAGCGCGGTTTCCACGCCCTCCTCGCCGACCTTCTGCGCGATGCGCTTGATGCCCGATTCGAACAGTATCGTGGTGTAGCTGCCTTCCGGCCGCTCGCGTTCGCGCTGCGCGATGAAGGCATCCAGCCCGGCCAGGAAATCCTGCGGCGCGTCCGGAAAACAGCTCGCGCGCCCGAGGTGGCAGGTGGGGCCGGCCGGATGTGCCTGCACCAGCAGCGTGTCGGCGTCGCAATCGGTTTCGATGCGGACAAGTCGCAGGAAATGGCCGGAACTTTCGCCCTTGGTCCACAGCCGCTGCTTGCTGCGGCTGAAGAAGGTGACGTGGCCGCTTTCCAGCGTCGCAGCCAGCGCCGCGCGGTCCATGTAGCCGAGCATCAGCACGCGCAGAGTGTCGGCATCCTGCACGATCACCGGCAGCAGGCCGTCCTGCTTCTCCCAGGCCAGTTCGTCCCAGGCCAGCGCATCAGCATCGAACGATGCAGGGATTTCAGTCGACATCGCGCACCTCCACGCCGGCGTCGGCCAGTTCGCGTTTGAGTTGTGGAATCGCCACCGCACCGGAATGGAACACGCTGGCGGCCAGTGCCGCATCGACATCGGCCTGCTGGAACACGTCGATGAAATGCGCGATCGCGCCAGCGCCACCGGACGCCACCAGCGGCACCCGGCACACGGCGCGTGCGGCGGCGAGCTGTTCGATGTCGTAACCCGTGCGCACGCCGTCCGAGCCCATGCAGTTGAGCACGATCTCCCCTGCCCCGCGCTGCTGCGCTTCAACAATCCAGTCCAGCGTACGGCGCGTGTGGCTGCGGGTCGCGTCCGGGTCGCCGGTGTGGCTGCGCACGCGCCACTGGCCATCGGCATCGCGCAGGCTGTCGATGCCCACCACCACGCATTGCACGCCGAAGGCGTCGGCCAGTTCGGAAATCAGTTCCGGCCGTTCCAGCGCCGGAGTGTTGATCGAAATCTTGTCGGCACCGGCATGCAGCACGGCGCGCGCATCGTCCACGCTGCGGATGCCACCGGCCACGCAGAACGGAATGTCGATCAGGCGCGCGACGCGCTCGACCCAGGCACGGTCGACGCTGCGGCCCTGCGGGCTGGCGCTGATGTCGTAGAACACCAGCTCGTCCGCGCCTTCATCCCGGTAGCGCGCGGCCAGTTCCTCGATGCCGCCCATGTCGACGTGATCGCGGAAACGCACGCCCTTGACCACACGGTCATCGCGCACATCCAGACAGGGCACGATCCGACGGCTCAGCATGCCAGTGCATCCTTCAGTGCGAAGCGCCCTTCCAGCAGCGCCTTGCCGAGGATCGCGCCGCCGCAGCCGACCGCGTGCGCGGCGACGATATCGGCCACATCGCGGATGCCGCCCGAAGCCTGCACCGCGACGCCGGGCAGCAACGCGCACAGGTGCTGGTACAGCGCCGTGTTCGGCCCGGCCAGCATGCCGTCGCGGCCGATATCGGTGCACAGAAGATGCGCCAGACCGGCACCGGCGTAGAACAGTGCCAATTCATCCAGCGAGCGCTCGGAAACTTCAGTCCAGCCGTGCAGCGGCAGCCGCCATTGGCCGTCGATCAGGCGCGTATCGAGCGCGATGGTGATGTGCTGCGCGCCGAAACGCGCGATCCAGCCGGCGACGGTTTCCGGTTCACGCACCGCGAGACTGCCCACCACGACCCGCGCCGCGCCGGCATCGAGCACGCGCTGCACATCATCGGCGCTGCGGATGCCGCCGCCGGTCTGCACCTTCAACGCCGTGCTGCCCGCGATCCTTTCCAGCAACGGTGCCAAGGTGTAGCCACCATCGCGCGCCGCATCCAGATCGACCAGATGCAGCCATTGCGCGCCTTCTGCGGCATAGCGCTGCGCCAGTTGCAGCGGCGCCGGCGCGTAATCGGTCTGTTGCGCGTAGTCGCCCTGTTTGAGCCGCACGACGCGGCCTTCGCGCACGTCGATGGCGGGGTAGATGGTGAGGCCGGGAATGGGGAGTCGGGAATCGGGAATCGTTAAAGCGGCGTTCGGAGCGTTCATGCGCAGCTGCTCCACGCGAAGTTTCCAGCGCGTTCGAGACAGAACGGGACGCCGTGCTCCTGTGTAGCCCGGGTAAGCGCAGCGCACCCGGGGTTGAGGCTCAATCCGGAAACGATTCCCCGGGTGCGGCGTCGCCTTACCCGGGCTACGTGCTGGCTGGTCATGGCGATGGGTTCCTGATGAAGTTCTGCAGCAGCCGCGCGCCCGTCGCGGCGGAGCGTTCCGGGTGGAACTGCGCACCGGCGACGTTGCCGCGCTGCACGACGGCGGCGAACGGCAGGCCGTGAGCGCTGGAGGCGATGCAATCCTGCGTGACGGGTGCGGCGTAGCTGTGTACGAAATAGCAGGCAGCACCGGATTCGATGCCGGCCAGCAGCGGGCTTTCGCGTCGGATCGCCAGCTGGTTCCAGCCCATGTGGGGAATGCGGATTCCGGTGGCTTCCGGCAGTTTCGTGACGCGACCGGCCAGCAAACCAAGCGTTTCCAC
>JBAYTD010000017.1:0-31439 GCA_041675805.1 Lysobacteraceae bacterium
CGTCGCGCCGGAAGACACCAGATCGCAGATCGCCTCGGCCTTGCCCAGACGCGGCGCGATTTCGACCGAGCCGGACAGCGTCACGACCTCGGCCTGCACGCCATTCTTGTCCAGCCAGTCGGCCAGCAGGTTCGGATAGGAGGTCGCGATGCGCAGCCCGGCAAGGGTCTGCGGACCGTTCCACTCCTGCTCCTGCGGCAAGGCGATGGAGAGCCGGCAGTGGCCGAAACCCAGCGCGCGCAGTTCGGCGAACGCAGGTTCGCGGCCTTCACGCACTTCGCCCAGACGCAGTTCCTCAAGCACGTTGCGGCCGACGAAACCCAGATCGCAGGTGCCTTCGGCGATCAGGCCGGGGATGTCGTCATCGCGCACCAGCAGCAGGTCGATCGGCAGCACTTCGCCGTAGCAGAACAGGCGGTCGCGGCTTTCGCGGAAGGACAAGCCGGAGCGGGTCAGCAGCTCGCGCCCGGGCGTGGAGAGACGGCCGGATTTCTGCGTCGCGATGCGCAGGCGGTCGCGTGGTTTCATCGGGGGAATCCTTGGCAGGTTTGTGGCGGCGACGAAGGCCGGAGGAACGGGCGACGCTTCAGCGACGATGTCGATGCAGTCCCAGCGCCTCGGCGGCGGCCAGATAGCCGCCGGCACCATGCGCCAGCGCGCGCGCCACGCGGCCGACCGTGGTCACGCTGACGCCGGTGCGCTCGTGGATGTCGCGGTACGGCAGGCCGTCGAGCAGGTGCGGCACCACCTGCCAGCGATCCGACATCGCCTCCAGTTCCGCCGGGGTACACAGATCGCGCAGCAGGGCGACGATCTGCTCCGGCGTGCGCAATGCCGCCAGCGCCTGCGCCAGACCGGCCAGCGCGGCGTCGCGTTCGGAAGCGGTGCGTAGCGGATTACGCTTCAAGGATCGGCCTGCCGACGGAAGGGATTTCCGGCATGAAAGGACCGGAATGACGTGAGAGTGTAATAACGCGCTATTACATTGACAAGCCTGGTCTCGACCATGCCGCGTCGGTAGCTGGCGACGCAGCGCGCGCGGCGCAGTACGCTTGACCGGCGCGCCCTGCGCGGCCCGAAGGATTGCAACGCCATCGCCATGCCTGCCCTGTTCATCATCACCGGCGTCTCACGCGGCATCGGTGCCGCGCTGGCGAAAGCCGCCGTCGAGGCGGGTCATGCCGTGGTCGGCCTGGGTCGCTCGCCGGCTGCCCATGGCCTGCACCTGAGCGTCGACCTGTGCTGCCCGCAGAGCGCGGCGGAGCGGCTGGAGGAAGCACTGTCGCTGCCGCAGGCAAGGCAGGCCGAGCGTATCGCCCTGATCAACAACGCGGCGACGCTGGAGCCGGTCGGCGCGCGCTTCGACGCCGAGGCGGTGCAGGCGCATTTCGCCGTCAACCTGCTGTCGCCGATCCTGCTCAGCCGACGCTTCGTCGACCTGATGCGCGAGCGCCCGCAGCCGGCGCGGATCATCCAGATCAGCAGCGGCGCGGCCGACTCCCCGCATCGCGGCTGGAGCCTGTATTGCGCCGGCAAGGCGGGGCTGGAGCAGTTCAGCCGCTGCCTGGCGCTGGAACAGGCCGACGCGGCACGGCCGGTCGACGTGCTGTGCCTGCGTCCGGGCGTGGTCGATACGCCGATGCAGGCACATATCCGCGACCGCACCCAGGACGACTTCCCCGACGTGCAGCGCTTCCGCGAACTGGCGCAGAGCGGGCAACTGGCGGCTCCGGCGGAGGTCGCGGAGGCGCTGCTGGCCGCCGCGCTGTCAGCGCGCCGCTACGCCGGCGCGACTCTGCGCCGTCACCAGTTGCCCTGAGCGCTCAGTCGCGGTCATCCCTATCAGCATCGGCGCAGTCGCCGCCGGGCGATTCCGCCGCGCAGTCCGGCGACCGCAGGCGCTGCTGCAAGGCCAGGTATTCCGGCTGACGATCCTGCTCCAGCGCGCGGTCGATTTCCCGCCGGGCGGCCGGCAGATCACCGATGGCGGCCAGGCTGCGGGCGAGGTTGTAGCGAGCGACGTGGCTGTCCGGCGCGATCTCCAGCGCCCGGTGCAACGAGGTGATGGCGGCGGCATGGTCGGCGTCGCGCTCGACCGCGACGAAGGCCAGCAACTCCCACAGCCCGGCGTTGCGCGTGCCGGCCTCGACGCGCTCGCGCGCCAGCGACTCGGCGCGCTCGACCTCGCCCATGCGCAGATGGCCCCAAGCCAGACGGGCCGGGTCGATGCCGGGCAAGACCATGCCCCGCGCCTGCTGCAGGCTGATCGCGCCGAGCAGGCCGACCGCCAATGCCGACCAGCCCAACGGCCGCCAGCGCCGCGCCGCCAGCCAGCCGATGGCGTGGTCGAGCAGCACGCCGGCACCCAACGCCAGCGCCGGCAGCGCCGGCAGGCGGAAGCGGCTTTCGGCAAAAAAAACCATCACCGTGAACAGCGTGACCAGCAGCGGCAGACTCAATATCCAACCGCCGCGCCGGCCGGCGGCCAGCAGGACCAGACCGGGAACACCCAGCGCCAGCAGCCAGCCGAACGGGGCCGGCAGGTGGCGCAGCACCGGGGAAAAATCGCGTTCCTGCATGAACACCCGATTGTTGGGGACTTCCGGCCAGGCGAGGAACTCGCCGAACTTGCGCCAGCCGTTGCGCCAGGCCTGCGCCGGCCGCTGGCGCAGATAGTCCAGCGCCTGGGCGCGCCAGAAGGCTTCGACCTGCGGCGCTGCCAACGGCTGCCCGACCTGCCGCTCGGCCTCGCGCCGGTAGGCATTCCAGATCGCCTGCGGATGGCGGTATTCGACGAAGGCCGGGTAGATCGACCGCGCGCCCGGGTTGTCGGCGTTGTAAAGATGATGCAGGACGATGCCGCCGTTGTAGGGCAAGGGCGTCCAGCCCAGGCTGCGCTGCGCATTGAAGGTGGCGAGCAGGCACAGCGGCAGGACAAACCCGGCGACGAAGGCCAGCGCCGGGCCGCGCAGGTGCCTCCTCGGCGATGGCTGGCGTCGACAGACCAGCCACAGTGCCGGCAAGGTCAGCAGGCCGAGCAGCAGCAGGTTGCTGCGCAAGCCCGTGCCCACGGCGCACAAAAGCCCCAGCGCCAGCCAGTCGCGGCGGCGGGCGCTGGACATCGCGCGCAGCGTCAGCAGCATCCAGCCGGCCATGAAGACCAGCACCCAGATTTCCTTCAACACGGTGACGGTATGGAAGATCGCCGTCGCGCACAGGGCGTGAAGCAGCGCGGCGACCAGACCGGCGCGCGCCGATCCCAATGCGACGCCGCAGCGGTACAGCAGCCAGATGGTCAGCAGATCGACGCCGACCTGCGCCAGATACAGCGCAAACACGTTGTCGCCGGTCAGCGCGAACAGCGCGCCGGCCAGGTAGCCGTAGAGCGGGTCCATGAAGGCGAACTCGACCGGAATCGCCCAGCCGTGCTGCGCCACCTGGGCGGCGAACGCCAGATAGAAGGCTTCGTCCGGGCCGGGGCTGTAGGTCAGCGGATTGCCGGTCGCGCTGGCCAGGTTAAGCAGGCGCAGCAGCGCGCCGAGCAGCAGCACCCAGGCGATCGGCGGCAGTCGCCGCAACACGTTCAGCGCCGCCACCGGTGCCGCCATTCGAACTGTGGCTGCATTGCCCTCCCCCGCCGCGGCGCGCCGACGCGCGCGCCGATGGTAGCGCGCAGTCGCCCGCCGCCACAGTCGGACACCGGCTTTTACCCGTCCGGGCGCGAATTGCGGTACATTCTGGAAAGTTTCGGCAAACGCTTGGGGACGTTCACAAATGAACGCAGCGCCGACCGCCAATCTGGCCGGCATCACGGGGATCGTGCGAAGGCTGGTGCTCGACGGCCACCTTGCCGAGGCCGACGCGCGCCTGGCACTGGACGAGTCCACCAAACAGAAGAAGGCGATCCAGACCTATCTGCTGGACAAGCGGCTGACCACGGCGGCGCAACTGGCCGCGGCCAACTCGGCCGAGTTCGGCATGCCGATTTTCGATGCCACCACCCTCGACCTGACCCAGGCACCGATCAAGCTGGTCGACGAGAAGCTGGTCACCCAGCACCAGGCGCTGCCGCTGTTCAAGCGCGGCAGCCGCCTGTTCGTCGGCATCGCCGACCCCACCAACACGCGCGCGCTGGACGACATCAAGTTCCAGACCAACCTGGTCGTCGAGGCTCTCCTGGTCGACGAGGACCAGATCCGCCGCGGCATCGAACTGGCACTGGCCGCCGGCGACAGCCTCGGCGACGACATGGACGATGCCGAGGGCCTGGAAAACCTCGAACTGGGCGACACCAGCGAAGATGAGGGCGACAGCGGCGGCGGCGTCGACGCCCGCGGCGACGACACGCCGGTGGTGCGCTTCGTCAACAAGATCCTGGTCGACGCCATCAAGCGCGGTGCCTCGGACATCCATTTCGAACCCTACGAATCCGAATACCGGGTGCGCCTGCGCATGGACGGCATCCTGCGCACCGTGGCCAAGCCGCCGGTCAAACTCAACCCGCGCATCGCCTCGCGCCTCAAGGTGATGTCCTCGCTCGACATCGCCGAGCGTCGCGTGCCGCAGGACGGCCGCATCAAGCTCAACCTGTCGAAGAACAAGGCGATGGACTTCCGCGTCTCCACCTGCCCGACGCTGTTCGGCGAAAAGGTGGTGCTGCGCATCCTCGACGGCAGCGCGGCCAAGCTCGGCATCGACATGCTCGGCTACGAGCCGGATCAGAAGCAGCTCTACCTCGATGCCCTGGCCAAACCCTACGGCATGATCCTGGTCACCGGGCCGACCGGCTCCGGCAAGACGGTTTCGCTGTATACCGGCCTCAACATCCTCAACACCGAGGCGCGCAACATCTCCACCGCCGAGGATCCGGTCGAAATCCGCGTACCGGGCATCAACCAGGTGCAGATGAACGTCAAGCGCGGCATGACCTTTGCCGCCGCCCTGCGCTCCTTCCTGCGCCAGGACCCGGACGTGATCATGGTCGGCGAGATCCGCGACCTGGAGACCGCCGAGATCGCCATCAAGGCCGCGCAGACCGGTCACCTGGTGCTCTCCACCCTGCACACCAACGACGCGCCGCAGACCATTTCGCGCCTGATGAACATGGGCATCGCGCCGTTCAACATCACTTCCTCGGTGACCCTGGTGATCGCCCAGCGCCTTGGCCGCCGCCTGCACGACTGCAAGAAGCCGCTGTCCCTGCCAAAGGCCGCGCTGCTAGCCGAAGGGTTCTCGGAGGCGGACATCGACGCCGGCCTGATCCTGCAGGACGCGGGCGGCTGCGACGAGTGCAACGAAGGCTACAAGGGCCGCACCGGCATCTACCAGGTGATGCCGATGTCCGATGAAATCCAGAAGATCGTGCTGCAGGGCGGCAACACGTTGCAGATTGCCGAAGCCGCCCTGCGCGATGGCGTCAACGACCTGCGCCTGTCGGCGCTGCTCAAGGCGCGCAACGGCGTCACCAGCCTCACCGAAATCAATCGCGTTACCAAGGACTGATCGACATGGCCGCCAGCAAAGCCGCAGTCAGGACCAAGACCGCCGCCCGCAACCCCAACCCGTTGCAGACCTTCGTCTGGCAGGGCAAGGACAAGCGCGGCACGGTGATGAAGGGCGAAACCCTCGCCAAGAACGCCAACCTGCTCAAGGCCGAGTTGCGCAAGCAGGGCATCACGCCGGGCGTGGTCAAGCCCAAGCCCAAGCCGCTGTTCGGCAAGGCCGGCAAGGCGGTGACGGCCAAGGACATCGCGATCTTCAGCCGCCAGCTCGCCACCATGATGCAATCCGGCGTGCCGCTGGTGACCTCGTTCGAGATCATCGCCGGCGGCCAGACCAACCCGCGCTTCAAGGAAATGCTGGACGACATCCGCGGCTCCATCGAGGGCGGTTCGACCCTGGCCGAGGCGCTCGGCCGCCACCCGCTGCACTTCGACGAGCTGTTCCGCAACCTTGTCAAGGCCGGCGAAGGCGCCGGCGTGCTGGAGACGGTGCTCGACACCATCGCCACCTACAAGGAAAACACCGAAGCGCTGAAGGGCAAGATCAAGAAAGCGCTGTTCTATCCGGCCGTGGTCATCGCGGTGGCGATCATCGTCAGTTGCATCCTGCTGATCTTCGTGGTGCCTCAGTTCCAGGCCACCTTCAAGAGCTTCGGTGCCGACCTGCCGGCGTTCACCCTGATGATCATCGGCGCATCGGAGTTCATGCAGACCTGGTGGTGGCTGATCGGCCTGCTCACCGGCGCGGCGGTCTTCGGCCTGGTCGAGCTGAAGAAACGCTCGACCAAGTTCGCCTACTTCCTCGACCGCATGCTGCTCAAGGTGCCGGTGATCGGCGAGATCATGAAGAACGCCTCCATCGCCCGCTTCGCCCGCACGCTGGCGACCACCTTCAAGGCCGGCGTGCCGCTGGTCGAGGCACTGGACACCGTCGCCGGGGCCACCGGCAACATCGTCTACACCAATGCCACGCACCGCATCAAGAACGACGTCTCGGTGGGCTACCAGCTCAACACGGCGATGCGCCAAGTCGAGGTGTTCCCGCACATGGTGATCCAGATGACCGCCATCGGCGAAGAGGCCGGCGCGCTGGACACCATGCTGTTCAAGGTGGCCGAGTTCTACGAGCAGGAAGTCAACAACGCAGTCGATGCGCTGTCCAGCCTGATCGAGCCGATGGTGATGATGATCATCGGCGTGGTCGTCGGCGGCATGGTGATCGGCATGTACCTGCCCATCTTCAAGATCGCGGCGACGATCTGACGCGGACGCTTCTGCACCCATGATCGACGCCTTCATCGCCTACCCCGCCCTGTACGTGGGCGGGGTGTTTCTTTTCGGCCTCTTGGTCGGCAGTTTCCTCAACGTGGTGATCCTGCGCCTGCCGCCGCGCATGCAGTGGGGCTGGCTGCGCGACAGTCGGGAAATGCTCGGCATCGAGCAGCCGGCCGACGAGGCCGCGCCGCCGGGCATCGTCGTCGAGCGTTCGCACTGCCCGCAGTGCGGTCACCGGCTGGCCGCCTGGGAGAACATCCCGTTGCTCAGCTACGTCGCCCTGGGCGGCAAATGCCGCGGCTGCCGCAAACCGATCTCGATCCAGTATCCGATCATCGAACTGCTGACCGGCGTCGCCTTTGCCGTGGTCGCCTGGCGTTTCGGCATCAGTTGGCAGGCGCTGGCCGCGCTCGGCTTCACCGCCATCCTGATCGCCGCCGCCGGCATCGACTGGCGCACCACCCTGCTGCCGGACGGCCTCACCCTGCCGCTGTTGTGGATCGGCCTGCTGCTCAGCCTGGTGCCGCTGTTCGTCGCGCCGGATGCCGCCATCCTCGGCGCGGCGGCCGGTTATCTCAGCCTGTGGAGCGTGTTCTGGCTGTTCAAGCTGCTGACCGGCAAGGAAGGCATGGGCTACGGCGACTTCAAGTTGCTGGCCGCCATCGGTGCCTGGTGCGGCGCGGCGTCGATCATCCCGGTGCTGATCCTGTCCTCGCTGGTCGGTGCCGTGCTCGGCTCGATCATGCTGCTGGCGCAGGGCCGCGACCGGGCGACGCCGATCCCGTTCGGCCCCTATCTCGCCGCCGCCGGCTGGCTGTACCTGGTGTCGAACATCGACCTGCTCGGCGCTTACCTGCGCTGGTCCGGGCTGTCCTGATCCGCGCCCTGCGGTGAACTCCGGCATGGCCGCGCGCATTCCGCCGATGATCGCCATGACCGGCGGCGTCGCCTCCGGCAAGAGCGCCGCCGAACGCCGTTTCGCCGCCCTGGGTGCGCCCGTCATCGATGCCGACGCGGTGTCGCGCGAACTGGTCGCGCCCGGCCAGCCGGCACTGGCCGCCATCGCCGACCGCTTCGGTGCCTCCATGCTCGACGCCGATGGTGCGCTGGATCGTCGTCGCCTGCGCGAGCGCGTGTTCGCCGACCCGCCCTCGCGCAAGGCGCTGGAAGCGCTGCTGCACCCGCTGATTCTCGCCGAAATGCGGTCCCGCGCGCTGGTCAGCGAGGACGCGCCCTATGTCGTGCTGTCGATCCCGCTGCTGATCGAGTCCGGCGGTTTCCGCGACGCCGACCGCGTGCTGGCGATCGACGCCCCGCGCGCCCTGCAACGCCAACGCCTGCTGGCCCGCGACGGCGTCGCCCTCGTCCAGGCCGAGGCCATGCTCGATGCCCAGGCCAGCCGCGAGGCCCGGCTCGCCATCGCCGACGACGTGGTCGTCAACGACGGACCGCTGGCGGCGCTCGACGCGGCGGTGGAGCGGCTCGACCGGCGCTATCGACGGCTCGCCGATGGCATCGATCAGGCCACCATCCGCCCGCGCAGGTCGGCGTCGCTGACCGGATAGCCAAGCCAGAAGCCCTGGCCGAACTCGCAGCCGCGCTCGCGCAGCAGCCGCAATTGCGCCTCGTTCTCGATGCCCTCGGCGACCACCTCGATGCCCAGCGAATGACCCATGGCGATGATCGCGCTGGTCAGGGCGAGGTCGTCCGGATCGTGCAGGATGTCGTCGACGAAGCTGCGGTCGATCTTCAGCCCGTCCACCGGCACCCGCCGCAGATGGCTCAGGCCGGAGAAGCCGGTGCCGAAATCGTCCAGCCACACCTTGACCCCGCTGGCGCGCAGCCGGGCCAGTTGCAGGCCGGCCTGGATCTCGTCGCCGAGCACGGCGGTTTCGGTCAGTTCCAGGTGCAGCCGCGACGGCGGCAGGCCGGTTTCCTCGAGGATGCGGACGATCTGCTCGGGCAGGTCGCCACGACGCAGTTGCCGCGCCGACACGTTGACGGCGACGAACAGTTCCTGTCCGCTCTCCATCCACTCCCGAGCAGCACGGCAGGACTCGACCAGCACATAGCGGCCGATCGGTTCGATCAGGCCGGACTGTTCGGCGATCTCGATGAAGGTGGTCGGCGGCACCTCGCCGTGCTGCGGGTGATGCCAGCGCAGCAGCGCCTCGGCCCCGACCATGCGGCCATCGGCGAGGCGCTGGATCGGCTGGAAGCGCAGGCTCAGTTCGCCGCGCTCCCAGGCCCCGCGCAGCGACTGCTCCAGCGCCACGCTGCTCTCCAGCGCATGATTCATCGACCGGCTGTAGAAGCGCAGGCAGTTCTTGCCCAGTTTCTTCGCCTGGTACATCGCGATGTCGGCGTTCTTGACCAGATCGGTGCCGTTGTCGGCGTCGTCGGGAAACACCGTGATGCCGATGGATGCGCCGAGAAACACCTGCCGGCCCTGCACCGACAGCGGATGCTGGAACTCGCTCAGCACCGCCTCGGCAAAGCGGTAGGCCAGTTCGCGGGCGTAGTCGCCACTGAGCACGGCGACGAACTCGTCGCCGCCGAAGCGCGCCACCAGCGCCTGCGGATCCTCGTCCACCGGCACGCAGCGGCGCAGGCGCAGGGCCAGTTGCTCCAGTGCCTCGTCACCGGCCTCGTGGCCCAGGCTGTCGTTGACGCGCTTGAAGTCGTCGAGGTCCACGCACAGCAGGGCCAGCGACTGGCCGCTGCCGCGACAGGCCATGAGGCGATGCTCCAGGTGCTCGCGCAGGGCCAGGCGGTTGGGCAGGCCGCTGAGATGGTCGGTATAGGCCAGCCGGCGCACTTCCTCGTTGTAACGGCTGATCGAGCCGGCCATGCGGACGAAGCCGCGCTGCAACTCGCCCAATTCGTCGCCGCGGTCGGTCGGCAGGTGGATGTCGTAATCGCCGGCCTCGACCTGGCGCGTCGCCTCGGCCAGCCGGCGGATCGGCGTGACCAGCACGCTGCCGACCAGCCACAGCAGCAGCGCGCCCAGCGCCAACAGCGCGCACATCAAGATGGTCACCCATTGCAGGCTGTTGACCGAAATACTCTGCGAGCGCGTGGTCATCGCCGCCAGCGCCGCCGCCTCGCGCTTCAGCGGCTCGGCCAGCGACAGGCCGACCCGCACGCCGCCGAGCTCCTGGTCGCCAAGGCGCACCGGCACGGTGCTCTCGATCAGGCCGATCCCGGCCTGGCTGCGGGTTCCCCAGTTCATGCCGCCCTCGTCGGTCGCCGCATCATCCATGCGCTGCGCCAGGAACGGAATGTCGCCGGCACCATCGTGGACGATGCGGCCCTCGGCATCGAAGACCAGGGCGTAGGCGATGTCGGGCTGGCGCAACGCCGCCTTGGCGATCTCGCCGACGCCCTGCAGGTCGAAGTAATACAGCGGGTTGACGAGGTTTTCCGCCAGTTGCAGGGCAACCGCCTCGACCCGCTGGCGGGCGGCGTCCTCGACCATGTCGCGCACGCCCTGGCGGCCGATCTCGGCCAGTTCGCGCTGGCCGCTGCGCTGCGCCAGCAGGGTCAGGGTCATCACCACCAGGGCCAGCAACAAGGTGATGGCGATCAGGCCGAAGAAGCGGGCCTGCAAACCGATCCGCACCCGGCCCGGCTGCTCGCTCATTCCATCCGGGTCCGTACTTTGCGCACGCCCTTGCGCAGTTGCTCCAGCGCCTCGGCGGTCGGCGCATCGATAGGCAGGAAGCGGCTGGTGCCGAAGAAGCGCATCAGCGGCTCGCGCGCCTGCGGATCGTCGCCGGCCTGCAGCAGCACCTGGCGCAGCGCCTCCTTCAGGTCCGACGGAAGGTCGGGGCGCACCAGTTCGACGCCGCGCGGGAACATCGGCGTGCGATGGATGATGCGCAGATCCCCGCGCAGGGCGGCGGGCACGGTGCGCGGGTTGCCCCAGTCCAGGTTGCTGAAGGCACCGGCACCGGCCAGGCCGCGATGCACCCAGACCGCGACATTGCTCTCCGAGCGCGCCAGCACGTAGCCGACGCTGTCGGCGGCCGGCTGGTCGGTCGGCGACAGCAGCAGTTCCATGCGCAGGCCGGCATCGAGGATCGCCGCCGCCGGGGCGATGAAGGCGCTGCTTGAATTGACGTGCTGCAGGGCGATGCTGTGGCCGCGCAGGTCGGCCAGCGAGTCGATGCCGCTGTCCTTGCGGACGAAGATCACGCTGCGATACTGCGCCACGCCGTCGCGCTCGGTGGCGACCAAGATCTCCGCCCCGCTGCGCTCGGCCAGGCTGAGCGCGGTGCCGGAGGTTTCGGTAACCCAGTCGACCCGGCCGCGCCGCAGGTAGCTGGCCATCTGCTGGGCGTCGCGCGCCATCAGGGCGCGTCCCTCACGGATGCCGACCGATGCCAGATGCGGCACCACGTAGTCGAGCATGGCCTGCAACTGACCGTAATGCCGCTGCGGATCGTCGCTGATGCGGCCGACCACCAGCACGCCCTCTTCATCGCCGGCATTGCCCTGGCGCGCAGGTCCGATGCAGGCGGCGATGCCCGCGACGGCGAGCAGGATGGAACGCAGGATCGGCGACATGCGCGGGCGTGGGCTGGAAACTACCTCGCAAGGGTACCCGATCCGGATGCCCGCGACATGCCGTGCGACGCGCGGATCGGCCGTGCTCAGTCCTCGCGCTCGACGTTCTGCCCGGCCAGCCGCGCCATGCGCTGCGACTCGCCGAGGATGCCGCGCAGGATGCGCAGTTCGCGCATGTCCGGTGCGGCGCGCAGGAACAGCCGGCGCAGGCGCTGCATCAGGATGACGTCGTGGCGGCCCTTGTGGAAGTCGATGTCGACCAGGGTCTGCGACAGATGCTCGAAGAAGCGCTCCATATCGGCCTGCGAGGCCGGCGGTTCGCTGCGGCGCGACGGCTCGACCGGCGCTGCCGTGTCGCCGGCCAACTGCGCCAGGCGCAGTTCGTAGGCCAGCACCTGGACCGCCGCCGCCAGGTTCAGCGAGCCGAAGGCCGGGTCGCTGGGAATGTGCACGGCACCGTGGCAGCGCTGCAATTCGTGATTTTCCAGACCGGTGCGCTCGCGGCCGAACAGCAGCGCCGCGCCGCCCTGCGCCGCCGCGTCGAACAGTTTCGCCGCCGCTTCCCTGGGCACGGATTCCTGCAAGGCCACGCTGCGCCGGCGCGCGGTGGCACCGAACACCAGCAGGCAGTCGCCGATCGCCTGGTCCAGCGTATCGTGTACGCGCAGCGCCGACATCACCCGTTCGGCACCGGCCGCCATGGCGTGGGCGGTCTCGGAAAAGGGATCGCACTGCGGTGCCACCAGATGCAGGGCATCAAGCCCCATCGTCTGCATGGCGCGGGCGGCGGCACCGACGTTGCCCGGATGCGAGGTGCCGATCAGGACGATGCGCAGGTCGCGTTCGGGCTGCGGGGCGGGGTCTGGCATTTGCTATCATCCTCGGCTGTCCGGCCGCCTTCCGCGGCCCGTTCTTTGTCGCCAACGCATCGCACCTGGAGTCCGCATGCAGAAGCCCGCGGTCAACGTCATGGTCAAGGCCGCCCGCCAGGCGGGCAACCTGATCCTCAGGCAGATCAGCCGCCTGGAAAGCCTCAACGTCGTCGAGAAGGCCCGGCAGGACTATGCCAGCGAGGTGGATGCGCAGGCCGAGACGGAAATCATACGCGAGCTGCGCCGCGCCTTTCCCGACCACGCCTTCCTCGGCGAGGAAAGCGGCGCGCTGGGGCGCTCGCGCTACACCTGGGTGATCGACCCGCTGGACGGCACCAGCAACTACCTGCGCGGCTTCCCGCATTTCTGCGTGTCGATCGCCCTGCTCGACGGCAAGGAGCCGATCCACGGCCTGATCTACGATCCGATGCGCAACGAGCTGTTCACCGCCAGCCGTGGCAGCGGTGCCTACCTCAACGACCGCCGCCTGCGCATGGGACCGCGCACCGAACTGGAAGGCGCGGTGCTGGCCACCGGCTTCCACCCGCGCGAGCGCAAGCGCGCACCGGCGCAACTGGCTGCGGTGCAGGCGCTGCTGGCCACGGTCGAGGACATCCGCCGCACCGGCTCGGCCGCGCTGGACCTCGCCTACGTCGCCTGCGGCCGGCTGGACGGCTACTTCGAGGCCGGGGTGAAGCCCTGGGACATCGCCGCCGGCATCCTGCTGGTGCGCGAAGCGGGCGGTCGCTGCTGCGATTTCCGTGGCCGCAGCGAGGACATCGTCGGCGGCGGCCAGATCATCGCCGGTGGACTCAAGCTCAGCGAAGCGCTGCAAAAGGCGCTGGAAGCCAGCGGCTACGCCTCCGCCTTCAACACCACGGCGGTCGCCGCGCCGGGATAGCGACGCCCGGCGCGCAACGGCCGAAAACACGCTGCCTGGCGCAGAAAGCCTTCCTCGGCGGATCGCGGATGCCAGCCGGGCAGCCCGGCCAGCGGCAGCGGACGCAGCGACTGCGGATCGTCCAGCGCGCGGCCGTCGGCGATCCTGTCGGCGAAATGCGCCAGCGCATGCGGCAAGCTCTGTCGCGGCGCATCCGCCAGCATCACCAGGCAGCGCGCCACCAGCATGTGTGCCGGCCACAGCGCGTGTTCCAGCAGGGCGTGGCCGATGACGGCGATGGCGTAATCCTCGTCGCCCAGGCCAAGGAACAGCGCCGGCCAGTCGTGCGCATCCCAGGCCGCCAAGCGCGCCGGATCGCGCAGCAGCAGCACCGCGCCGGCCTCGTCGAAATGGGTCAGCGCGTATTGCCGGCGACTGCGCTGGCGCGTGCCCAGCGCCGCCACGTCCAGCGCCTGACGATGGTTGATTGCGCTCTTGATCGCCGGCTGCGCGCGCCAGATGGCGGCGTTGAACAGGTCGTGCCAGTTGTGCTCACGGGTGGCGATGACGCCGTGCTCGGCGATCCGCGTCTCGTAGTGCAGGCCGTCGGCCAGCAACTCGGCACTCTGCGGCAGGAAATGCAGGCGATGCCCGCGCTGCGCATGCTGCAAACCGCCGCAATGGGCATCGATCTCCGCCACCGACGGCCATTGCGCGCCGCCGAGCCAGCCGACGCGGTCCGCTATGCCGGCGAACAGCGGATGCCGGAAACGCTGCGCCGGCACCTCCGCGCGCGCCGGCGCGACAAAGCGCATCAGTCGGCGACCAGCCCGTACAGGTCGTGCTCGTCGGCACCCATGATGCGCACGCGGACGAATTCGCCCGGCTTCAGCCCGGCCTCGGCACCGTCCTGGATCTGCACCGTGCCGTCGATTTCCGGCGCATCAGCGCGCGAGCGGCCGATCGCCAGTTCGCCGTCGATCCGGTCGACCAGCACCTCCTGCACCGAGCCGACCTTGGCTTCCAGTTTGGCCGCACTGATCTCCGCCTGCAGCGCCATGAAGCGTTCCAGCCGCGCCTGCTTCACCTCCTCCGGCACCGGGTCGGGCAGTTCGTTGGCGCGCGCACCGTCGACCGGCGAATAGGCGAAGGCACCGACGCGATCCAGTTCCACCTCGTCGATGAAGTCCAGCAGTTCCTCGAAATCGTCCTCCGTCTCGCCGGGAAAACCGACGATGAAGGTGCTGCGCAGGGTCAGATCCGGGCAGATCGCGCGCCAGTTGGCGATCCGCTCGCGCAGTTTGTCGATCGCACCGGGGCGCTTCATCAGGCGCAGGATGCGCGGGCTGGCGTGCTGGAACGGGATGTCCAGATAGGGCAGCAGCCTGCCCTCGGCCATCAGCGGGATGATGTCGTCGACGTGCGGGTACGGATAGACGTAGTGCAGCCGCGTCCACACGCCCAGTTCCGCCAGCCCCTCGCACAGCGCCTTCATCCGCGTGGCGTAGGGCTTGCCGCGCCATTCGCGCTCGGCGTAGCGCACATCCACCCCATAGGCGGAAGTGTCCTGCGACACCACCAGCAGTTCCTTCACCCCGCCGCGGACCAGCTTCTCGGCCTCGCGCAGCACCTCGTCGACCGGCCGCGAGACCAGATCGCCGCGCATCGAAGGGATGATGCAGAAGCTGCAACGATGATTACAGCCTTCGGAAATCTTCAGATAGGCGTAATGCCTGGGCGTGAGCTTCAGGCCGTAATCCGGCAGCAGGTCGACGAACGGATCGTGGCGCGGCGGCAGCGCCTGATGCACGGCGTTCATCACGCTGGCGTAATCCTGCGGCCCGCTGATCGACAGCACGCCCGGATGCGCCTCGCGGATCACTTCCTCGCGCTTGCCCAGGCAGCCGGTGACGATGACCTTGCCGTTTTCCGCCATCGCCTCGCCGATGGCGTCCAGCGACTCGGCCACGGCGGCGTCGATGAAGCCAGGTGTTGACCACCACCACATCGGCATCGTCATAGCTCGGCACCAGGTCGTAACCTTCGACGCGAAGCTGGGTCAGTATGCGCTCGGAGTCGACCAGCGCCTTGGGACAGCCGAGGCTGATGAAACCGACTTTCGGTGAAGACTGCGACATGCGATATCCGTGGCGGCACGGCCGCAAGGCCGTTGGAGTGGGCAAACGCACGATTATAGGCGTCCCCGGCCGGGCCGGACTGCCGTAATCTTGTGCATCCTTCCCGGTGGGCAGAGGAGCAGGCGATGGGACACCCGGTTTCGCTCTCGACCAGCAGTGGCCGCATCGGCGGCTGGCGCGCCGATCCGCCGTTCCCGCCGCGCGGTGCCATCGTGCTGGTGCAGGAGATCTTCGGCGTCAACAGCCACATCCGTCACCAGGTGGAGCGCTTCGCCGCGCACGGATTCACCTGCCTCGCGCCGGCCCTGTTCGATCATTTCGACCATCACGTCGAACTGCCCTACGACGAGGCCGGCGTCGCGCGCGGACGCGACCTGGTCGAGCGGCTGGGTTTCGAGCGCGCCCTCGCCGATGTCGAAGCAGCGGTGCGCGAGCTGTCCGGTGAAGTCGCCGTCGGAGTGCTCGGCTACTGCTGGGGCGGCACCCTGGCCTTCCTCGCCAACACCCGCCTTGGCCTGCCCGCCGTGAGCTACTACGGTGCCCGCACCCTGCCCTTCGTGCGCGAGCGCCTGCGCGCGCCGATGCAGTTCCATTTCGGCGAAACCGATCCGTTGATCCCGCCCGAGGCGGTGGCCGCGCACCGCGAGGCGCACCCGGAAGCGAAGATCTACCTGTACCCGGCCGGGCACGGCTTCAACTGCGACGAACGCGCCGACTTCGAGCCGGACAGCGCCCGGCTGGCGCTGGATCGCACGGTCAACTTCTTCACCCACGCCCTCAAGGGCTGAAGACGCGACCCATGACCGACGCCGCCACCGGTTTCGCGCTCGATCCGCGGCTGGCCGCCGACAGCCACGGCGTCGCCGAACTGGCGCTGAGCTCGCTGCGGCTGATGGACGACAGCCAGTATCCGTGGCTGATCCTGGTCCCGCGCGTGGCCGGCGCGCGCGAACTGATCGACCTCGACCCGGCGCAGCGCCGGCAACTGGGCGCGGAAACCGACCAGGCGGCACGGCTGCTGCGGCAGGCGTTCGCGCCGTTCAAGCTCAACGTCGCCGCGCTCGGCAACGTGGTCGAGCAACTGCATGTCCACGTCATCGCCCGTTTCCGCGACGATCCCGCCTGGCCGGCTCCGGTCTGGGGCCGCCTGCCGGTCCGTCCCTACGCCACCGAGCACCTGGCCGAGCGCCTGCACCGCCTGCGCGCCGCACTGGCGGGCTGAGCCTGATCAGGTCTTCGGCAGGGTGACGCCGGTCTGGCCCTGGTATTTGCCGCCACGATCCTTGTACGAGGTCTCGCAGACATCATCGGCGGCGGCCTGGAAGAACAGCATCTGCGCCACGCCCTCGTTGGCATAGATGCGCGCCGGCAGCGGCGTGGTGTTGCTGAACTCGAGCGTCACGTGGCCTTCCCACTCCGGCTCGAGCGGGGTGACGTTGACGATGATCCCGCAGCGCGCATAGGTGCTCTTGCCCAGACACACCACCAGGGTGTCGCGCGGGATGCGGAAGTATTCGACGGTGCGCGCCAAGGCAAAGGAATTGGGCGGGATGATGCACTCGTCGGCATCGATGTCGACGAAGCTCTTGGGATCGAAGTGCTTGGGGTCGACGATGGTCGAGTTGATGTTGGTGAACACCTTGAACTCGCGCGAACAGCGCACGTCGTAGCCGTAGCTGGACGTGCCATAGCTGACGATGCGCTGCCCGTCCGCCTGCTTGACCTGGCCGGGCTCGTAGGGCGCGATCATGCCGTGCTGCTCGGCCATGCGACGGATCCAGCGGTCGCTTTTTATGCTCATGGGACGGGGCTCCGGGAAGGGGGTGCCGAGGGGAGAGTGCGAGTGCGAGTTCCAGAGAGGCAGTTCCAGTAGCCAGTTCCAGTAGCCAGTTCCAGTAGCCAGTTCCAGTTCCAGTTCCAGAGATCCTGCGGCCTGGATGGGTTTGGTTGACCACCAATTCCGTTCGCGCTGAGGTATCGAAGCGCAGGCGACAACGTGACCTCCGTTCGTGCTGAGGTATCGAAGCACCCGATCCCCTCCGCGATGCCGCCGCATTCTGGAACTGGAACTGGCTACTGGAACTGCCTCTCTGGAACTGGAACTGACGACTGGAACTGCTCCTCCTCCCCCTCACGTATTCTGCACCACGATGCTCGGCAGGCCGAACGCCTTGTTGCGGGCGCGCAACGACAGTCGGCCGGCAGCGGCGCGGGCGATGGCGCGGTAGGCCTCGGCGGCCGGGGAGTCCGGGGCGCTGACCAGGGTCGGGTTGCCGGAGTCCGCGCCCTCGCGGATCGCCCGCTGCAGCGGCAGGGAGCCGAGCAGGGGCACGCCGTAGTCCTGCGCCATGCGCTCGCCGCCGCCACTGCCGAAGACGTGCTCGGCGTGGCCACAGTTGGAACACACGTGGATGGCCATGTTCTCGACGATGCCGAGCACCGGCACTTCCACCTTCTCGAACATCCGCAGCGCCTTCCTGGCGTCAAGCAGGGCGATGTCCTGCGGCGTGGTGACGATCACCGCGCCGGAGACCGGGATCTTCTGGCACAGGCTGAGCTGGATGTCGCCCGTTCCCGGCGGCAGGTCGATGACCAGATAGTCCAGCGCCTCCCAGGCGGTATCGCCCAGAAGCTGTTGCAGGGCCTGGGTCGCCATCGGCCCGCGCCAGATCATCGGCGTGTCTTCCTCGATCAACAGGCCGATCGACATCGCCTGCACGCCATGGCCGACCTTCGGCAGGATGCGCTTGCCGTCCGGGCTCTCCGGCTTGCCGCCAACGCCGAGCATGCGCGGAATGCTGGGGCCGTAGATGTCGGCGTCGAGCACGCCGACGCGGGCACCTTCGGCCTGCAATGCCAGCGCCAGGTTCACCGAGGTGGTCGACTTGCCCACCCCGCCCTTGCCCGAGGCCACGGCGATGATGTTCTTGACGCCCGGCAACGGGCCCAGGCCCTTCTGCACCGCATGGGCGGCGATGCGGCTGGTCACCTCGACCTCGATCCCTTCCGCCGAGCCGCCGTCCAGCGCCGCCAGCGCGGCAGCCAGTTGTTCGCGCAGCGCGGGAATCCAGCCCGCCGCCGGGTAGCCGAGCTGGATCGCCACGCTCACGCGCTCGTTCGCGCGCGCGAGCTTTTTCACCACGCCGCCTTCCAGCAGACCCTTGCCGGTGTGCGGATCATCGATGCGACCGATCACCGCGGTCGCCGCTTCCAGCCATGTCGCCTCGTCCACTTCATCACTCCCGATGCCTGCGCCCGCCGACCGGATCGCGGCGGGTCTCATGCGCCCATTGTGGACCTTTGCGCCGGCCAGTCCCAAGCCGGCGCGGAGGCCAGCGCGGAGGCCGGCGGAAGGCCGCACAAGAATGTGGCAAATTCGTTAACAGCCTGTTATGTTCCAACCTCGTACGTCCCCTTAACCGGGGCCGAACAGCCCCGAAAGCTCCATTGCCACAATCCAAATTGCTCAACCACCAACGGAAGTTACCTACATGACTTACGACGCCCGTTTCCTGCGACGCCCGCTCACGCTGGCCTTGGCAGCCGCTCTCGTCTCGCCAGCCTTCGTCATGGCGCAGAGCAACAACTCATCCGACGAGCAGGAGGACCAGACCACCGAAGAGTCCCAGCTCGACCGCATCACCGTGGTGGGATCGCGCATCAAGCGCGCCGAGATCGAAGGTCCGGCCCCGGTCACCGTGATCACCCGTGAAGACATCGACCGCGAGGGCTTCACCTCGGTCGGCGATGTGCTGATGTCGCTGACCCAGCAGGCTTCCGCCACCTATTCCGGCGATCTCGGCGTAACCGGCTTCACCCCCAACGCCCAAGTGGTCAACCTGCGCCAGCTCGGCCCCGGCTTCACCCTGACCTTGGTCAACGGCCGTCGCCCGGCGCAGTACCCGCAGCCGTACAACCGCGACAACAACGTCGTCAACGTGCGCGCCATCCCGGCCTCGATCATCGAGCGCGTGGAAGTGCTGACCGGCGGTGCCTCGGCCATTTACGGCTCCGACGCGGTGGCCGGCGTGGTCAACATCGTCACCCGCGAAAACTTCGACGGCAACCAGATCAAGGGCTCCATCGGCACCACCGCCGGCGGCGGCGGCGACCGTTACGACTTCGAATACACCGGCGGCCGCACCGGCGACCGCTGGTCTGCGGTCTGGGCGTTGCAGTCCGGCAGTCTGGAGCCGATCTTCGGCAGCCAGCGCGACTTCATGGCCGACACCCGCAACAACCCGTACGGCCTGATCGCCAACCCGGCGCTGTCGCTGATCGCCATCCGCCAGTCGGCCAGCCCGAACGGCCCGACCGGCCACGAATCGCTGTACCCGGGCCAGGAAAACTGTGACCGCTTCGGCTACACCACGGTCACCACCGCCGCCCGCGGCACCTACTGCGGTTCGCACAGCACCGTGGCCTCGCGCTCGATCACCAACGCGCAGGAATACTATTCCGCCTACGGCTACGGCACCTTCGACATCAGCCCGACCTTGCAGATGTTCGCCAGCGCGACGTATTTCTCGCTGGACGCCAAGGCCAGCTCCGGCACCGAGTTCTGGGGTACCGGCAACAACCGCTTCCTCACCACCTCGACCGGCAGCACCACCTCGGTGTTCTTCGACCCCCAGTTGAACCACTTGGTGCAGTTGCAGCGCATCTTCCAACCGTTCGAAATCGGCGGCGAAACCGCAGCCACCACGCTGTTCGACGAAGCCACCTGGGACATCACCGTCGGCATGCGCGGCACGATGGCCGACCGCTTCGACTGGGAGTTCTACGCCCAGCGTTCCGAGTACGACTACACCGCCGACCGTCCGCGCCTGCTCGCCAAGGCCGTGCATGATTACTTCCTCGGCCCGGTGCTCGGCTACATCAGCGGCTATCCGATCCACGAACTGAACCGCGACCGCTGGTTCAGCCCGTGGACGCCGGACATCTACCGTGCCGTTTCCACCCGCGTGGTCAACCAGGGCGACACCGCCTCCAGCGCGATCAACTTCAACATCAGCGGCGACCTGTTCGAACTGCCCGCCGGCCCGGTCGGCTTCGCCGGCGTGATCGAGGGCGTGCGCCAGGAAACCGAGCTGCGCAGCGACCCGCGCCTGGACCCCCTGCGTCCGGCCGACGAGCAGACCGTCTACAACCTGGTCAGCTCCGGCCAGACCACCGGCGAGCGTGACCGCTACGCGATGGGTGTCGAGTTCCGCGTGCCGATCACCAGCATGCTGACCACCAACGTTGCCGCCCGCTACGACAAGTACGACGACATCACCGCGGTCGATGACGCCATCACCTACAACTTCGGCTTCGAGTTCCGTCCGTGGGAGCGTCTGCTGCTGCGCGGTTCCGCCTCGACCAGCTTCAAGGCCCCGGACATGCAGCTCGTGTTCGCCGAAGGCGCGGCCTCGTTCTCCACCGTCCTCGACGAGTACTCCTGCCGTTCCGGCACCGGTCCGGGCGCTGTGGGTGGTCCTCGCACCCGCGCAGAGTGCAACGTCACCGGCGATCAGACGATCTACTCGGCGATGACCACCCTGTCCGGCAACCCGGGCCTGAAGGAAGAGGAAAGCGACTCCTACGGCTACGGCTTCGTCTGGGACATCATCGACAACATGTCGCTGTCTGTCGACTACTACCGCATCGAGCTGGAAGACGCCGCCTCGCAGTTGAGCAACGACTACATCCTGCGCGCCGAAGCCGCCTGCCGCCTGGGCAGCTGGAGCACGCCGAACCTGTCGCCGCCGACGCAGGCCTTCTGCGACAACATCCTCGGCCTGGTGTTCCGCCAGTCGGCACCCGGCACGGCGCTGGACGGCCGCATCGACCGCATCAACGCGGCCTACGTCAACACCGCGCTGCGCGACACCAGCGGCATCGACAGCACCTTCCGCTACCGCTGGGACACCGACCGTTTTGGCACCTTCCGCCTCGACCTCGGCCACACTCTGGTGCTGACCAACCGCTACAAGCAGTTCCCGGATGACGATCTGATCGACTACCGCGACCTCCCGCCGTACTACCAGCGCAGCCGCGTCCGTGGTTCGCTGAGCTGGAGCCGCGGCGATTGGGACGCCACCGCGTTCGGCACCCGCTACGGTTCCGCCTACTCCTACGCGGAAGCCGACGGCTGCTACGCGCCGCCCAACGACAGCGTCTGCTACTCCCGCCGTCTGGCTCCGTGGATGGTGTACAACCTGACCGTCGGCAAGCGCTTCGGCGACAACGTCCGCGCCCAGTTCGACATCGTCAACGTGTTCAACAGCATGTACCGGTACGACCCCAGCGCTCCGTATCCGTACTTCGACTCGTGGATCGGTGCCGATCCGCGCGGCCGTCGCTTCAACTTCAGCGTCACCTACCGCTTCTGATCCCGGAAAGCGGTCGTGTCACCCGGAGCCCGACGCAAGTCGGGCTCTTTTTTTGTCGCGCCGCGCCAATCACCCGATAATGCCGCCATCAGCCCACCGCAAGGCCATTCCATGAAACGACTCCTGCTGCCCCTGATCCTCTTCCTCGGCGTGCCTGGCGCGGCGCATGCGGCGACGCAGTCGCCGTACTCGGTCGAGGATTTCGTCCGCCACGCCGCCTACAGCAGCGCCAAGATCTCCCCGGACGGACGCTACCTCGCCATCACCGTGGAAAGCGGCGAGCAGGATCTGCTCACCGTCCTGCAGACCAGCGACCTGAAGATCGTCAAGGTCAACCGCCTGCCCGACAAGAAGAGCGTCGGCAGCTTCTACTGGGTCAGCGACGACCGCCTGTTCTTCAACGCGGTGCGCAAGATGGGCGGCTACGCGCAGCCGTTCCAGACCGGCGAATGGTTCGCCGTCAATGCCGATGGATCCAAGCCGCGCCCGCTGATCTTCTACGGCAGCCAGGGTGCCACCGGCCGCGGCAAGACGGTCGGCAACCAGCGCTTCTCTCTGCTCGACGTGCTCAAGGGCAACGAGCGCAGCGTGATCATGGAAGTGCGCTCGCCGCGCTCGATGGAAGGTGCCGGCACCGAAGTGGTGCGCATGGACACGCTGACCGGCCGGCGCACCTCGCTCGGCCGCGCGCCGAAGGAAAACTGCGGCATCGTGCTCGACGCCGCCAAGCAGCCGCGTTTCGCCGTCTGCTCCTCCAGCCGCGACGAACAGGGCGAGTTCGAGGAACGCACCGAACTGCACCGCCGTGGCGATGACAACCGCTGGACCCTGGTCAGCGCCTCGAAGTCCGACGGCGTCCACCTGCGGGTGGTCCGCACCACGCTGGACGGTACCGTCTACGTCCTGCAAAGCGATGCCAGCAGTCCCGACGCCATCGGCACCCTGAACACGCAGACCGGCGAGTTCACCAAGCTCTACCAGGACAAGGTCGCCGACATCTCCCGCTTCATCTGGTCCACCGACGAGCAGACCCTGATCGGCGTCGTCACCGAGGCCGGCGTGCCGCAGGTCGTCCTGCTCAACGAGGAACACCCCGACGCCCGCTTGTACGCCTCGCTGGCCGCTTCCTTTCCCGACGAGATGGTCGGCATCAGCAGTTACACCGACGACGGCAAGCAGATCATCGTCTCGGTCTACAGCGATTCCAACCCCGGCGACCTGTACCTGTTCAACCGCGACACCGGCAGCGCGCGTTTCCTGATGCAGGGACGCCAGTGGCTGGACAAGAAGCAGATGGCATCGATCAAGCCGTTCGCCTTCACCGCCCGCGACGGCCAGCGCATCCACGGCTACCTGACCATTCCCAACGGCTCCGACGGCAAGAACCTGCTGCTGATCGTCAATCCGCACGGCGGCCCGATCGGCCCGCGCGACATGTGGGGCTTCAACGGCGAAGCGCAGTTGCTGGCCAGCCGCGGCTATGCCGTGTTGCAGGTCAATTACCGGGGTTCCGGCGGCTTCGGCAAGGCATTCCAGGACGCCGGCCACCGCCAGTGGGGCGAGGGCATCCAGAACGACATCATCGACGCCACCCATTGGGCCATCGAGCAAGGCCATGCCGACCGCGAGCGCATCTGCATCTACGGCGGCAGCTTCGGCGGCTATTCCTCGCTGATGGCGCCAATCCGCGCGCCGGGCCTGTTCCAGTGCGCCTTCGGCTACGTCGGCGTCTACGACATCGACATGATGTTCAAGCTCGGCGACATCCCGCAGAGCGCCAACGGCCAGCGCTACCTGCGCCGCACGCACGGCACCAGCAAGGAGGAATGGGTGCGCAACTCGCCGGCGCAGCGCGCCGCCGAGGTGAAGATCCCGGTCTACCTGGCAGCCGGCGCGCGCGACCAGCGCACCCCGCCGGAGCAGACCGAACTGATGGAAAAGGCGCTGCGCGACGCCGGCAACCCGGTCGAGGGCATGATCATCGAGTCCGGCGAAATGCACGGCTTCTACGATGTCGACAACCGGGTCAAGCTGTACACCGAGATGCTGAAGTTCTTCGAACGCCACATCGGCGGCCAGGTCGCGGTCGGCGACGTGCGCAAGCCCGACTGATTCCGGCAAACCCGAGCTTCTCCGCGCGGCAACCGCCGCGCGGGGAAGCCCGGGCCGGCGTGCGATAATCGGCGGTCCGTCCGCCAGTTCCCGCACGCATGCCCCATCCCCTGCTGGTCACCCACGCCCTGCCCTACGCCAACGGCCCGCTGCACATCGGCCACCTGCTGGGCTACATCCAATGCGACATCTGGGTCCGGGCGCAGCGGATGAGCGGCCGGACGGTCCACTTCGTCGCCGCCGACGATGCCCACGGCACACCGATCATGCTGGCGGCGGAAAAGGCCGGCGTCGCGCCGGAAGCCTTCATCCGCGACATCCAGACCGGCCACGAGCGCGATTTCGTCGATTTCGGCATCGTCCACGACTGCTACCACAGCACGCATTCCGACGAGAACCGCGAACTGGCCGAGCGCATCTACGCCCGCCTGCGCGGTGCCGGCCACATCGCCGTGCGGCCGATCCGCCAGCTCTACGACCCGGCGCGGCAGATGTTCCTGCCCGACCGCTACGTCAAAGGCACCTGCCCGAAGTGCGCCAGCGCCGACCAGTACGGCGACAACTGCGAAGTCTGCGGTGCCACCTACGCACCGACCGACCTCAAGGATGCGCGCTCGGTGCTGTCCGGGGCGACGCCGGAACTGCGCGAGTCCGAGCACTACTTCTTCCAACTCGGCGATTTCGCCGCCGTGCTCGACGACTGGCTCGGCGGCCGCCTCGGCGCGCAGGTGCCGGTCCATTCCTCGGTGACGGCCAAGCTGCGCGAGTGGCTGGACGCCGACGGCGGCCTGCGCGACTGGGACATTTCCCGCGACGCGCCCTATTTCGGCTTCCCCATCCCCGATGCGCCGGGCAAGTATTTCTACGTCTGGCTGGATGCGCCGATCGGCTACCTGGCCAGTTTCCTGCGCCATTGCCAGTCAACGGCCGGCGCGCAGGCCGGACGCGCCGCCTTCGAGGCCTTTCTGCACACCGATCACGCCGATTTCGATCCCGCCGCCGAGATGCATCACTTCCTCGGCAAGGACATCGTCAACTTCCACGGCCTGTTCTGGCCGGCGGTGCTGCACGGTGCCGGCCTGCGCATGCCGACCGCCCTGCACGTCAACGGCTACCTCACCGTCAACGGCGAGAAGATGTCGAAGTCGCGTGGCACCTTCGTGATGGCCCGCACCTACCTCGATGCCGGGCTCGACGCCGACCACCTGCGCTACTACTTCGCCAGCATGCTGACCGCCGCGCCGGTGGACCTCGACCTCGATCTCAAGGCCTTCGAGGAGCGCGTCAACTCGCACCTGGTCGGCAAGTGGGTGAACATCGCCAGCCGCTGCGCCGGCTTCGTCCACAAGCTGTTCGATGGCCGCCTGGCCGCCAGCCTGCCGGAGGCGGAAGCGGCGCTCTACGCGCAGGCGCGCGCGCGCCTTGCGCCCTGCGCGACGCTGTACCGCGAGGCGGATTTCGCCGGCGTGACGCGGCGGCTGATGGAGGTCGCCGACGAGGCCAACGCCTACGTCGCCAGCAACGCGCCCTGGCTGATGGCCAAGGACGCCGACCAGCGCGAGGCGCTGCATGTCGTCTGCACCCTGGCGATCAACCTGTTCCGTCTGCTGAGCGTTTATCTCGCGCCGATCACGCCGGGGATCGTCGCCCGCGCCGAGGACTTCCTCGGCCAGCCGCTGCGCGCCTTCGGCGATGGCGACGCGCCCCTGCTCGGCGCGCGGCTGAACGCCTTCGCCCCGCTGACCACCCGTATCGACCCGAAGAAGATCGACGCCATGATCGACGCCTCGCGCGACTCGCTGAAATCCGCCGCCGAACCCGCCGCCAACGCTTCGGCAAAGAAAGCCGCCGCCCCGGCGAAGGACGCGCCGGCCGCCGCCGTCATCGGCATCGACGATTTCGCCAGACTCGACCTGCGTGTCGGCAGGGTGCTCGAATGCGGCTTCGTCGATGGCTCGGACAAACTGCTGCGCTTCCTGCTCGACGCCGGCGAACTCGGCCAGCGGCAGATTTTTTCCGGCATCCGCGCCGCCTACGGGGAACCGGACAAGCTGGTCGGTCGGCATGTCGTCTTCATCGCCAACCTGGCCCCGCGCAAGATGCGTTTCGGCGTCTCCGAAGGGATGATCCTGTCCGCCGGCAGCGACGAGGCCGGGCTGTTCCTGCTCGACGTCGACGCCGGCGCGCAGGCCGGCATGGCGGTCAAGTAAGGCCGCCGCGCCGCGCCATGAACACCGCCGTCCTGGTCGCGCCGTTCATGGCCCTGCTCCTGCTCAACGAACGCCTCGGCGCGCGCGGCATCGGCGCGGCACTGCGTTCCTCGCCGATCTCCGCGCGCCGGGAAGCAGCGACGGTGGTGGCGCTGGGCGTCCTGCTGGTCGTGACGACCAGCGCGACACTGGCCGCCGGCCTGATGCGGCTGTCGACGCCGGCACCGGCCTGGCAACTGGTCGCGCCGATGCTGCTCGCCGCCCTGCTCGGAGCCGGCCTCGTGCTGCGGCCGAATCCGGCCGACCAGACGCGGCTGGCACGATGGCGTCTGCTGCGGCGGATCATCGTCAACGCCCTGCTGATCACCGCGCTGAGCGCATGGCCGACAGCGCATCCGCGCACCAGCGACGTGCTGACGATCATCGGCCTCGGCCTGCTGTTCGCCCTGCTACTGCCGGCGCTGGCCGCGCTGCACTACCGCGTCGACATCCCGGCCCTGCCGCGAATGCTTGCCGGAACGCCGGTCGCCCTGCTCAACAGCACCCTGACCGGACTTGCCCTGTACGGACTGCTGCAGGCGCTCGCGGTTTAGCCAGGTTCTGATCGTTTCACGGCGTGGTTCAAACCGCGCGAACGAGCGAGGATCCCAAGGACGGACGACGAAGCAAGCGGCTCAGTTCGCCCCCGTGCCCTCGCCCTCCACCTCATCCTGATGCACGGCACCAAGGCGGTCGATGCGGTTGCCATCCATTGCTTCGACGCGGAACAGCCATTCGCCGATGCGCACCTCGTCACCGATGTCCGGCATCCGGCCCATGGCGTCCAGCACCAGGCCGGCGGCGGTGTGAAACTCGGTCTCGCGCGGCAGGCCGAGGCCGTCCAGCCGTTCGGCCAGTTCCTCGATGTCGGTGCGGCCCTCGATGGTCCAGACACCCTGGTCGTCCTGGATCATGTCCGGGGCGACCATGTCCTCGTGCTCGTCCGGCATTTCGCCGGCGATGGCCTCCATCACGTCGGTGGCGGTGACCAGGCCGAGCAGCGAGCCGAATTCGTCCACCACGAAGGCCAACTGGATCGGCTCGCGCTTGAATCGTTCCAGCGCCGCCAGCACGGTGGTGAACTCGGGCAATACCGGCGGCTGGCGCACCATGGCTTCGAAGTCCGGCTGGCGGCCGGACAGCAACTCCGACACCAGATCCTTCTTCTGCACGATGCCCAGCGGCTGGTCGCTGCGGCCGTCGCGCACCACCACCACCCGCGAATACGGCGATTCGATCAGTTCCCGATGCACGGTTTCCAGCGGATCGGACAGGTCGATCCAGTGCATGTCGGTGCGCGGCGTCATGATCGCGGTGACCTGGCGCTCGGCCAAATGCAGCACGCCGCGGATCATCGCCCGCTCGCTGGGGTGGAAATCGCTCTCCAGCGCGTCGGCGGACAGCGACTCCTGCGCCGGCGCGCTGGTCGACGAAGCCGCCTCGGCCTCGTCGGTCTCCTCCATCCGGCCGCCGAGCAGGCGCAGCACGGCATCGGCGGTGCGCTCGCGCAACGGCCTTTTGCGCTCGGCACGCTGGCGGTTGGCCAGCCCCACCTGGTTGAAGATCTCGATCAGGATGGCGAAACCGATGGCGGTGTACAGGTAGCCCTTGGGAATCTCGAAACCCAGACCGCCGGCCACCAGGGTGAAGCCGATCATCAGCAGCAGGGCCAGACACAGGATGATCAGCGTCGGATGGGCGCTGACGAAGCGGGTCAGCGGCTTGCTGGCGACGATCATCACCACCATCGCCAGCACCACGGCGATCATCATCACCGACAGATGCTCGACCATGCCGACCGCGGTGATCACCGCGTCCAGCGAGAACACCGCGTCGAGGATGACGATCTGCACGATCACCGCGCCGAAACTGGCGTAGACGCGCGGGCCGCTGCTCTGGTGGCTGCGGCCTTCCAGCCGTTCGTGCAACTCCATCGTCGCCTTGAACAGCAGGAACAGGCCGCCGAACAGGAGGATCAGGTCGCGGCCGGAGAAGCTCAGCCCGGCGACCGAGAACAATGGCTGGGTCAGGGTCACCAGCCAGGCCATGCCGGCCAGCAGCAACAGGCGCATGATCAGCGCCAGACTCAGTCCGATCAGGCGCGCCTTGTCGCGCTGATGTGGCGGGAGCTTGTCCGCCAGGATGGCGATGAACACCAGATTGTCGATGCCCAACACCAGTTCCAGTACGACCAGGGTTGCCAACCCCGCCCATACCGAAGGATCGAATATCCACTCCATAGGTTTGAAACTGTCCTCGGATTGCCGGCCTGGACGGCCCGCGCGCCCGGCGAGTGTAGCAAGCCGAAGCGAAAATCCCGGTGTCGTCTGCGTGAACATCGTCGAACCGGGCCGTGCTTGCACCCGCCGCGCCTCGCGTAAGATCGGCCCATCGGCGTCCCGCGCCAGCCAAGGAGACCGCGCCATGCCTCAGGACCGCTCGTTGTTCGACCTCGACGGAAAAGCCGCGCTTGTCACCGGCGGCTCGCGCGGACTTGGCCTGCAAGTGGCCGAAGCGCTCGGCACGTTCGGTGCCAAGGTGTTGATTTCCGCCCGCAAACAGGACGAACTGGAAGCCGCCAAGGCGCACCTGCAAGCGCTCGGCGTGGACGCCGAATACGCCGTCACCGATGCCGGCAAGCCGGAGCAGATCGCCGGGCTGGCCGATGCCGCGCTGTCGACGCTCGGCCAGGTCGACATCCTGGTCAACAACGCCGGGGCAAGCTGGGGCGCGCCGGCGGAGGACTATCCGCTGGAGGCCTGGGACAAGGTGTTCGATCTGAACGCGCGCGGGCTGTTCCTGCTCAGCCAGCAGATCGCCCGGCGCAGCATGATCCCGCGCCGCTACGGCCGCATCCTCAACATCGCCTCGGTGGCCGGCCTGCGCGGCAACCCGCCCGGGGCAATGAAAACCGCCGCCTACAACGCCTCCAAGGGCGCGGTGGTCAACCTGACCCGGGCGCTGGCCGGCGAATGGGGCGTGCACGGCATCACCGTCAACGCCCTGGCACCGGGTTTTTTCCCCTCGAAGATGAGCGCCGGGCTGATCCGGCAAGTGGGCGAACAGGCGCTGATCGGCCATGCGCCGTTGCAGCGGCTGGGCGGCGATCAGGATCTGAAGGGTGCCGCCCTGCTGCTGTGCTCGGACGCCGGTTCTTTCATCACCGGGCAGATCCTTGCCGTCGACGGCGGCTGGTCGGCGGTTTGAGGCCGACGCGCCGGCTGCGCCCGATTCCGCTCAGCGCGCCGGTGCATCCCGCGTGCCGGCGGCTGCCGGCTCGAAGCCGTCCCGGAACACGCTTGCTTGCGTCGGCGCAGCGAAGGTCGCGTCATAGCAGATCCCGCCGGGCACCGGCAGGTAGTCTTTGGAATCCGGGTCGTACTCGACTTCCAGCAGACGCAGACCGGTCACTTCCACGTCCAGCACGCCGTCGATCGGCGGCGCGTTGACGTACAGTGTCCCGGCGCTCTGGAAAAACGACTTGTTGCAGGTGAACGTGGTCTGGTCGACATCGGTACACATCGACAGACAGCGCAGGCAAGTGGCATAGCTGTTGTCCGGCGCGGTGCCCAGATCGAAAACACCGGTGGTGGTGTTGGCGGAGCCGAAGAACATGAAGTCGAAGTAATCCGGCTCCGGGCCGGCAATCGGCGCGGTCTGGGCGGAATAGACCGAAAACATCTGCGAGGTGCCGCCGGATTCGAACTGTGCGATGGCCGGCAACGCCAGCGCCTCGCAGGCCTCGCCGGCCCGGACAAGTCCGGAAGCCAGGGCCAGCGCGATGCAAAGGGAAACGGCGATGCCGGTGCGTGAAAGGGCCATGTCGTCTCCTGCGAACATCGTGGGGGGAAGGCGCGCCGGCTCAGCGCGCGTCCAGCGCGGCGCGGATCGGGGCGAGGAAATCGCGGGCGCGTGCTGCGGCCTCCTCGGCCGAGCTCGCACCAGCCAGCGTCTGCACCAGGGCGCTGCCGATGACCACGGCGTCGGCGGCACCGGCGATGGCTTTGGCGGAAGCGGCGTCACGCACGCCGAAGCCGACTGCGACCGGCAACCCGCCCAGCGCCTTGATCTCCCCGACCGCCGCGCAGACCGCATCGGTCTGCAACTGCGCCGCGCCGGTGACACCGGCGAACGACACGTAGTACAGATAGCCCTGTCCCGACTGCATCAGCCGCGACAACCGCACCGGGCCGCTGGTTGGTGCGGCAAGGCATATCTGATGCAGGCCATTGGCGCGCAGTGTCGCCTGCACGCTGTCGGCTTCCTCCGGCGGACAATCGACCAGCAACAGACCATCGACGCCGGCCGCGCGTGCCTCCCGCGCGTAGCGTTCCAGCCCGTGGATTTCGACCGGGTTGAGATAGCCCATCAGCACCACCGGCGTGTCCTGATCGGCGAGGCGGAACTCGCGCACGAAATCGAACACCCGGCGCGTGCCGACGCCACGCGCCAGGGCGCGCTCGGAGGATTGCTGGATCACCGGCCCATCGGCCATCGGATCGGAAAACGGCACACCCAGTTCGACCACGTCGGCACCGCCCGCCACCAGGGCGTGCATCACCGCGACGGTCGCCTCCACCGCCGGATCGCCCGCGGTGATGAACGGAATCAGGCCGGTCCGACCGGCGGCCTTGAGGGAAGCGAAGCGGGAGTCGATGCGGTTCATGCGTTGAGCCGGGAATGGGGAATCGGGAATGGAGAATCGGGACAGCGGGTCAAGGGGACTTGCAGAGTCAGGCTCACGAGGCGGCGCAGCATTTCCCGATTCTCCCTGCTGGCTCACAAGCGGATGCCCTGGCGTTGGGCGATGGTGTGGACGTCCTTGTCGCCACGTCCGGACAAGTTGCACAGCACGATGCCGTCGCTGGGCAGTTCGCGGGCGAGTTTGATTGCCTGGGCGACGGCGTGGCTGGACTCCAGGGCGGGCAGGATGCCTTCGCTGCGGCACAGCAGGTGGAAGGCGTCCAGCGCCTCCTCGTCGCTGATGCCGACGTATTCGGCGCGCCCGCTGTCCTTCAGGAAGGCGTGCTCGGGGCCGACGCCGGGATAATCGAGGCCGGCGGAAATCGAATGCGTTTCGGTGATCTGCCCGTCGTCGTCGCACAGCAGATACGTCCGGTTGCCGTGCAGCACGCCGACCCGGCCTGCCGCCAGCGAGGCGGCGTGGCGGCCGCTGTCGATGCCTTCGCCGGCCGCCTCGGCACCGACGATGCGCACGCCGTGATCGTTGAGGAAGGCATGGAACAGGCCGATGGCATTGCTGCCGCCGCCGACGCAGGCAGTGATCGCATCGGGCAGGCGGCCGTACTGCGCCAGCATCTGCGCCCGCGCCTCGCGGCCGACCACTGCGTTGAAGTCGCGCACCATCGCCGGATACGGATGCGGGCCGGCGACGGTGCCGATGATGTAGAAGGTGTCGGCGACATTGGTGACCCAGTCGCGCATCGCCTCGTTGAGCGCGTCCTTGAG
>JBAYTD010000018.1:0-30544 GCA_041675805.1 Lysobacteraceae bacterium
GACGAGGCGCACCAGTTGCCGGAACTGGCCTCGCAGTTCTTCAGCGTCTCGGTGTCCTCGCGGCAACTGCACGACCTGGGCCGCGACGCCCTCGCCGAATGCGCCAACGCGCCCGGCTCGCTCGGCCTGCTGCAACCCCTGACCAGCGGGCTGGAGCAGCGGTTGAGCGAACTGCGCCTGGCGTTGGAGTCGGTCCCCGGACGCGGTTCGCTCGGTCGCCTGCACGGCTGCGCCGCGGCCCTGCCGGCGCTGGCGGCGGTCGGCGTGGCGCTGGGCGAGTTGCACGGCGGACTGGCCGCCCATGCCGAGCGCAGCCCCGGCTTCAGCGCCTGCGCCGAACGCGCCGAGGAAGCACTGCGCCTGTGGCAGCGCTTCGACGGCAGCAGTCAGCCGGCCGTCGACGAAACGCCGGCGGAGGAAGACGCCGGTGCCCAGGTGCGCTGGTACGAACTGACGCCGCGTGGCGTGGTGTTCAGCCAGACCCCGCTGGACGTCGCCGCGCCGATGCGCGCCTACCGCGAGCGCAGCCAGGCGGCCTGGATCTTCACCTCGGCGACGCTGTCGGTTGGCGGCCGCTTCGATCATTTCTGCCGTCAGCTCGGCCTCTGGCAGCCCGAGACCCTGATCGAATCCAGTCCGTTCGACTATTCGCGCCAGGCGCTCGCCTATCTGCCCAAGGGGCTGCCCGAGCCGGCGCATCAGGCCTTCGGCGAGCGCCTGATCGAAGCGGTGCTGCCGGTGCTGGCCGCTTCCGCTGGCCGCGCCTTCCTGCTGTTCACCTCCCATCGCGCCCTGAACCGCGCCGCCGAACTGCTCGAAGGCCGGCTGCCGTTTCCGCTGTTCGTGCAGGGCAGCCTGCCGCGCTCGGCCCTGCTCGACGCCTTCCGCGAATCCGGCGACGGCGTGCTGCTCGGCGCGGCCAGTTTCTGGGAAGGCGTCGACGTCGCCGGCGATGCGCTGCGCGTCGTCGTCATCGACAAGCTGCCGTTCGCCGCGCCGGACGATCCGGTGCTCGAAGCGCGCCTGGAGGCGCTGCGCCGGCAGGGTGGCAACCCGTTCCGCGACTGGCAACTGCCGGCCGCCGCGCTGGCTCTCAAGCAGGGTGCCGGCCGCCTGATCCGCACCCATTCCGACAGCGGCGTACTGGTGCTGGGCGACCTGCGCCTGGTCACCAAGCCCTACGGCCGGCTGTTCATCGACAGCCTGCCGCCGTTCACCCGCACCCGCGACCTGGCGCAGGTGCAGGCCTTCCTGCAAACCCCGCTGCCCGGCATCGCCGGCGAGGACGCGGCATGAAGCTGATCGCCATCGAAACCGCCACCGAGGCGTGCAGCGTCGCCCTGAGCGTGGACGGCGCGATGCTGTCCCGCCACGCCGTCGCCCCGCGCCGCCATGCCGAACTGGTGTTGCCGTGGATCGACGAGCTGCTGGCCAGCGCCGGCCTGTCCAAGCGGCAACTGGACGCCATCGCCGTCGGGCGCGGGCCGGGCGGCTTCACCGGCGTGCGCCTGGGCGTGGCGCTGGCGCAGGGCATCGCGCTGGCGCTCGACCGGCCGCTGGTCGGCGTCTCCACCTTGGCCGCGCTGGCCTGCGCCGCACCGCCCTCGCCGCGCGTGCTGGCGGTGATCGATGCCCGCATGGGCGAGGTCTACCACGGCCTGTTCGATACCGGCGACGACCTGCCGCGTACCCTTGCCGACGAGGGCCTGTGCGCGCCCGATGCACTGGTCCTGCCCGGCGCGCAGTCGTGGGTCGGCGTCGGCAGCGGTCTGGCGGCGGACGATGGCGCGTTGCGCCGGCGGCTGCACAGCCGTCTCACCGAGGTCGATGCCGGTGCCCTGCCACAAGCCTCCGACGTGGCGCGGATCGCCCTCGACGCCCTCGCCCGTGGCGAAGGCGGCGCGCCGGAAATGGTGCAACCGGCCTATTTGCGCGACAAGGTGGCGCAGACCCTGGCCGAGCGCGGCCTGGCCTGAGCGGCACTGGAGGACTGAGCGCCGCGTTTCAGCGACCGGCGGCGGCCCGCCGCAGACGGTCGTGGATGGCGAGCCAGGCCGCCTCGTCGGGTGGCGTCTCTATGCGCAGTTCGTCGGCGTCCAGATCATCAAGCTGGCGCAGCGCGGCGTACAGGCCGCGCGCATAACCGGCCGGGTCGGCGGGCAGGACCAGGCCTTGCGTGCCCGGCGGAAGATGATCCAGCGCCAGCACCTGCGCGGCCCCGCGCAGCACCCCGTCGGCCAGCGCCGCGCGTGGCAGCAGGCGCACCGGCGTGCGCGGCGCGTAGTGCCGCTCCAGCATGCCGGGCGCGCGCGGGCTGCCGGCATCCGCGTGGCGGGCCAAGTCCTCCACGACCTCGTCGATGGCGGCGGCGGAAATCATGCCGGGGCGCAGGATGCGCGGCTGCGCGCCGGTGCAGTCGACGATCACGCTTTCGATGCCGATGTCGCAGGGGCCGCCGTCCAGCACCACCGGCAGGGCATCGCCGAATTCGGCGCGGACGTGGGCGGCGCGGGTCGGGCTGACGTGGCCGAAGCGGTTGGCCGAGGGTGCGACCAGGCCGCGCCCGAATGCCGTCAGCACGGCCCGGGCGAGCGGATGCGAGGGCATGCGCAGGGCCACGCTGTGCTGACCGCCGGTGACCATCGGCAGGGCGCGCGCGCCGCGCGGCAGCACCAGGGTCAGCGGGCCGGGCCAGAAGCGCGCCGCCAGCGCCCGCGCGTAGGTCGGGATGTCGCGGGCGTAGTCGTCCAGTTGCCCGGTCGAGGCGATGTGGATGATCAGCGGATGCTCGGCCGGGCGGCCCTTGAGCGCGTAGACGCGGGCAATGGCGGCCGGGTTCTCGGCGTCGGCGGCGAGGCCGTAGACGGTTTCGGTGGGCAGGCCGATGCACTCGCCACGGCGCAGCGCGGCGAGGGCTGGAGCGATCTCCGCCGCGCTGTTCGGGAGGGGCCTTGGTTCCATCGCGCCATGCTACCAGCAGGCAATGTCGGCGCGGTTTGAACGCCGCCGCCTCGTTGCGGACAATGGCCGCTGGATTCCTTCGCCAAGTGAGTGCCATGACCGTGCTGCGCATGACCGACCTCGACCTCTCCGGCAAGCGGGTGCTGATCCGCGAAGATCTCAACGTGCCGGTGGCCGATGGCCGGGTCGCCTCCGACCAGCGCATCCTGGCCGCCCTGCCGACGCTGCGCCTGGCGCTGGAGGCCGGCGCGGCGGTGATGGTGATGTCGCATCTGGGACGGCCGAAGGAAGGCGTGTTCAGCGAGGCGGATTCGCTGGCTCCGGTGGCGGCGCGGCTGTCCGAACTGCTCGGCCGCGCGGTGCCGCTCAAGCGCGACTGGGTCGATGGCGTGACGGTGGCGCCAGGCGAACTGGTGTTGCTGGAAAACTGCCGCATGAATGTCGGCGAGGCTGCCGACGATCCCACGCTGGCGCAGAAGTATGCCGCTTTGTGCGAGGTGTTCGTGATGGATGCGTTCGGCACCGCGCACCGGGCACAGGCCAGCACGCATGGCGTCATCCGCGCCGCCCGCGTCGCCTGCGGCGGTCCCCTGCTGATGGCCGAACTGGACGCCCTGGCGAAGGCGCTGGACGCCCCGGCGCGGCCGCTTCTCGCCATCGTCGCCGGGTCCAAGGTGTCGACCAAGCTGGCCCTGCTCGGCAGCCTGCTGGGCAAGGTCGACCAGCTCATCGTCGGCGGCGGCATTGCCAACACCTTCCTCGCCGCGCAGGGTTTTCCCATTGGCAAGTCGTTGTGCGAGGCGGACCTGCTGGACACCGCGCGGCGCATCCTCGCCGACGCCAGCGCCCGTGGCGCGGAGATTCCGCTGCCCTCCGACGTGGTCGTGGCACCGGCCTTCGCGGCCGACGCGCCGGCCACGGTCAAGGCGGTCAGCGAGGTTGGCGCGGACGACATGATCCTCGACATCGGCCCGGAAACCTCCGCCCGCTATGCCGACCTGGTCGCCGAGGCCGGCACGGTGCTGTGGAACGGCCCGGTCGGCGTGTTCGAGTTCGACCGTTTCGGCCGCGGCAGCGAAATCCTGGCCCGCGCCATTTCCGTTTCCGACGCCTTTTCCATCGCCGGCGGTGGCGACACCCTGGCTGCCATCGACAAGTACGGGGTCGCCGACGGCATCTCCTACATCTCCACCGGCGGCGGCGCGTTCCTCGAATTCTGCGAGGGCAAGGAACTGCCGGCGGTAGCCGCGCTGCGCGCCCGCAGCGGCTGATCGGTGGCCGGACGGGGCCGCGCGGCGCGGGATACACTGGCTGCCCGTCGCCGCCGTCCGATACCGTCAGGCCCGCCATGAGCACGACCACCCGCCGCACCAAGATACTGGCCACGCTCGGCCCGGCCTGCGATCCGCCCGGCGTCATCGAAGCGCTGATCTCCGCCGGCGTCAACGTGGTGCGGCTGAATTTCTCCCATGGCAGCATCGAGCAGCACGCCCAGCGCGTCGCCAGCGTGCGCAACGCCGCCGCCCGGCTGGGCCGCGAGGTCGGCGTGCTGGCCGACCTGCAAGGCCCGAAGATCCGCATCGAACGCTTCGAGCAGGGCCGGGTCGTCCTGCGCGCCGGTGCCGCCTTTGTCCTCGATTGCCGCGACGATGCGCCGCCCGGCGACGAGCGGCGGGTCGGCGTCAGCTATCCCGGTCTGCCGCAGGACGTGGCAGCGGGCGACACGCTGCTGCTCGACGACGGCCTCGTCGCCCTGCGCGTGGAGGCGGTCGAAGGCGCGGAAATCCGCACCACCGTGCTCACCGACGGCGCGTTGTCTGACCGCAAGGGCCTGAACCGGCTCGGCGGCGGTCTGTCGCTGGGCGCGCTGACCGACAAGGACCGCGCCGACATCCGCCACGCCGCCGCGCTGGAAGCGGACTTCCTCGCCGTCAGCTTCTGTCGCACCGCCGCCGACCTCGACGAGGCGCGCCGGCTGGCCCGCGAGGCCGGCAGCGAGGCCGGCATCGTCGCCAAGATCGAACGCGCCGAGGCGATCAGCAACCTGTCCGAACTGATCGACGCCGCCGACGTGGTGATGGTGGCGCGCGGCGACCTCGGCGTGGAGATCGGCGATGCCGAACTGCCCGGCCTGCAGAAGAAGATCATCCGCGAGGCGGTGGAGCGCAACCGCGTCGTCATCACCGCCACGCAGATGCTGCAATCGATGGTCGACAGCCCGATCCCGACCCGCGCCGAGGTGCTCGATGTCGCCAACGCGGTGATCGACGGCACCGACGCGGTGATGCTGTCGGCGGAGACGGCGTCCGGCAACCACCCGGTCAAGGCGGTGGAAGCGATGGTGCGCATCTGCCTCGGTGCCGAGCGGCAGTTCCATCACGACACCGATTTCGAGGCCGCCAAACGTGATCTGTCGCGCTCCGACGAGGCCATCGCCATGGCCGCGATGTTCCTGACCGAGCACATCGGCGTGCGGGCGATCATCGCCATGACCGAATCCGGCGGCACGGCGCGCTATCTGACCCGCTTCCACGGCTCGGCGGCGATCTACGGGATGTCCCGCCATCCGCCGGCGCGGCGCCGGATGGCGCTGATGCGCGATGTCGTGCCGATCGATTTCGACTCCCGCGGCCTGGCCCCACGGATGGCCGCGCGCGAGGCGGTGCGGCACCTGTTCCAGCTCGGCCTGCTGTCGCCGGGCGACCGCGTCGTCATCACCAGCGGCGACCACATGGAACAGCACGGTTCCACCAACACGCTGCGCCTGCTCAAGGTCGGTGCCGGCGGCGCGGCGGAAGGGCTGGGCGAGCTCTAGCGCGCCACCCCGGCGCGCAGCTTGCGTGAATCAACCGCTACGGACTATCATTCCGCTCTTCCCGTTCCATCCGCAATGGCGCTGCCCGGCAGAGCCGGCGGACGTCTGCCGCAGGACATTGAACCCATGAAAGCCGATATCCATCCCCAGTACCGCGAAGTCGTGTTCCAGGATCTGTCCTCGGACTTCTCCTTCCTGACCCGTTCCACCATGGGCAGCAAGGAAACCATCAAGTGGGAGGACGGCAACGAGTACCCGCTGGTGAAGATCGACATCTCCTCGGCCTCGCACCCGTTCTACACCGGCAAGCATAAGATCGTCGACACCAGCGGCCGCGTCGACAAGTTCCGCCGCCGCTACGCGCAGAAGTAATTCCGCGCCCGCCGGCCAGCCCGGCGGAGACAGGTTTTCCGATACGGCCCGGCCTCGCGACCGGGCCGTTGTCGTGTCCGCATGCCTGCTTCGGCCCGCCGCGAGGTATGCGATAATTGCCGGCTTGGCGAGCCACCGGAGACGGTGCTGCCGGCGTCGCGCGGTTCCCTGCCGCCAGGCGTCTTCCTCCCCCTCGATGTTGCAAGGAGCACTCCATGAGCGATCCGTCCAGCGCTGTGTTGACCGACCCGGCTTCCGGCAAGATGACGCAACTGCCCGTGGTGCGCGGCGCGCTGGGCGCGCCAGCGCTGGATATCGGCAAGCTGCACAAGGAAACCGGCTATTTCACCTTCGATCCCGGTTTCGTCGCCACGGCAAGCTGCCGTAGCGCGATCACCTACATCGACGGCGACGAGGGCGTCCTGCTCTATCGCGGCTATCCGATCGAACAACTCGCCAAGCATTCCAGCTTTCTCGAGGTCGCGCAGTTGCTGATCGACGGCGAACTGCCCTCCAGGCAGCAGTTCGAGGCCTTCTCGCACCAGGTCACGCATCACACGATGATGCACGAGGCGCTGAAGTCCTTCCTCAACGGCTTCCGCCACGACGCCCACCCGATGGCGATGCTGTGCGGCATGATCGGCTCGCTGGCGGCCTTCTACCATGACGACCTCGACATGGCCGATCCGCAGCAGCGCCGACTGGCCGCGATCCGCCTGATCGCCAAGGTGCCGACCATCGCCGCCGCCTGCTACCGCTATTCCATCGGCTGGCCCTCGCGCTACCCGCGCAACAACCTCGATTACGTCACCCGCTTCCTGCACATGATGTTCGAGGTGCCGAGCGAGCCGCTGGACCTGCCGCCGGTGGCGTCCAAGGCGCTCGACCTGCTGTTCATCCTGCACGCCGACCACGAACAGAATGCCTCCACTTCCACCGTCCGCCTGGTCGGCTCCACCGGTGCCAATCCCTACGCCTGCGTCGCCGCCGGCATCGCCGCCCTGTGGGGGCCGGCGCACGGCGGTGCCAACGAGGCGGTGCTGAAGATGCTCAAGGAGATCGGCTCGGTCGACCAGGTCGGCAAGGCGGTCGAGCGCGCCAAGGACAAGGATTCCGGCTTCCGCCTGATGGGCTTCGGCCATCGCGTCTACAAGAACTTCGACCCGCGCGCCACCATCATCCGCGAGATGACGCACAAGGTGCTGGACGAACTGGGCGTGCACGATCCGCTGCTCGACGTGGCGATGAAGCTGGAAGAGGCGGCGCTGAAGGACGATTACTTCATCCAGCGCAAGCTGTATCCGAACGTCGATTTCTACTCCGGCATCATCTACAAGGCGCTGAAGTTCCCGACCGAGATGTTCACCGTCATGTTCGCCATCGCCCGCACCGTTGGCTGGGTGGCGCATTGGCTGGAGCAGCAGGACGATCCGGAAGGCAAGATCGGCCGGCCGCGGCAGATCTACACCGGTGCCACGCCGCGCGACTACGTCGCCCTCGACCAGCGCTGAGCGCCCCGCCGCCGGCCGCTTCGGCGCTCGGCGGTATCTCCCCCTCCCCAGATCGATCCGATCCGATCAGTCCGCCTGCCGGTCGAGCAGGCGGCGCAGCGCTTCGATGCCGGCGCGCGGCAGGGTCTGTCCCGGCTCGTCGCCCGCTGGTGCCTGACGCAACTGCGCCAGCGGCAGCACCAGCAGTTCGTGGGCGATGCCTTCGAGGTCGAAGCGCAGCACGGTCACTGGCTTCGGCGCGCCGGCAGCCAGGCGCATCCGCCGCGTGCCCTGCGTGTGGCGGATGCCGAGTTCGTCGAGCAGGCGGATCGGTGCCTCGGGTTCGTCGCTGAACAGATGCAGGCGCAGCGGCGTGTGCGCATCCGCCGTGCCGTCGAGCGCTTCGCCGACCAGTCGCGGGTCGAACGCCGCCAGCGCCGTCATCGCTTCCAGCGCTGCCTGCCGCAGTGCGCGCAGGTGGTCTTCGTGCGCGCCGGCGCTGAACAGGCGCTGGTGTTCGCGCAGGGCGGCCTGGATTTCCTCCGGACGCGGCAACTGGCTGCTGTCGAGGTCGATACGCAGGCGCTCGGCGGCCTTGCGTCGCGCCTGGGCGAGGTCGCTGATGCCGTGCTCGGTGATCAGCCGGGCGGCTTCGGCGGCCACCTGCTGGCGCAGGCGGGCGAGATGCGGCGCGTTGTGCCGGCTGCCGCGGCCCATGCTCAGAAGATGTCGAAGGCTTCGCGCGGATCGGCCTGCTCGTCGCGGTCGGTCTGACGCTCCAGCCGCGCCAGGTCCTCGACCCGGAAAATTTCGCTGATCGCGCCGGGCGTGCCGGACGGTACGAGTCGCCCGCTGTCGGGGTCGATCAGCGCGGTGGCGATGCCGTTGGGCATCGGCGGCAGGCGCTCGGGCTGGCCGTCCAGCGCCACCTTCATGAAATCGACCCAGATCGGCAGCGCGGTGCGGGCGGCGAACTCGCGGTTGCCGAGCGAGCTGAAATCGTCCATGCCCATCCAGGCGGTGACTGACAGCGAACCGCCGAAGCCGGAAAACCAGGCGTCGCGGAAATCGTTGGTGGTGCCGGTCTTGCCGCCGATGTCGCTGCGACCCAGCGCCAGCGCGCCGCGACCGGTGCCGCGACGGACCACGTCGCGCAGCAGCGAATGGACCAGGTAGGCGGTACGCGGATCGATGGCCTGCGGCGCGAGCTGGACCGGGATGGCCGGGTCCGGTTCGGCTTCTTCGGCCGGCGCGGCCGGCTGGCGCACCGGGCCGAGGTCGAACCCATCCTCCGCTGCGCCGCCGCGACTGGCCTCGCCACGCTGCGCGCAATGCGGGCAGGCGCGGGCCGGCGTGGCCTCGAAGATGGTTAGCCCGTCGCGATCCTCGATGCGCTGCACCACCCACGGATCGACCAGGTAACCGCCGTTGGCGAACACCGCCATGCCGCGCGCCATGGCAATCGGCGGCGCGGCGTTGGTGCCCAGCGCCAGCGACAGGTTGGCGTGCAGGGTTTCCGGCGCGAAGCCGAAGTTCTCGATGTAGCGACGGGCGAAACCGACGCCGACGGCATCCAGCACGCGGACCGAGACCAGGTTGCGCGAGGTGACCATGGCGTTGCGCAGGCGCATCGGCCCGGCGAAGGTCTGGTTGTCGTTCTGCGGACGCCAACTGCGGCCCTGGCCGGTGTCGTTGAACACCACCGGCGCGTCGAGCACGATCGAAGCCGGCGTGAAGCCGCGCTCGAAGGCGGCCGCGTAGACGAAGGGCTTGAAGCTGGAGCCGGGCTGGCGCTGAGACTGGGTGACGCGGTTGAACTTGCTCAGCGCAAAGCTGAAGCCGCCGGTCAGCGCGCGGATCGCGCCGGAGTCGTGCTCGATGGCGACCACCGCGGCCTGGGCGACCGGCATCTGCGCCAGCCGCCAGCCGCCTTCCTCGTCGCTGGCCAGGCGCACCACGTCGCCGCGCGCCAGTACGTCCGCCGGTTTGGCCGGTGCCGGGCCACGGGCATTCTCGCTCTGGTAGGCGCGCGCCCAGGCGATCCCGGCCATCGGCAACTCAACCGTGCTGCCATCGCCCAGCGCGAGGACCGCGTGGCTGTCCGCGGTGTCCAGCACGATGGCCGGTTGCAGGCCGCCGATCGGCCGCCGCTCGCGCAGCAGGGCCGGCCATTGCGCCGGATCATCGACCTCGGGCAGTTCCACGCGCGCCTCCGCGCCGCGCCAGCCGTGGCGCTGGTCGTAGTCGAGCAGGCCGCGACGGACCGCCTGGTTGGCACCCTCCTGCATGCGCCCGTCGAGCGTGGTCCAGACCCGGTAGCCGTCATTCAGCGCCATGTCGCCGAAGCGCTCGACAGCATCCTGGCGGACCTGCTCGGCCACCCACGGTGCCTCGACCTCGACCGGCGGCTCGTGCGGTGCCGCCAGGTCGGGGCGCGCCATCGCCTCGGCATGCGTGGGCGCGTCGATGAAACCGTTGTCCAGCATGCGGTCGAGCACGTAGCCGCGGCGCAGCATCGCCCGTGAGGGGTTGACCAGCGGGTTGGCGCTGGACGGGAACTTCGGGATCGAGGCCAGCATGGCCGATTCCTCCAGCGTCAGCTCCTCCAGCGTCTTGCCGTAGTAGAACTGCGCTGCCGCCGCGATGCCGTAGGCACGGTTGCCGAAGAACCCCTTGTTCAGATAGAGGGCGAGGATCTCGTCCTTGCTCAGCTCACGCTCCATCTTGAGGGCGAGAAGGATCTCGGTGAACTTGCGCGTGAACGTGACCTCGGGGCTGAGAAAGAACTGCTTGGCCACCTGCTGGGTGATGGTGGACCCGCCGGGGACGCGCTTGTCGCCGGTCTTGATGATCAGCCACACCGCGCGGGCGATGCCCTTGTAGTCGATGCCGGGGTGTTCGTGGAAGCGGGCGTCCTCGGCGGCGATGAAGGCCTGCTGGAGCTGCAACGGCACTTGGTCGATGGTCACCGGGTAGCGCCGGGTCTCGCCGAACAGGGCGATCAGCCGGTCGTCCTCGGTATAGACGCTCAGCGGCACCTGCAACTTCACCTCGCGCAGGCTTTCCACCGCCGGCAGCGTCGGCCAGATCAGCCGGCACAGCACGCCGAGCGCGCTCAGGCCCATGACGCCGAAGAACAGACAGCCGATCAGTGCAAGCCGGAGCAGACGGCGGAATGGGGGCATGCGGGAAATCCTGCTGGGACCTGGGGCGGACAGGACGGCGAGTATAGAGGCTCGCGCCGGCACCCGACTGCGTTCCGGTGCCGCCGGCGCTGTCGCATCGGCCGCCGACGGGGCAGAATGGACGGGCGCGTCGCGGCCGTCGAACGGGGGGATGGCGGGCCGCATTCATTGCCTGTTGCCTTTTGCAGTCCAACGGGTATTTAATGTACCGGTGTAGTAAGTGCTCGTAAGAGCCCGTGGGAAGGGGAGAAACCGTGGGTCTTTTCGCATCCAGCAAGGCACCACTGATTGGCGTGGACGTCAGCTCGACCGCTGTCAAGCTGCTTCAGCTCAGTCAAACCGGCGGCCGTTACCGCGTGGAACACTACGCGGTCGAGCCGCTGCCGCCCAATGCGGTGGTGGAAAAGAACATCGTCGAGGTCGAATCGGTGGGCGAGGCGATCAAGCGCGCCCTGGCCCGTTCGGGGGCGCGCAGCAAGTTCGCCGCCGCCGCCGTGTCCGGTTCGGCCGTCATCACCAAGCTGATTCCCATGCCGTCCGGCCTGACCGACGACGAGATGGAGGACCAGATCCAGGTCGATGCGGCGCAGTACATCCCGTACCCGATCGAGGAGGTCAGCCTCGATTTCGAGGTGCTGGGGCCGATCAAGGACAACCCCGAGATGGTCCACGTCCTGCTCGCCGCCTCGCGCACCGAGAACGTCGACGTGCGGGTGGCGGCGCTGGAGGTCGGCGGACTGGTCGCCAAGGTGATCGACGTCGAGGCCTTCGCGATGGAGAACGCCTATCGCCTGATCGCCGACCAGTTGTCCGTGGGCGGCGACGCCCTGGTCGCCCTGGTCGATGTCGGCGCGACGATGACCACCCTCAACGTGCTGCGCAACCAGCGCAGCATCTACACCCGCGAACAGGTGTTCGGCGGCCGCCAGCTCACCGACGAGGTGATGCGCCGCTACGGCCTCAGCTACGAGGAAGCCGGTCTGGCCAAGCGCCAGGGCGGGCTGCCGGAAAGCTACGATGTCGAAGTGCTGGAGCCGTTCAAGGAGGCGATGGTCCAGCAGGTCAGCCGCCTGTTGCAGTTCTTCTACGCCGGCAGCGAGTTCAACCGCGTCGACCAGATCGTCCTCGCCGGCGGCTGCGCCTCGATCAGCGGCATCGCGCAGATGGTGGAGGAGCAACTGGGTGTCTCCACGGTCATCGCCAACCCCCTGGCCAGCATGTCGTTGTCCAACAAGGTGCAGGCCCAGGCGCTGGCGCAGGACGCCCCGGCGCTGATGATCGCCTGCGGCCTGGCGATGAGGAGCTTCGACTGATGGCCAAGATCAATCTATTGCCGTGGCGCCAGGAGCGCCGCGAACAGCGGCAGAAGGAGTTCTACGGCCTGCTTGGTGCCTGCGCCGTGCTCGGTCTCCTGATCGCCTTCGCCGTGGTCAGTTATGTCGGTGGCCTGGTCGAGAACCAGCAGGCCCGCAACAACTATCTGACCCAGGAAATCCAGCGCCTGGAAACCAAGATCAAGGAGATCGAGACGCTGGAGAAGCAGCGTGCCGATCTGCTGCAACGCAAGCAGGTGATCGAGGAACTCCAGGCCAGCCGCTCGCAGATGGTGCATCTGTTCGACGAACTGGTGCGCACCATTCCCGACGGCGTGCGCCTGAACTCGATCAAGCAGGCCGGGCAGCGGCTCACCCTGATGGGCATCGCGCAGTCCAACGCCCGCGTGTCCTCGTACATGCGCGCGCTGCAGCAGTCGGGCTGGATCACCAATCCTGATCTCAACATCATCGAGGCCAAGGGCGAGGACCGGACCATGCCCTACCAGTTCACGCTGAACGTCGACCTGACCCAGCCGAAGGCGGCGCAGAGTGCCGAGCAGAGCGAATCCGCCCTGGCCGCAGGAGGTGCGCCATGAAGGATTTCGACCTGCGCAACCTGGACTTCAACAACGCCGGTGCCTTCCCGACCCCGGTCAAGGCGTTCTTCTGCGTGCTGCTGATCGCCCTGATCCTGCTTGGCGGCTGGTACTTCTTCGTCCGCGACAAGCTGACCCAGCTCGAGAGCCTGGAGCGCAAGGAAACGGAACTGCGCCAGGACTTCGAGTTCAAGGCCGGCAAGGCGGCCAACCTCGAGCCGCTGAAGCAGCAACTGGCGGAAATGGAAATCCTGCTCCAGCAGATGCTGCGCCAGTTGCCCAGCCGCAACGAAATGCCCGACCTGATCGTCGACATCTCGCAGACCGCGCTGGCCAGCGGCATCCAGAACGAGCTGTTCCAGCCCGGCGCGGAAGCACGCAAGCAGTTCTACGCCGAGAAGCCGATCAAGCTGCGCATGATCGGCACCTACCACCAGTTCGGCGCCTTCGTCAGCGGCGTCGCCTCGCTGCCGCGCGTGGTCATCATGACCATGCACGACATCGCCCTGACCCCGCGGGAAGCCACCCAGGGCGGCGTCGGCTCCGGGGTGCTGGTGCTGGAAGGCACGATCAAGACCTACCGCTATCTCGAGGAAGACGAGACGGCGGCGGACGGCACGACGACGGGGGGCAACTGACATGCGCATGCGAGGCAATGCGATAGGCAGGCCGACCGGCCGACTGGGTGTGCTGGCGGCGGCGTTGTTGCTGGCCGCCTGCAGCCAGGGCATGGGTGACCTGGAAGCCTATGTCGCCGACGTCAAGTCACGTCCCGGCCCGCCGCTGGATCCGCTGCCGGTGATGCAGCAGTTCGAGACGTTCGAATACAACGCCTTCGCGCTGCGCGATCCCTTCAGCGTGCAACTGGATGACCAGGACCAGTCCTCCAGCAGCGCCTTGCGCCCCGATCCCAACCGGCGCAAGGAGTTGCTGGAAAGCTTCCCGCTGGACGGCCTGGGCATGGTCGGAACGCTCGGCACCGGTGGCGAGATGGTCGCCTTGGTGCTGGATCCGACCGGGGTGGTTCACCGAGTCGTCCCGGGGAACTACATGGGTCAGAACGAAGGACGGATTTTGGCTATCTCGGAAGGTCAGATCGACCTCCTTGAGCTGGTTTCGGACGGCGCCGGCGGCTGGATCGAGCGTCAGGCTTCCGTGGCGCTAGACGAAAAATAAGCAGTTGGGGGATACACGATGATCGCGACGACACTGCAAACCTCGCATTCCACTGGCCGTTCGGCGTACCGCTGGTCGCTGGTCGGCATGCTCACGCTCGCCATGGCCCTGCCGGCATCGGCGGCCAACGTGCTGCGTGACATCAGCTATGCCGCCGGGCCCGGTGGTGCCGTGGACGTGATCCTGCAACTGGACGGCCCTGCGTCCGATGCGCAGGTGTTCACCACCGACGACCCACCGCGGATCGCCATCGACCTGGTCGACACCGTCAACCAGGTCGAGCAGCGCCGGATCGCGGTCGGGGCCGGTGCCACCAGCGCCATCACCGCCGTCGAGGCCGGCGGCCGGACCCGCGTGGTGGTCGACCTGTTCCACGCCACCGGTTACGAGTCGCGGGCGGAAGGCAACCGCTTCGTGCTGCGGGTGGAAGGCAGCGGGGCGGGATCGACAGCCCGACCGGCGTCTGCGTCGGCCAACCCCGATCCCGCCAAGCGCCTTGCCGGAGCCGGCCTGCAGGTCGCCAACATCGACTTCCGCCGGACCACCGAAGGTGCCGGTCGGGTCATCCTGAGCTTCTCCGGCGAGGGCGCGGGTGCGGACCTGTCCGACAGCGGCGCGGGAGTCGTGGTCGACATCGTCGGCGCGCGACTGCCCGATGCGCTGGCCCAGCGGCTGGATGTCACCGACTTCGCCACGCCGGTGGAACGCGTCGAACTGCGCGCCACCGGCTCCGGTGCCCGTCTGCGCATCGATACCGTCGGCAACTATGAGTCGCTCGCCTACCAGACCGGCAACGAGTACGTGGTCGAGATCGCGCCGCTGCGGGAAAGCGCCGAGGATGTCGTCGGCGTCGGCATGGAAGCCGCGCAGCCGGGTTATCAGGGCACGCCGGTCACCTTCAGCTTCCAGGACATCCCGGTCCGCACCGTGCTGCAGTTGATCGCCGAGGAGTCGGGCAAGAACGTGGTGGCCGCCGACTCGGTGACCGGCAACGTCACCCTGCGCCTGGTCAACGTGCCCTGGGATCAGGCGCTGGACATCGTCCTGCGCTCCAAGGATCTGGATCGCCGCGAAGAAGGCAACGTGATCTGGGTGGCCCCGCAGGCGGCCATCGCTGCCTACGAGAAGGCCCTCGCCGATGCCCGCCTGGCCAACGAACAGCGCGCCAAGACGGTCAGCGAGTACATCACGATCAACTACGGCAGCGCCGAGGAGATCGCCAAGCTGCTGACCGACGAGGCCAAGAGCGGCCAGGTCAGCGGCCAGGGCCAGCAGGAGCAGAACGTCGGCCAGCGCGGCTTCCTGTCGCCGCGCGGCAGCGTCACCTTCGACCGCCGCACGAACACCCTGCTGGTCAACGACTCGCCGGAAAAGATCAAGGAAATCAAGGCGCTGATCTCGGTTCTGGACCGGCCGGTGGATCAGGTCCTGATCGAGGCGCGGATCGTCATCGCCACCGAAACCTTCCGTCGCGAACTGGGCGCGAAGTTCGGCATCAGCGGTGCCAACGAGGACAGCAGCGGCAATGTCATCACCACCACCGGTTCGGCCATCGGTGCCGACCGGATGGCCAACATCGCCCTGGCCAACCGCTTCGCCGGTCGCAGTTCCGGCCTGCCGGTGTCCGTGCCCGGTGCCCCCGGCGGCGGCATCCTGACACCCTCGCTGGATGATCGGCTCAACGTCAACCTGCCGGTATCCAACCCGGCCGGTGCCATCGGCTTCGCCATCCTGGGTGCCGATTACCTGATCGATCTGGAACTGTCCGCGCTGGAGGCCGAAGGCCGCGGCGAGGTGGTCAGCAACCCGCGCGTCATCACCGCCAACCAGCGCGAGGCGATGATCCGCCAGGGCGACGAGATTGCCTACACCACCCTGCAGACCGGGAGCGGCAGCAACCAGTTCACCACCGAGTTCAAGGAAGTCGTGTTGGAACTGAAGGTCACGCCGACCATCACCTCCGATGGCCGCGTGTTCCTGACCCTCGCCGTGAAGAAGGACGAGTTGACCGGCTACTTCAACTCGCCGACCGGCCGCATCCCCGAGATCGCCACGCGCGAAATCAGCACCGCCGTCCTGGTCGACAACTCGCAGACGGTGGTCATTGGCGGCGTCTACGAGTTCCGCTCCACCGAGGACCTGAACAAGGTGCCGTTCCTGGGAGACGTGCCGGTCCTGGGCAACCTGTTCAAGAGCAAGTCCAAGGGATCGAACAAGGCCGAACTGCTGATCTTCGTGACGCCCAAGGTCCTGGCGGTTTCCGGAAAAACCAAATAACTGAATGGATTCGATTCGATGACTCACCCTGCGCCCGGCAACAGCGAAGTACGGAGAACCACGATGAAAGCGAGCGCTCACCTGAAATTCCTGTTTCTGCTGGTAGCGTCGTCGCTGCTGGCGGCCTGTGGCGGCGGCGGAAGCAGCGACAGCGACAGTGGCTTCACGCCACCGGGCCTGCGTGTCAGCGCAACGCCTACCAGCCTCACCGTGCAGTCCGGCAGCAGCGCCGACATCACCGTGCGGGTGACGCAGTCCAGCGGTGCGCCGATTGCCGATGGCACGGTCGTCAACGCCAGCGTGAGCCCGGCCAGCAACGGTACCATCGTCGGCGTCAGCGGCTCCGGCGAGACCGGCGGTCCGCAGACGAGCACCGTGGGTGGCAACGCCAACTTCCGCTTCCAGGCCGCCGGCCCCGGCGGTTCGGCCACGGTCACCTTCTCCGTGCCCGATCCGAACGCCGGTAACCGCATGATCACCGCGACCGTCTCGGTCAACGTGACGCCGGCACCGCAGCAGCCCGACACCACTCTGCGCGTGGTCGTCGAGCCGCAGCTCACGGTGGTGCCGGTGCAGGGCGTCATGGACATCGTGGTGCGCGTGCGTCGGCCCGACGGCACGCCGGCCCCTGACGGCACCATTGTCAACGGCATCGCCAGCCCGGCGTCCGCCGGCAGCGTGGTCGGCCTGCCCGGCGGCGACAGCTCCAGTGCGGCAACGGTAGGCGGCATCGCCAACTTCCGCTTCCTGGCCGGCAATGCGCCGCGCAGCGCCGAGCTCACCTTCTCGGTCACCGACGAGCAGAACGACAAGGTCGTCACCGGCAGCGCCACCGTGCAGGTGGCCGGCGTCGACGAGAGCCGCCTGAAGCTCGAGGCGACCACCCGCACCCTGCCGATCAACGCCTTCAACGTCGCACCGTTCTACGGTTCGCCGTTCATGTCCGAAGTCACCGTTACCGTCAACACCGCCAGCGGGCAGCCGGTCAACCAGCCCGATGGCATCCAGGTGTCGATCAACCCGGTCGGCAACACCGGCGGCTTCACCACGCTGGACGATCCGGAAACCGAGTGCGAGGACGACGACCTGCCCGAAGAGTGCAACGAGTTCTTCATCCGCCTGGGCCAAGGCCCGGTGGACGTGGTGGCCGGCAAGGCGACCCTGTTCGTGCATTCGCTGAACTTCAGCGGCACCACCACCCTGACCGTCACCACCCAGGATCCGGAAACCGGGCAGTCGATCGCCGCGACGATGGTCTTCAACATCGTCAGCTCGATCTCCACCCTGCCGTCCTCGGTCATCGTCAGCCCGATCGTCGAGCCGCTTTATGCCCAGGGTTCCGGCGGCAACACCTCGGCCCAGGTGCAGATCGTCGTGCTCGACGGCATCGGCCAGACCGTCCCCAACCCGGAGGCGGGCAACAACAGCTTCAACAACATCCGCGTCGAACTGGTCGGCGAAGCCGCCACAGCCGGTGCCCGCGTGTCCGGCATCAATGCCCAGGGCGAGAACGTGCAGGGCACGCAGATCGCCCTGCGCACGGTCAACGGCATCGGCGGCGCGCTGATCACCAGCGGCAGCCAGACCGGCAGCGCGATCATCCGCGTCACCGCCGACCGCGCCGACAACAACGTCGACAACGGCATCAGTGACCCGGTCAGCGCCCAGCGCTCGGTGTTCGTCTCCGACGGTGTGCTGTTCGACCTGGAGATTACCCAGCCGACGACCAACGCCCTGTTGGTCAATCCGGTCGACGGCGGGGTCAGCAGCAACGATCCCTCCGTGCCGCCGAACCCGGATGGCACCTACAGCGTGACCGTGTCCGCCATCGCCACCGACCGTCTGGGCAATCCGGTGCTGCCGGGATCGACCATCAACTTCGGTCTGATCGATGGTCCGCAGGCGTCCGGGCTGGGCGACTTCCGTGTTCGCGGCAATACCGGCAACCCGCAGGAAGGCGGCACCACCTTCACCGACCCGAACGGCAGCTTCACCTCGGCCGGCGTCGGCCCGGGCGACGTGCTGGCCATCCTGTCCGAGGATGATCCGCAGAACCGCGACCTGGAAGGCATCCGCGTCATCCAGAGTGTGCAGAACGCCGGCTCGCTGACGGTGCAGCGCCGCTTCAACCGCAACGACCTGAGCGGCTCGATCTACGATGCCGGCAACGCCCTGGACTACGTGATCGGCCGCGCCGAGGACGGCAACATCCAGGCCAGCGCCGTCACCAATGCCTTCGGCGTGGCGCGCACGCTGATGACCTACCCGGTGTCCAAGCTGGGCAAGGTCGCGCTGATCTGGGCGCAGGGCGATGGGGCCATCGTCAACGGCCAGCCGCGCACGGTGTCCGATGTCGAGTACACCCGCTTCCCGGGCGTCGCGCCGGGCTTCACCACGGCGTCGCCGACGGCGATCCCGGCCAACACCACGGTCAATGTCACGGTCTGCGTCGCCGACACGCTGGGCGCGCCGCTGTACGGCATCCCGGTTTCGTTTGCCTTCCAGAACATGGACGGCGGCCAGGGTTCGGTGGACGGCGTGCCGGTCAGCGGCCAGGTCGGCAACCTGACCGATGCCAGCGGCTGCACCGTGGCAGCGGTCACCTCGATCGGCCTGAGCAGCGTCACCGGCGGCGACAACCCGCCGACGGTGGTGTTCTCCGCCATCGGCGAGCCGGTTGCCGTGGAGCTGCAGGTCGGCAACCTGATCCTGATCGCCAGCCCGCCCAGCTTCATCGGCGGCGGCGGCATCACCGTGCTGCGCCTGGTCGATACCGGCGGCCTGCGCGTGCCGGGGGCACAGATCACCGGCACCTGCGTGGGGCAGAATGGTGCTTTCCTGACCACCGAGCCGGCCAGTCCGTCCGAAGGCGTGACCGATGCCAATGGCGAGGCCCCGTTCGTGATCCAGGAGATCGAACTGAACCAGATCAACGGCTTCGGCACCGGCATCTGCACCTACTTCGCCCAGGGCGGCACCTCCAACCCGCCGATCGAGGCGAGGACGCCGTCGGTGGACGTGTTCCTGCGTGGCGTGGACCTGTGTGACCGCCTGGTCAGCCCGCCGATCCCAGGCTGTACCGACCGCGAGACGCTGACGGTGAACATCACCGGAATCGGCGAAGGCACGGTGGTCAGCACCCCGCAGGGCATCGCCTGCACCTACGCTGGCGCGGCGATCCCGTGCGAGGCGGATTTCGCGCCCGGTGCCGATGTCCAGTTGCTGGTGACCGCTTCCGCCGGCAGCCAGGTGCTCGGCTTCAGCGGCGAGTGCGTGCTGTCCGGCGGCAGTCCGACACCACCGGCAGCGCAGATCACGCTGACGACCAACATGTCCGACGACAAGGTGTGTTCGGTCGAGTTCGGCCCGTAACCTGTATTGCTGACTGAGGTCAGTGCGTAACGACCGCGGCCAGCCAGCAATGGCTGGCCGCTTTGTTTCCACCACGGCGCCCAGGCACGCCGACGAGCGGATGGCCCATGTCCCTGTCCCGCCTTGAATTGCCAGCCGGCCAGATACTCTTCCGCGAGGGTGACAGCCCTGGCCTTGCCTACCTGATCGAGTCCGGCGAGGTGCGCGTGTTCGCCGAGCGCGACGGCGAGGAAGTGGAGTTCGCCTGCCTGAAGGCAGGTGATCTGCTCGGCGAGATGGCGGTGATCGACGACGAGCCGCGCACCGCCTCGGCGGTGACGCTGACGGACTGCGTGCTGCTGCCGATCGACAGCGCTGCCATCGCCGAGCGCCTGGAGCAGAGCGATCCGATCATCCGCGCCCTGCTGGAAAGCCAGATCCGACGCTATCGTTCCGGCTTGGCGGTGATGCAGGGCCGCGACGGCGGCAGCCCGCTGTTGCTGACCGATACGCCGGTCGGCCGCGCCAGCGTGGAGAAGTTCCGGCTGGAGTCGCAGTTGCGCGAGGCGCTGGCAACCGGCGAACTGGACATCAATTTCCAGCCGCTGTTGGAAGTGCCGACCCGTCGCATTGCCGGCTACGAGGCGCTGGTGCGCTGGACCCACCCGGAACGCGGGCCGGTCTCGCCGCTGGAGTTCATCACCCTGGCCGAGGAAACCTCGCTGATCAATCCGGTCGGCGAATACGTGCTCAATCGCGCCATCGACGCCCTGAGCCGGCTGGCCGATGCCGGCGTCGACCCGCTGCCGTTCATCGCCATCAACGTCTCGCCCAAGCAGTTGATGGAATCGCACATGCTCAACCGCACAGTAGCACGGACCCAGGCCGCCGGCGTGCCGGTGGATCGGATCAAGCTGGAGATCACCGAGAGCCGGATGGTCGACTACCCGACCGTGCAGGCGCTGCTGGTGCGCTGCCATCGCGAGGGCATCCAGGTGGCGCTGGACGATTTCGGCACAGGATTCTCCAACCTGGGTTATCTGCACGAACTGGAGTTCGACACCGTCAAGGTGGACCAGGCGTTTGCCCGCTACATGTTGACTTCCCGCCGTGCCATGGCGCTGGCGCGCGGCATCGTCCAGCTCATTCATGCGCTGGATGCCGACGTGGTGTTCGAGGGCATCGAGACCGAGGCGCAGATGCAGGTACTGGAGGAGTTGGGCTGCCGCTACGCCCAGGGTTACTTCATCGGTCGTCCGCAGCCGCTTGGCGACGTGCTGGCGACCTGGAAGCGATAGCCGACCCCCGGCACCGTGCCGGGCGCGGAACCCTCGGCGACATCCACGGTCGCAGTGGCCTCCCGGCGATCAACCCGAGTCGCCGCCACGGATCCACGACCGATGCCCGACAGCCCGACCGAACCCCAGTCCTGCCAGCAGCAGTTCGCCCGCCTTCGCGACGAGCTGTCCGAGTGCGTGATCGGCCAGCCTGAACTGGTCGACCGGCTGCTCATCGCCCTGCTCGCCGATGGTCACTTGTTGGTCGAGGGCGCGCCGGGCCTGGCCAAGACCACGGCGATCAAGGAACTGGCGCGACGCATCGAGGGCGATTTCCATCGCGTCCAGTTCACCCCCGACCTGTTGCCGGCGGACCTGACCGGCACCGAGGTCTACCGCCCCGAGGAAGGCCGCTTCGAGTTCCAGCCCGGCCCGGTGTTCCACAACCTGCTGCTCGCCGACGAGGTCAATCGCGCGCCGGCCAAGGTGCAGTCGGCCTTGCTGGAGGCGATGGGCGAGCGCCAGGTGTCGGTCGGCCGTGCCACCTATCCGCTGCCGCGCCTGTTCCTGGTCATGGCGACGCAGAATCCCATCGAGCAGGAGGGCACCTATCCGTTGCCGGAAGCGCAGCTCGACCGTTTCCTGCTGCATGTGCGGATCGGCTATCCGGCGGCCGGGGCGGAAACCGAGATCCTGCGCCTGGCGCGCGAGCGCGCGTTGGACGAGAACAGCGGCGTGCCGGCCGTCGCGCCGCTGCGGATCAGCCAGGAGACGATCTTCAACGCCCGCCACGAAGTGCTGAACCTGCATCTTGCTCCGGCGCTGGAGCGTTATCTGGTCGAACTGGTGCTGGCCACGCGCGGGGCGTCCGAGTATGGCCGCGCTGTCGCCGAGCGCATCGCCTACGGTGCCAGTCCGCGCGGTTCGATCGCGCTGGAGCGCTGCGCCCGCGCCCATGCCTGGCTGGCCGGGCGCGATTATGTCTCGCCGCAGGACATCCACGCCGTCGCCGTCGACGTGCTGCGGCACCGGGTGCTGATGTCGTTCGAGGCGGAAGCCGAGGGCATCGACAGCGCCAGCGCGGTCAACGACCTGCTGGCGCAGGTCCCCGCACCCTGAGCCGAGCATGCGCGTGACCGGCGTCCAGGCCTCGCTGGCGGAACTGCTCGCCCTGCGTGATCGCGCGCGCGAACTTCGCCACGCGGTGCGCCGGCGCAGCGCCGACCGCAATGCCGGCCAGCGCCATTCGCCGTTCCGTGGTCGCGGCATGGATTACGCCGAGTCGCGACCCTACGCCGCCGGTGACGATGTCCGCCACATCGACTGGCACGTCACCGCCCGCACCGGCAGTCCCTACAGCAAGCTGTACCAAGCCGAGCGCGAGCGCGTCACCGCCGTGCTGGTGGACACCTCGGCGACGATGGATTTCGGCACCCGCGCCTGCTTCAAACGGGTCCAGGCGGCACGTCTGGCGGCGCTGATGGCCTGGCATGCAGATGGCGATGGCGACCGCTTGGCGGCGGCTGCCTGCGGGCGGCGCGGTGAACTGCTGCCGCCGCTGGGCGCGCGACGCGCCGCGTTGCGCGTGCTGGCCGCGCTGGCGCAGTGGAGCGCCGGTGCCGAGCACGACGACGACATGCCGCTGGCGCGCAGCCTGGATCGCCTCGGCCGGGTGCTGCGACCGGGCAGCCACGTGCTGATGCTGCTCGACCACCGCAGCCTCGACGAGGACGCCCTGCAATCGCTGGGAAGACTGCGCCGGCACCACGACCTGCTGGTCGCCCTGCTGGCCGATCCGATCGAACTGGCAGCGCCACCGCCCGCCTGTTATCCGGTGTTCGATGGCCAGTCCCGGCGTCTGCTGGCGCTGCACAACCCGGCGCTGCGCGCGGCCTGGCAAACGCGCTTCGCCGGTGCCATCGGTGCCGCGCACGAGCGCCTGCGGCGCGCCGGCCTGCGCTCGCGCAGCGTCGCCACCGATGAAGACCCGGTTGCCGCGCTGCGTGCCCTGTTGCGCGGCGAGCCGGCACGGAGCGCAGCATGAGTGTCGACCTGCCACTGCGCGACATCCACCTGCCGGCGGAGCCCGGCTGGTGGCCGCCGGCCCCGGGTTGGTGGGCGCTGGCCGTCGTCCTGATCGCGCTAGCATTTTGGCTGGGACGCCGCGCCCGTGCGGCGGCGCGGCGGCGTCGCCAGCGGCAGCGCCTGATGCGCGCCTTCGATGCCATCCTCGACCGCCATCCGCCCGAGGCGCGGCCGGCGCAGTTGCTGGGCGAACTGTCGCAACTGATGCGCCGCGCCGCGCTGCGCCATTCGCCGCAGGGTGCCTTGCTCAGCGGTGAGGACTGGCTGCGCCATCTCGATGGCGAGGACGCCGCGCGACCGTTCTCGGCCGGTCCCGGCCGCCTGCTGCTGGAAGGTCCGTACCAGCCAAACGTGTCGAGCGAGGCGGTGCACGCGGCGCTGCCGCTGCTGCGTCGGCGGCTGCGCGACTGGGCGGAGCAGGGCGATGCTTGAGTGGACGTGGCCCTGGTTGGGCCTGGCGGCACTGCCGCTGCCATGGCTGCTGCGTCGCCTGCTGCCGGCTGCCGAGGAACGCGCCGGCGCGGCCCTGTGCCTGCCGCTGGCCGAGGATTTCGCCGCGTTGTCGGCCGGTCGCAGCGCAGTGGCGCGCCCGCCGTGGATGCTGGTCGGCGCGTGGTTGCTGTTGTGTCTGGCGGCGGCCCGGCCGCAGTGGGTCGGTGAAGTCGAGACGCTGCCGCTGAGCGGGCGCGACCTGCTGCTGGCGGTGGACGTGTCGGGCAGCATGGCGGCCGAGGACATGCGCATCGGCGGTCGCCCGGTGAATCGATTGCAGGCGGTGCAGGCGGTGGTCGGCGACTTCCTGACCCGCCGCCAGGGCGACCGCGTCGGCCTGCTGCTGTTCGGTCAACAGGCCTATCTGATGACGCCGCTGACCTTCGACCTCGACAGCGTGCGCTACCAGCTCGACACCAGCAGCATCGGCCTGGCCGGGCGCGAGACGGCGATGGGCGACGCCATCGGCCTTGCGGTCAAGCGCTTCCGCGAGGCCGAGGCCGAACAGCGGGTGCTGATCCTGCTCACCGACGGCGTCAATACCGCCGGCACGCTGGAGCCGGTGCGCGCCGGCGAACTGGCGGCGGTCGACGGCGTGCGCATCCACACCATCGGCATCGGCGGCGAGCCGCGCGTCGGCGGCCTGTTCGGGCTCGCCTTCCCGCAATCGCCGGAGATCGACGAGACCAGCCTGCGGCAGATCGCCGAGCGCACCGGCGGACGCTATTTCCGCGCCCGCAACACGCAGGAACTGTCCGGCATCTACGCCGAGATCGAGCAACTGGAGCCGGCGGCGAAGCCGGGCGAGCGCCTGCGTCCGCGCCGCGACCTGTTCCACTGGCCGCTGGCCGCCGCCGTCGCGCTGGCCTTGCTCGCCCTGCTGGCGCGCGTTGCAGCGCTGGCCGTGCGCCGCGAGAGGTCGGCATGAGTCTGCTGCCGGCCGAGTTCCATTTTCTGCGTCCGGCCTGGCTGTGCCTGCTGGCCGGCCTGCCGCTGCTGGTGCTGTGCTGGCGACGGGTCGACGCCGCGCGCGATCCCTGGCGCGCCGTGGTCGATCCGCATCTGCTGGCCGCCCTGCGCCCCGCCGGCGCGGCGAGCGGCAGCGCTTCGCGTCGCCTGCTGGCGCTGGCGATGCTGGCGCTGACCCTGGCCACGCTGGCCCTGGCCGGCCCGGCCTGGCAGCGCCTGCCGCAACCGCTGCTGCGCACGCAGTCGGCGCTGATCATCGCGCTCGATCTGTCCGAACGGATGCGCGCCCCGGACCTTGCCCCGGACCGTATCGCCCGCGCCCGCTACAAGCTGGCCGACCTGCTGCGGGAGCGTGGCGACGGCCAGACCGCACTGATCGCCTACGCCGGCGACGCCTTCACCGTTGCTCCGTTGACCGAGGATTCCGCCACGCTGGAATCCCTGCTCGGCGCGCTTGATCACGACACCCTGCCGGTCGCCGGCCAGCGCCCGGATCGCGCCATCCGGCTGGCCGCGCGCTTGCTGGCCGACGCCGGATTCCCGCGCGGCCAGTTGCTGCTGCTGACCGACCGCGCCGACCAGCGCGCCGTGGACGCCGCCCGCGAGGCGCTGGCCGGTGGCCTGCGCGTCTCCGTGCTCGGCGTCGGCACCCGCGAGGGCGCGCCGGTGCCGCAGGCCGGTGGCGGTTTCCTGCACGATGCCGAGGGCCAGTTGCTGTTGCCGGCGCTGGACGAGGCCAGCCTGCGCGCGCTGGCCGAAGCCGGCGGTGGCCGCTATGCGACCTTGCGCGTCGACCACGCGGATCTCGACCACCTGGGCGTGCTCGACGCTGCCGGCGAGGCGACGCCGGTCGAGGAGGCGCGCGTCGCCGCGCAATTCCGCGACGAAGGCATCTGGCTGCTGCTGTTGCTGCTGCCGCTGGCGGCGCTGGCCTTCCGCCGTGGCTGGCTGCTCTGCCTGCCGCTGTGCGTCGTCCTGCTGCCGCCGCCGGCGCAGGCTTTCGACCTCGCATCGCTGTGGCGGCGCGACGATCAGCGCGCCTTTTCTGCCTTGCAACAGGGCGATGCGGAAACCGCGCAGGCGCTGGCCAATGATCCGGCATTGCGCGGCGCAGCGGCCTATCGGCTGGACGACTTCGACGCCGCCGCGCAGGCCTTCGCCGCCGACGACAACGCCAGCGGTCATTACAATCGCGGCAATGCGCTGGCGCGCGCGGGACGACTGGAAGATGCGCTGGCCGCCTACGACGAGGCGTTGGCGCGCGATCCCGACCTGGACGACGCCCGCGCCAACCGCGACATCGTCGCCCAGGCGCTGGAACAGGCCCGGCAGCAGTCAGACTCGCAACAGGGCGAGGGCGAGCAGTCCGAACAGAATGACTCGTCCGGTGAACAGACCGGCGAGCAGTCCGGTGAGCAGGGCGAGGGCGATCCGTCATCGCAGCAGGGCGAGGGCCAATCGTCAGGCGAAGGCGGGGACGAGTCCGATCCGTCGCAGTCCGGCCAGCCGTCAGATGCGGAGCAGGACGGCGAGGACGGCGAAGCGCCCGCCGGGCAATCCGACGACCATGCCGAGCAGGCGCAGCGCTTCAGCGAGGACATGGAGGCCGCGCTGACCGGCGAGGAATCGGAACAATCCGAGGCGGGAGACGAGCGCGAGTCGGGCGAAGAACACAACGAGGGCGAGGGCGTCCCGGCGCTCAGCCAGGCGGAAATCGACGCCCGCGAGCAGCAGCAGGCCATCGAGCAATGGCTGCGCGCCATCCCGGATGATCCGGGCGGCCTGCTGCGGCGCAAGTTCCTGCTCGAACAACGACAGCGCCAGCGTCGGGAGGATGATTGATGCGAGGTTTGGATGATGCACTGCGGCGCGCGCTGCTGTGCCTGCTGGCGATGCTGACGTTGACGGCGGTCGAGGCCGAGGCCGCCGTGCGCGCCTTCCTGGATCGCGACAGCGTCACCCTGGGCGAGACGCTGACGCTGAACATCGAGTCCGATGGCGTGGCCGCCGGCGAGCCGGACCTCAGTGCGCTGGAAGCCGATTTCCACCTGCGCGGCACCTCCAGTAGCTCGCAGATCAGCCTGGTCAACGGCCGCTCCAGCACGCGCCAATTGTGGGCGGTGGCGCTGGAGCCCAAGACCGAGGGCGTGATCGGCATTCCGGCCCTCGACATCGGCGGCGAGCGCACCGAGCCGCTGACGCTGACCGTGCGCCCGGCACCAGCCGGTGCCGTGTCGAGCGCCGGCGACGAGGTGTTCCTGGAAGTGGAGACGACCACCCGCGAGCCCTACGTGCAGCAGCAGGTCGGCTACGTGGTGCGGCTGTATTACGGCGTCGATCTGACGCAGGGGCAGCTCGACGAGCCGGTCGGCGAGGGCGTGCGCGTGCAGCGCCTGGGTGCCGACACGCGCTTCCAGCGGCGCATCGGCGAGCGCCGTTACGAGGTGATCGAACGCCGTTACGCGCTGGTTCCCGAACGCAGCGGCGTGCTGCACATCCGCGCGCCGCGCTTCGTCGGCGATGCGCTGGACGGCCCGCGGCGCGGACTGTTCGGCGGCGGCCGGCGCGTCCAGGCCAGCGGCGAGGCGGTGGAACTGCGGGTGCGGGCGCAGCCGGCCGCTGCCGCCAGCCCGTGGTTGCCGGCGCAGCAACTGGCGCTGGCCGACGAATCCGGTGCCCTGGATGGCCCGTTCCGGGTCGGCGAGCCGATCAGCCTGGCGCTGCGCCTGCGCGCCCGTGGCCTGTCCGCCGAACAGTTGCCGGAACTGCGCCTCGACGCCATTGACGGTGCCCAGGTGTACCCGGACCAGGAGTCCTCGCAGAACCGCGAGGACGGCCAGTGGCTGCTCGGCGAGCGCAGCCGGCGCTTTGCCATCGTGCCGGCGCGCGCCGGGGTGATCGAGGTTCCGGCCCTGCGCGTGTCGTGGTGGAACGTCGAGACCGACCGCGCCGAAGTCGCCGAACTGCCAGCACGGCGGCTGGAGATTCTGCCCGCCGCGCCGGCCGCCGCTGCACCGGACGCGGCCAGCGGCGTCGATGCCCCCGCGCGATCCGTCGGCGCAGTCGCCAACGGCTGGCGCTACGCAACCTTCGCGCTGGCCGCGCTGTGGCTGGCGACCGTGCTGTGGCTGGTCTGGCGCTGGCCGCGTCCGCCGCGCCAGTCCAGCGCCGCGCCGTCCGCGCCCACCGCGCCGACGCCCGATCTCGGCCGCGTGCTGGCCGCCGGCGATCCCGCACGCATCGCCGCCGCGCTGCGCGCGGCCGCCCGCGCCGCCGGTCATTCCGGCGATCTGTCCGCGCTGGCCCTGGTCGTGGCGCAGCCGACGCAGGCGCAGGCACTGCGCGATCTCGACCGTTGGCTGTACGGCGGCGGCGAGCGCGAGGAACAGGCGGCCCTGCTGTCACGTCTGTGCGCCGCGTTCGGCAGCGGCCTGCGCTGGCACGAAGCGCAGGCCAGCGCGGGGGATGCCGACCGATCCGGCCTGCCGCGACTGTATCGCGGCTGAGAGGGCGGGCCCGGCCGCAGGACATTCCGGCCGGCATCGGGGACAATGGCGCGCCGTTCCGCCGCCGCCCGCCCGGCGCGGCCGCCCCTTCTCCCTGCTGCCCGTTCCCACCATGCCCACGCCGACCCGTCGCGACCTCGCCAACGCCCTGCGTTTCCTCGCCATCGATGCCGTCGAAGCGGCCAAGTCCGGCCATCCCGGCATGCCGATGGGCATGGCCGACATCGCCGAAGTGCTGTGGAACGACTTCCTGCGCCACAACCCGAACAACCCGGCCTGGCCGGATCGCGACCGCTTCGTGCTCTCCAACGGCCACGGCTCGATGCTGCTGTACGGCCTGTTGCACCTGTCCGGCTACGACCTGCCGCTGGAGCAACTGCGCCGCTTCCGCCAGTTGCATTCGCAGACCGCCGGCCACCCGGAAGCGGCGGAAACGCCGGGCGTGGAAACCACCACCGGCCCGCTTGGCCAGGGCCTCGCCAATGCGGTCGGCTTCGCACTGGCGGAAAAGCTGCTGGCGGCGAAGTTCAACCGGCCCGAGCTGGAAATCGTCAACCACCACACCTGGGTGTTCCTCGGCGACGGCTGCCTGATGGAAGGCATCTCGCACGAAGCCTGCTCGCTGGCCGGCACGCTCGGTCTCGGCAAGCTGATCGCCTTCTGGGACGACAACGGCATTTCCATCGACGGCGAGGTGCAGGGCTGGTTCACCGACAACACCCCGCAGCGCTTCGAGGCCTATGGCTGGCAGACCATCCGCAACGTCGACGGCCATGATCCCGACGAAGTGGCGCAGGCGATCCGCACCGCACTGGCCGAAACCGACCGGCCGACCCTGATCTGCTGCCGCACCACCATCGGCTTCGGCGCGCCCGGCAAGGCCGGCAAGGAATCCTCCCACGGTGCGCCGCTGGGCGCGGACGAGGTCGCCGGCACCCGCGCCGCGCTGAACTGGCCGCACGAGCCGTTCGAGATTCCGCAGTCGATCCGCGACGGCTGGCGCGCCAACGGCACCGGCACGGTGCGCGAGGAACAGTGGAACCGCCTGTTCGCCGAATACCGCCGCCAGCACCCGCAACTGGCCGCCGAGTTCGAGCGCCGCATCGCCGGCGAACTGCCTGTGGATTTCGCCGAACAGGCGATGGACTACATTCGGCGCATCCAGGCCGAAGCGCCCAAGGTCGCCTCGCGCAAGGCTTCGCAGATGGCGCTGGACGCCTTCGGCCCGCTGCTGCCGGAACTGATCGGCGGCTCGGCCGACCTCGCCGGCTCCAACCTGACGCTGTGGAAGGGCAGCCGCGACGTCAACAGCGACGGCGGCGGCAACTACGTCTACTACGGCGTGCGCGAGTTCGGCATGACCGCGATCGGCAACGGCCTCGCCCTGCACGGCGGCTTCATCCCCTACGACGCTACCTTCCTCGTCTTCAGCGACTACGCGCGCAACGCCGTGCGGATGAGTGCGCTGATCCCGGCGCGCAGCATCCACGTCTACACCCACGACTCCATCGGCCTCGGCGAGGACGGCCCGACCCACCAGCCGGTCGAACATCTGGCCTCGCTGCGCTACATCCCCAACAACCGCACCTGGCGTCCCTGCGACGCGGTGGAGTCGGCGGTCGCCTGGAAGCTCGCCATCGAACGTCGCGACGGCCCGAGCTGCCTGGTGTTCAGCCGCCAGACGCTGCCGCACCAGCCGCGCGATGCGCAGCAGCTTGGCGACATCGAACGCGGCGGCTACGTGCTGCGCGAAGCGGCCAACGGCGCGCCCGAACTGATCCTGATCGCCACCGGCTCGGAAGTCGGCCTGGCCGTGGACGCCGCGCAGCGACTCGAAGCCGAGGGCCGCGCCGTGCGCGTCGTCTCCATGCCCTGCACCGAACAATTCGATGCCCAGCCGCGTGAATGGCGCGACGCCGTGCTGCCACCGGCCTGCCGCCGCCGGGTCGCCATCGAAGCCGGCGTCAGCGACTTCTGGCGCAAGTACGTCGGTCTCGACGGCGCGGTGATCGGCATCGACCGCTTCGGTGCCTCCGCCCCGGCCGAGCAGTTGTTCGCCCATTTCGGCTTCACCATCGACAAGGTGGTCGAGGCAGCGCGCGGGCTGGCTTGATCGGGCAGGAAGATGCATCGGCATCGCGCGCGGCGCTGAACGCCCGAGGCAGGAGCCGAGGGCCGGCGACCTGAAGAGATCAGGATGATCGATTCTGGTCGGGAATCATCGCCCCCGGCGGGGCATTCATTAGAAGGACGCGAGACAGCTATGAGCCAGTCAGTCGTGGTGTTGGGTGCCCAGTGGGGCGATGAGGGCAAGGGCAAGATCGTCGATCTGTTGACCCAGGACATCGGTGCCGTGGTGCGCTTCCAGGGCGGACACAACGCCGGGCACACCCTGGTGATCGGCGACCACAAGACGGTGCTGCACCTGATTCCGTCCGGCATCCTGCGCCCGGACGCGCTGTGCCTGATCGGCAACGGCGTGGTGCTCAGCCCGGCGGCGCTGATGAAGGAGATCGGCGAGCTTGAGGATGCCGGTGTGGAGGTGCGCTCGCGGCTGAAAATCAGCCCGGCGACGCCGCTGATCATGCCGTACCACATCGTGCTGGACCAGGCGCGCGAGAAGGCCGCGGGCGGGAAAGCGATCGGCACCACCGGCCGCGGGATCGGGCCGGCGTA
>JBAYTD010000019.1:0-30066 GCA_041675805.1 Lysobacteraceae bacterium
CCCAGCCCTGCGGCAGCGCCCCGTCGGCGAGCGGAAACCGTGCCGCTGGCAGTACCGGCGCGACGTGGCCGTCGCCATCGAGGATGCGCAGTTCGTCGCCGGCCAGGCGCGGCAGGCGATCGCTGCCCGGATCGGCGAACAGCAGACTGGCCGGCAGTTCGATTTCCAGCGCGCCGGCGAATCCGCCCTGCGGGTCCAGCGCCGGGACGGTCAGCAGCAAGCGTCCGCCGGCTTCGCCATCATGCAGGAAGGACATCCGCGCGCGGCGATCCCGCCGCGCCTGGGCGAAGGCGTCGGCATCGATCAGAACACTCGATGACGGCGTTGCCGCGCCCATGTGCGACGCGCGCCACTGCGCCCGCGTCGCCCGGGCACCGTCGAGCAGGCGCAGCGCCAGCGTCGACGGCTCCAGCCGCAGCGCCGCATCGAACAGCACCGCGCAGTCCTGGTCGACGCAATCCGGCTGATCGAAATCCGCCAGCAGGCGCGCATGGCTTGCCAGGCGATGCTCGATGCGGGCCTGCGCGATGCCACCATGGGCGTGCGCCAAAGTGTCCAGCCGGCGCTGGTGATCGCGCAGCGCGCTGGCGAACAGCGCCACGCCGATCAGCACCAGCAGCGCCACCAGCGGCCAGCGCAGGGTGCGCAGCAGGAGGCGGTCGAGGTGGCGCTCAAGACTCGGGGCGGGCATGCGCTCGGATCGGGATGAAGGCGGAGGGACGCAGTCCGCCGCAGCGGTGCGGCGGTCACGGACCGGGACGAATATGGCAAAGTATGGACTGGCGCAGAAGCACGGATCGAGGAGCGATGGCCGAGCGATGATCAGTATTGGCCTGATCGAGGACGATCCCGTCCACGTCGAACTGGTGACGGCGATCCTCGAACGCGCCGGGTTCCTCGTCTCCAGCTTCCGCTCGACCCTGGAGTTCCGCCGTCGCGGCGGCGAGACCGTCGACCTGATCCTGCTCGACTGGCAACTGCCGGGCGAGAGCGGCATCGACTTCCTGGTTTCGCTGACCACCAGCGAGGTCGCGCCGCCGCCGGTGATCTTCCTGACCGCGCACGGCGAGGAAGAGCGCGTGGTCGAGGGTCTCAATGCCGGTGCCGACGATTACCTGGTCAAACCGGTGCGAGCTGCCGAACTGGTGGCGCGGGTGCAGGCGGTGCTGCGTCGCAACGCCGTGTTCAACCGGGATCCGGTCGAGAGCTACGAGCCGTTCGAGTTCCATCTGGAAAAGCGCCAGGCGCTGTTGCACGGCGAAGCGGTCAATCTTTCCTCGCGCGAGTACGACCTGCTGTTGTTCCTGTTCCAGCGCAACGGCCGCATCGTCAGCCGGGAAGTCCTGCTGCGCCAGGTCTGGCGGGTCGGCCCGGATGTCAACACGCGCACCGTCGACACCTACGTCAGCCGCCTGCGTCGCCGCCTCGGCCTCAACGGCGAGAACGGCTGGCGGCTGGCCGGCATCTACCAGCACGGCTACCGCCTGCTGCGCGCCGACATTGAGAAGCCGATCGACGCATGAGCGCTGATGCCGGCGAACCGACGCCGATCCTCGATTCCGAACGGCTGGCGGAAATCGACCAACTGGAAGCCTTTCGACCGGGACTGCGGCTGAGCCTGGTCGACAAGTTCGAGGCGACGCTGCGCAGTCGACTGGCGATCTGCCACCAGCCGGACGGCGACGCCGCCGCGCTGCGCGAGGCCGCCCATGCGCTGAAAAGCGTCGCCGGCAGCCTCGGTGCCGACCGTCTGCTCGCCGCCGCCACACAGGTGGAACAGCTGGCCGATGATCCGGCGTTGCCCGCCGCCATCGCCACCCTGCACGACGAGGCCGAGCGGGCCAGCGCCGCATTGCGGGTCTGGGCGCAGGGTGGCGACCGCTGAGGCCGATCAGCCGTTGCATCGGCGGTGCCGCCTTGTCGCGGCGCAACTTGTCGCGGCGCAACTTGTCGCGGCGCAACTTGTCGCGGCGCAACTTGTCGCGGCGCAACTTGTCGCCCTCTGGAGCGGCCCCTAAACTGGCGCGTCCGCAATCCCGACGCCGCTGGCGCGCGGGAGACGGCAACGGGCGCGCGCCGCGCGACGCTGCTTGCCGTCACGACGGTCGATGGAATCGACGCGCCCGTGTTTGCCTTGCCCGGCGCGTGCTGTTCCGTCTTCCTTGCCGATCACCCTGCCGGGAGCGACCCATGAGCCAGAACACCTCCATTCCCACCGTCAAGCTGCTGATCGACGGCCAGTTCGTCGAATCGACCAGCAGCGAATGGCGCGATGTCGTCAATCCGGCCACGCAGCAGGTGCTGGCGCGCGTGCCGTTTGCCACCGCTGCCGAAGTGGACGCCGCCGTCGCCGCCGCGAAGGAGGCCTTCAAGAGCTGGCGCAAGACGCCGATCGGCACCCGCGCCCGCATCTTCCTGAAATACCAGCAGCTGATCCGCGAAAACATCCAGGAACTGGCGGCGATCCTGACCGCCGAGCAGGGCAAGACCCTGCCCGACGCCGAGGGCGACGTGTTCCGCGGCCTGGAAGTGGTCGAGCACGCCGCCGCCATCGGCAACCTGCAACTGGGCGAGTTGGCCAACAACGTCGCCAACGGCGTCGATACCTATACCTTGTTGCAGCCGCTGGGCGTCTGCGCCGGCATCACCCCGTTCAACTTCCCGGCGATGATTCCGCTGTGGATGTTTCCGATGGCGATTGCCACCGGCAACACCTTCGTGCTCAAGCCCTCCGAGCAGGATCCGATGGTCACCATGCGTCTGGTCGAACTGGCGCTGGAAGCCGGCATCCCGCAGGGCGTGCTGAACGTGGTCCACGGCGGCCCGGAGGTGGTCAACGCGATCTGCGACCACCGCGACATCAAGGCGGTGTCCTTCGTCGGCTCGACCAAGGTCGGCACCCACGTCTACAACCGCGCCAGCCTCGCCGGCAAGCGCGTGCAGTGCATGATGGGGGCGAAGAACCACGCCGTCGTGCTGCCCGATGCGAACAAGGAGCAGACCCTCAACGCCGTGGTCGGTGCCGCCTTCGGCGCGGCCGGCCAGCGCTGCATGGCGGCCTCCACCCTGGTGCTGGTCGGCGAGGCGCGCGAATGGATCGCCGATCTGGTCGCCAAGTCGCGGACGCTCAAGGTCAATGCCGGCACCGAGTCCGGCACCGATGTCGGCCCGGTGATTTCCTGCGCCGCGCGCGGCCGCATCGAGTCGCTGATCGCCGCCGGCGTGGAAGAGGGCGCGCGACTGGAACTGGATGGCCGCAACCCGTCCGTGCCGGGCTTCGAGCAGGGCAATTTCGTCGGCCCGACCATCTTCTCCGGCGTCAAACCCGGCATGCGCATCTACGACGAGGAAATCTTCGGCCCGGTGCTGGTGATCCTCGATACCGACACGCTGGACGAGGCCATCGACCTGGTCAACGCCAATCCCAACGGCAACGGCACGGCAGTGTTCACCCAGTCCGGCGCGGCGGCGCGCAAGTTCCAGGAGGACATCGACGTCGGCCAGGTCGGCATCAACCTGCCGATCCCGGTGCCGGTGCCGCTGTTCTCGTTCACCGGCTCGCGCGCCTCCAAGCTCGGCGACCTCGGCCCCTACGGCAAGCAGGTCGTCACCTTCTACACGCAGACCAAGACGGTCACCGCGCGCTGGTTCGACGACGCCACACTGGGCCACGGCGTCAACACCACGATCAGCCTGAAGTGAGCGCATCGACAGTGGGCGGCCACGGCGGCGATTTCGGTCTGAGCGAGGAGCAGATCGCCTTCCGTGACGCCGCGCGCGACTTCGCCGCCGCCGAGCTGGCCCCGCACGCCGCGCGCTGGGATGCCGAGGGCTTTTTCCCGGCCGAGACCATCGGCAAGGCCGGCGAACTCGGCTTCTGTGGCCTGTACACGCCGGAATCGGCCGGCGGGCTTGGCCTGTCGCGGCTCGACGCCGCCCTGGTGTTCGAGGAACTGGCCGCCGCCGATCCATCCACCACCGCCTACCTCACCATCCACAACATGACCACCTGGATGCTGGCCGGCTGGGCGACGCCGGCGCTCCGCGAGCGCTGGGCGGCGGCGATGGCGGCGGGCGAAAAGCTTGGCTCGTACTGCCTGACCGAACCCGGATCCGGCTCCGATGCCGGCTCGCTGAAGACCCGCGCCGTGCGCGACGGCGACAGCTACGTCCTCGACGGCAGCAAGGCGTTCATTTCCGGCGCCGGCAGCACCGACCTGCTGATCGTCATGGCGCGCACCGGCAGCGATGGCCCGAAGGGCATCAGCGCCTTCGCCGTGCCGGCCGACACGGCGGGCATCGAATACGGCAAAAAGGAAGAAAAGATGGGCTGGAACAGCCAGCCCACCCGCACCATCAGCTTCAGCGGCGTGCGCATCCCGGCCGATCATCTGCTCGGCAACGAGGGCGAGGGCTTCAAGATCGCCATGAAGGGCCTCGACGGCGGTCGCATCAACATCGCCGCCTGCTCGCTGGGCGCGGCGCAGGGCGCGCTGGATGCCGCCCGCCGCTACATGGGCGAGCGCAGCCAGTTCGGCAGGAAACTGGCCGAGTTCCAGGCCCTGCAATTCCGCCTCGCCGACATGGCCACGCAATTGGTCGCCGCGCGGCAGATGGTGCACGGCGCGGCGCGGCGGCTGGACGCCGGCAGCCGCGACGCCAGCGTCTGGTGCGCGATGGCCAAGCGCTTCGCCACCGACGCCGGTTTCGCCATCTGCAACGAGGCCATGCAACTGCACGGCGGCTACGGCTACATCCGCGAGTATCCGGTCGAACGCCTGCTGCGCGACAGCCGCGTCCACCAGATTCTGGAAGGCACCAACGAGATCATGCGCGTGATCATCGCGCGCCACCTGCTGAACACCGACGAGGACCTGCGATGACCCCGTACAAGGATCGTGACTGGCCCGGCCTGAAGCTGGCCATCGATGGCCACACCGCCGTCGTCACCCTGAGCAACCCGCCGGCGCACACCTGGACCGTGCACAGCCTGGCCGCCCTGCGCGACCTGGTCGGCCAGCTCAACGCCGACCGCGACATCTACGCCCTGGTCATCACCGGCGAGGGCGAGAAGTTCTTCTCCGCCGGGGCCGACCTCAAGCAGTTCGCCGATGGCGACCGCGCCCAGGCGCGCGAGGCGGCGCGGCGCTTCGGCGAGGCATTCGAGGCGCTGTCGGCCTTCCGTGGCGTCAGCATCGCGGCGATCAACGGCTATGCGATGGGCGGCGGACTGGAATGCGCCCTGGCCTGCGACCTGCGCATCGCCGAGGAACACGCGCAGATGGCACTGCCCGAGGCCAGCGTCGGCCTGTTGCCCTGCGCCGGCGGCACGCAGAACCTGACCCGCCTCGCCGGCGAGGGCTGGGCCAAGCGGATGATCCTGCTCGGCGAGCGCATCGACGCCGCCACCGCGCTGCGCATCGGCGTGGTGGAAGAAGTGGTGGCCAAGGGCGAGGGCAAGGCACGCGCCATCGAGTGGGCCGCCAAGGCCGCCAGGCAGAGCCCGGTCAGCGTCGCCGCCTGCAAGACGCTGATCCAGGCCACCCGCCAGCAGACCCATGCCGCCACCCTGGTCAACGAGCGCGAACTGTTTGTCGACCTGTTCGACAGCGCCGACCAGAAGGAAGGCGTCAACGCGTTTCTGGAAAAGCGCGCAGCACAATGGAAGAACGCATGAGCGGGACAACCGACGAGCCGCTGGTGCTGTTCGAGGAGCGCGCCGCCGCCAATGGCGCGCGGATCGGCTTCGCCACGCTGAACAGCCCGAAGACGCTGAACGGACTGTCGCTGGCGATGGCCCGACAACTGGACGCCAAACTGGTCGAATGGGCGGCCGACGACGGCATCGCCCTCGTCGTGCTGCAAGGTGCCGGCGACAAGGCGTTCTGCGCCGGCGGCGACCTGCACTCGCTGTACCACAGCATGCTGGAACATCGCGATGCGGACGACGTGCTGGCCAATGCCTACGCCGCCGAGTTCTTCGAGGTGGAATACCGCCTCGACCACCGCATCCACGCCTACGCCAAGCCGATCCTGTGCTGGGGCCATGGCATCGTCATGGGCGGCGGCATCGGCCTGATGTCCGGTGCCAGCCATCGCATCGTCACCGAGCGCTCGCGGCTGGCCTTTCCGGAAATCAGTGTCGGCCTGTTCCCCGATGTCGGCGGAAGCTGGCTGCTGGATCGCGTGCCGCAGCGCGCCGGCCTGTTCCTCGCCCTGACCGGCGCGCCGCTGGGCATGGATGACGCCATCCACGCCGGCCTCGCCGACGAGTGCCTGCGCGAGGACAGCCGTCAGGCGGTGTTCGACGCCATCCTCGCCGAGCGCTGGTCCGGCGATGCCAAGGGCAACCACGCCCATCTCGACACCCTGCTCGCCGGCTTCGCCCAGCCCAGCGCACCCGGCCCGCTGCAACGCCACGCCGAAGCCATCGCGACAATCGGCGCGCACGAGGATCTCGACGCCATGGTCGCCGCCATCCACGCCCTGGACGCCGGCGAGGACCCGTGGCTGGCCGCCGCGCAGAAAACCCTGGCCGCTGGCTCGCCCGGCTCGGCCCGGCTGGGTTTCGAATTGCAGCGCCGCGCCGCCTCGCTGTCGCTGGCCGATGCCTTCCGGCTGGAATACATCGTCGCCCTGCATTGCGCCGCGCACGGCGATTTCGCCGAAGGCATCCGCGCCCTGTTGATCGACAAGGACCGCAATCCGTGCTGGCGTCCGGCCACCCTGGCCGAGGCCGACAGCGCCTTCGCCGACTCCTTCTTCATCGCGCCGCAATGGCCGACCGGGCAGCATCCGCTGGCCGATCTCGGCACCGATCAGGAGACTTCCGCATGAGCCACATCGCCTTCATCGGCCTGGGCAACATGGGCGGACCGATGGCCACCAACCTGCTCAAGGCCGGCCACGCCCTGCACGTGTTCGACCTCGTTCCCGCCGCCGTCGACGCCGCCGTCCAGGCCGGTGCCACGGCCGCCGCCAGCGCCGCCGACGCGGTGCGCGATGCCGACATCGTCATCAGCATGCTGCCGGCCAGCCGCCACGTCGAAGGGCTGTACCTGGGCGAGAACGGGTTGCTGCCGGCGATCCCCGACGGCGCGCTGCTGATCGACTCCAGCACCATCGCCCCGGCCACGGCAAAGAAGGTCGCCGAAGCCGCCGCCGCGCGTGGTTTGGCGATGATCGATGCGCCCGTTTCCGGCGGTACCGCCGGCGCAGCCGCCGGCACGCTCACCTTCATCGTCGGCGGACCGTCCGAGGCCCTCGAACGCGCCCGGCCGATCCTCCAGGCGATGGGTCGCAACATCTTCCACATGGGCGGCCCCGGTGCCGGCCAGGTGGCCAAGCTGTGCAACAACATGGCGCTGGGCGTCATCATGGCCGCCACCGGCGAAGCCATCGCCCTCGGCACTGCCCACGGCCTCGATCCCGCCACCCTGTCGCAGATGATGGCGGTCAGCACCAGCCGCAGTTGGGCCACCGAAGTCTGCAACCCCTGGCCCGGTGTGCTGGAGAACGCCCCCGCCTCGCGCGGCTACAGCGGCGGATTCGGCAACGACCTGATGCTCAAGGACCTCGGCCTCGCCGCCGAAGCCGCCATGGGTGTCGGCAGTCCGATCCCGCTGGGAGAACTCGCCCGCAACCTGTATGCCCTCAACAGCCAGCGCGGCCACGGTGGCCTCGACTTTTCCAGCGTCGTCAAACTGCTGACCAAAATCTGACGCCGCCGCGATCATGGCGTAGCCGGCAAGCGATGCCGCACCCCGCCGCATGCGGCTGATCCGCGACGACGTTCACGATCTCGCGGCCATGCCGCCCGGCAAGCCCTGTTCGGCACCGGCGGAAGAGGGGCTTCGTCGCTTGACTACGAAGCTGCGGCCGGGCCTTTGCTGGCGCTGACGCCGTGTGCCTGCTTGCGGGCGGATGGTTCCGCCTCGAAGCCGTCGCGGAACAGCGGCAGAAGCCGGTCGAGGGCGGCTTCGACATCGAGCAGGCCGTGGCCGAACACGGCGTTGGGGATCAGATTGCCGGGGAAGGCACCGCAGCTCTGCGCACTGGTCAGCGGCCGGGCGGTGCTGCGCAACAGGGCTTCGACGCGGTCGGGATGGCCCTTGAGGCGGGGGTCGGCGCTCATCAGCAGGGCGGCGGCCCCGGCGACGTGCGGGCCGGCCATGCTGGTGCCGCTGGAGTTGCCGTATCCGCCGCCGCGAATGCTGGAGCGGATGCCGACGCCGGGCGCGGTGATGTCCGGTTTCATCCGCAGCACGCCGCCATCGTTGCCGGGGCCGCGACTGGAAAAGGCGGCGATAGCATCGTTGTTCTGGCTGGCGGCGACGCTGAAGCTGGATGCGTAGGGAGCCGGCGCGGTGTCGATGCTGCTGCAGTTCGGCCCGCTGTTGCCGGCGGAGACCACCATCAGGATCCCGGCGGCGCGCAGGGCATCGACGGCATCGCGCAGGATGCCGACATCGGTGCAGCCCTCCGACGGCGGGCAGCCCCAGGAATTGTTGATGATGTGCGGGGCCTTGCCGGGGTCCGGATTGTTGCCGGCGAGGTCGGTGGGGGCGAGGAACCACTGCATGCATTCCAGGTACATGGCCACCGTGCCGTTGCCGCGCTCCATGTTGCGGCAGGCGATCCAGCGCGCCTGCGGGGCGATGCCGATCTGGTTGCCGGCACCATCGTCGCCAACCATCGTGCCCATGGTGTGGGTGCCGTGGTTGTGGTCGTCGCAGGGCGCGGGTGCATTGACGCCGCAGGGATTGCTGCCGCCGCCGATCAGCGCGTGGACGGCGTCGCGCCAGTGGTAATCATGGTTGGCGCTGCCGTTGTTCCAGCCGCGATAGCTGTTGCGCAGGGCCGGGTGGCTCCATTCGTAGCCGGTGTCCTGGCCGGCGATCACCACGCCCTGGCCGAAATGGCCGCGCGCCCAGGCGGCCGGCGCGCCGATCCGCTGCACACCCCATTCGACGGCCCGTGCGGCCTTGGCGTGGGTCGGCACGGGCGGCGGCAGACGCATCGGCAGGCGGGCGTCGAGGATGATTTCGCCGACGCCCGGCAGGCGCGCGACCTGCTCCAGTTGCCCGGCGTCGAGGCGCGCCCAGACGGCATCGACCAGCCAGTAGTGCCGATGCACGACGCCCAGCGCGGACAGCCGGGCGAGCAGGGCGGACTGGTTGGCAGCGGAATGCCTGCGCAACTGCGAAGCGGCTGCCGTGACCCGGGCGACGAAGTCGGCATCGGCCATCGCCACCGGCCGCGCAGACGGCGCGCTGGCGCGGATCAGCACTTCAACCTGGCCGTCGCGCGCCAGTTTGTCGTGCACCTCTGCCGGCAACGTGCCCGCCGTCGCCGAGGCGCACAGAAGTGACAGCAGCACCGACAGCACGCCCAGCGCACGACGCGACGGCCTGGCAGTCCGCTGGCAGTTGCCGGCCGGGGGCCGTGATGAGATTTGAAAACGTTTTGGGATCAATGGCTTGCGGCTCACTTTTCCACCATCATCCAAGCGTTTTGGCAGGTCGCCGGAGAGACTTTGGCGGCACTCGTCATGCCGCTGCCGTTTGCTGCACTTCCCAGCCCAGCATCGCCAGCCCAACGGTTTTCGGAATCGACTTCTCACCGCTGCGGTAGTACGCCAGCATCCGGCGGCTGATACCGAGCGCCTGTGCGGCCGATTCCAGTGTCAACCCATGTCGACTCATCCAGGCGATCACCTGGCTGTGCGAAGTGTCGCCGGCCTGCTCGATGATGAGTGCGCGAAGATTGTCGCTGGCAAGCGTCAGCGCGTCGTCGTCGGCAAACAGCACGCCACGATGCCATTCGTCAAGGCCGACGCGGGCAAAGATGCGCTGGTCGCGCAGGGGCTTCAGCACCGGGTGGCGGTCGATTGCCTCGGTCAGATCGGCTGTGCCGGAGAACCCGTCGGCAAAGGTCAGCTCAAGCAGACCGGCCTGGCGGGCGGCTACATGGGTGATCAGGAATTGTGGTTGTGTCATGGGTTCAGCTCCCGCCACTTTGCGGCCAGGGTGGCGTTGTTCAGGATGGCCCAGTCCAGCGCTTCTGCCAGTTCCCGGCTGCGCAGCGTGCTGGAAAGGATGGCCAGAGTGTCGATCTCGACCAGCGCTTCGCGCCCATCGCGCATCCGCACGTGGAAGTGCGGCGGCAGATGATCGGCGGCGTACATCGTGATGGTCGATTGCGCGAGGCGGACTATTGTCGGCGTGACGCATCATAAGTGCAATCATTGCACTCAAGAAAGGGCAGAATGCCGGCAGAGCACCGGCCACTTGGCTGCGATCAACTCGATGGCCGGTTCTTGATGCCGATTGCTCGCCTGCGCGATTCGCGCGAGAAAACCGTGGTGCCGAAGGAGGGACTCGAACCCTCACGCTTTTAAGGGCGGCGGATTTTGAGTCCGCTGCGTCTACCGATTCCGCCACTTCGGCGCGGGGTGCGGAGTATACGGGATGCGTTGCCGGCCGAGCAGTGGGCGGCGGGCGGAGCCGGATGCGGGTCGCCCGCCGTTCGCCGGGGGCTTGCGTTCGTGACGGGAACGGCGGAGTACGCTAGCCTTCCGCGTCCGATTGGGGATGGAAGACGTCCGGGGGGACGCATGGCAACACAGCAGGCCGGCCGCATGCCGCGGCAGATCGGCTTCATCATCGGCAACGAGGGATGCGAGCGCTTCAGCTTCTACGGCATGCGCAACATCCTGATTCCGTTCCTGATCACTTCGTTGCTGCTGCAACATCTGGAGCAGGGCGCGGTCCGCGATGCGGCGGCCAAGGACATCCTGCACACCTTCATGATCGGGGTGTATTTCTTCCCGTTGCTGGGCGGCTGGCTGGCCGACCGCTTCTTCGGCAAGTACCACACCATCCTCTGGTTCAGCCTGATCTACTGTGCCGGGCACGCCTGTCTGGCGATGTTCGAGCACAGCCGGGCCGGCTTCTTCACTGGCCTCGGGCTGATCGCGCTGGGGGCCGGCGGGATCAAGCCGCTGGTCGCCTCGTTCATGGGCGACCAGTTCGACCAGTCCAACAAGCATCTGGCGAAGATCGTCTTCGACGCCTTCTACTGGATCATCAACTTCGGCTCGCTGTTCGCCTCGCTGCTGATGCCGATCTTCCTGGTCAAGTTCGGAGCCAGCGTCGCCTTCGGCATCCCCGGCATCCTGATGTTCATCGCCACGGCGGTGTTCTGGGCCGGGCGCAAGCATTACGTGTTCGCGCCGTTGCCGCCGAAAGACCCCGATTCCTTCACCCGCGTGGCGCGCACGGCGCTGCTCAGCGCGGCGCCGGGGCAGTCGCGGCCCGGTCTGTGGCTGGCGTTGGGTTCGGTGGTGCTGGCGCTGGGCGTGATCGCCCACGCGCTGCTGGCACCGCTGATGGGCTGGAATGCGTTCGGCATCGTCATCACGCTGTGCCTGGCACTGGTGATCTTCCTGGTCGGTGCCGGCGTCGGCACCTGGATGCAACTCGACCGCGCCCGCGGCGTGCATCCGGAAGTGGCGGTTGAGGGCGTGCGCAGCGTGCTGCGCCTGTTGGTGATCTTCGCCCTGACCACGCCGTTCTTCTCGCTGTTCGACCAGAAGGCCTCGACCTGGGTGATCCAGGGCGCGGAAATGACCAAGCCGGGCTGGTTCCAGCCGGCGCAGATGCAGGCGCTGAACCCGGCGCTGGTGATGATCCTGATCCCCTTCAACAACCTGGTGCTGTATCCGTGGCTCAAGCGGTTGGGCTTCGCGCCGACGGCGCTGCGGCGTATGACTGCGGGCATCGCCTTCAGCGGTCTGGCGTGGATCGCGGTGGGTGCGTTCCAGGTGATGATGGACGGCGGCGAGGCGATGTCGATCGTCTGGCAGGTACTGCCTTATGCGCTTCTGACCTTCGGCGAGGTGCTGGTATCGGCCACCGGCCTGGAGTTCGCCTATAGCCAGGCGCCGCAGGCGATGAAGGGCGTGATCATGAGCTTCTGGAACCTGACCACCACCATCGGCAACCTGTGGGTGCTGCTGGCCAACGCAGCGGTTCGCAACCAGACGGTGACGACGAACATCGCCAGTACCGGGCTCAGCGAAACGGCCTTTTTGATGTTCTTCTTCGCCGCTTTCGCGCTGGTTGCGGCCGGCGTGTTCGGTCTGTACGCCCGGCGTTACCGTGAGGCCGACCATTACCGACCGGTCTGACGCGACCGCCATCGTCCATCGCCAACGAGGGGAGCGATCCATGCAAGGCTGCACCGACATTTCATCCGTCTCGACCATCCGGGGGAGCATGCGACCATGATCAGGAATCTGTTGATGACCAAGCCGGTCGAACCGGCACCGCATGTCGACGCCGGCGAGCCGGTCGAGGGCAGCCTTGAGGGCGAGGCCACCCTCAAGCGCACGCTGACCGCGCGCCATCTGGTGCTGCTGGGCGTGGGCGCGGTGATCGGTGCCGGCATCTTTGTGCTGACCGGCCAGGCCGCCGCCAACCACGCTGGTCCGGCGATCATGCTGAGCTTTGTCCTGGCCGGCCTCGCCTGCGCCTTCGCCGGCCTGTGTTACGCCGAGTTCTCGGCGATGATGCCGGTCTCCGGCAGCGCCTATTCGTACTCCTACGCCACCCTGGGCGAGTACGTCGCCTGGTTCATCGGCTGGTGCCTGGTGCTGGAATACCTGTTCGCATCGAGCACGGTGGCGGTTGGCTGGTCGGGCTATCTGGTCAGCTTTTTGACCACTACCCTGGGCATCCCGTTTCCGGCCGAACTGGCGACAGCGCCGATCACCTGGGACGGCTCCGACTTCGTCCGCACCGCCGGCATCATCAACCTGCCGGCGGTGCTCATCGTGGCGGCGGTCAGCGGCCTGTGCTACGTCGGCATCACCCAGTCGGCATTCGCCAACGCCATCGTGGTGGCGATCAAGGTGGCGGTCATCGCCGCCTTCCTCGGCTTCGGCGTGCAGTACATCGATCCGGCCAACTTCACCCCGTTCATCCCCGCGAACGAAGGCCCCGGCCGCTTCGGCATGGAGGGCGTGTTCCGCGCCGCGACCATCGTGTTCTTCGCCTACATCGGCTTCGATGCCGTCTCCACCGCCGCCGGCGAGGCGAAGAATCCGCAGCGCGACATGCCGATCGGCATCCTCGGCTCGCTGGTCGCCTGCACGCTGATCTACATCGCCGTCTGCGCAGTGCTGGTCGGCATCGCGCCGTATCGCGAACTGGACACCGCCAAGCCGGTCGCCACGGCGCTGGAACTGGCCATGCGCGCGGATCCCTCGGCCAACCTGGAGTGGCTGAAGACGGCGGTGGAAATCGGTGCCATTGCCGGCCTGTCGTCGGTGATCCTGGTGATGCTGATGGCGCAGCCGCGCATCTTCTATTCGATGTCGCGCGACGGCCTGTTGCCGCGCCTGTTCGGCAGGGTCCACCGCAAGCACCAGACGCCCTACGTCGGCACCATCATCGTCGGCGTGGTGGCCTGCCTGCTGGCGGGCCTCATGCCGCTGAGCGTGCTCGGCGAGCTGGTCTCGATGGGCACCCTGATCGCCTTCGCCACGGTCTGTCTCGGCGTGCTCGTGCTGCGCTTCACCCGGCCGGAGATCCCGCGTCCGTTCCGGGTTCCGTTCTTCCTGCTGATCTGCCCGCTGGGCGTGGTCTCCTGCCTGTTCCTGTTCATGCAGTCGTTCGTCGAGCACTGGGTGATCTTCGTGCTGTGGACGCTGCTCGGCCAGGTGATCTACTTCGGCTACGGCTACCGTCACAGCAAGTTGCGCAAACGCTGATCGCCGCCGCCCGCGGAGCCGGCCCGGCGCGGCCGGCTCCAGGCGATTGCGCCGCCGGCTGCGCGGCATTGATTCCGTCTGCGACCCGAGTCTCGCCATGACCCACGCCTCGCCCCGCCAACCCTCCCTGCTGCAGGCGCTGACGCCGCTTGCCGTGCTGGTCGTCCTGCTGATCCTCGCCGTCTACCTGTTCGCCGATGACGCGGTGTACGGTGCCAGCCAGGTGGCCCTGCTGCTGGCCGCCGCCGTGGCCTCCCTGGTCGGCATCCGCAACGGGCTGAAATGGGAGCAGATCCAGGACAGCATGGTCGCCGGGCTGGCGGTGGCGGTGACGCCGATCCTGATCCTGCTGGCGGTCGGCGCGCTGATCGGTACGTGGATCCTCTGCGGCACGGTGCCGACGCTGATCGTCTACGGCATGGAACTGCTGCATCCCTCGTATTTCTACCCGGCGGTGTGCCTGATCACCGCCATCGCGGCGCTGGTGATCGGCAGTTCCTGGACGGTGGCCGGCACCTTGGGCGTGGCGCTGATCGGCGTCGCCCAGGGCATGGAGATGTCCTTGCCGATCACCGCCGGGGCGATCATTTCCGGGGCCTATTTCGGCGACAAGATTTCGCCGTTGTCGGATACCACCATCCTTGCCCCGGCGGTGTCCGGTGCCGAACTGTTCGCGCATATCCGCAACCTGGTCTGGACCACGGCACCCAGCCTCGCCATCGCCCTGGTGATGTTCGCCCTGATCGGTGCCGGCGACGGCGGCGGGCGCGGCGATGGCGCGGCGTTCGGCGAGCTGCCGGCGGTGCTGCAATCGCGTTTCAATCTCGGCTGGCATCTGCTGCTGCCGATGGTGGTGGTGTTCACCCTGGCCTTTGTCCGCTTTCCGGCCTATCCGACGATCCTGATCGGTGCCCTGCTCGGTGCCGTGTTCGGCGTGATCTTCCAGCCCGAGGCAGTGGTCGCGCTGGCCGACAACGAGGCGCTGTCGCGGCCGATGGCGCTGCTGGCCGGGGCCTGGAGCGCGCTGTTCGGCGGCTACCAGGTCGAAACCGGCAACGCCGGTGCCGACGATCTGCTGACCCGCGGCGGCATGGCGAGCATGCTCAACACCGCCTGGCTGGTGATCTGCGCGATGTGCTTCGGCGCGGTGATGGAGCGGGTCGGTCTGCTCGAGCGATTGATCCGCGGCCTGTTGTCGGTGGTCCATTCGGCGCGCGCGCTGGTGGTGTCGACCCTGGTCACTGCAGTCGGGACCAATATCGTCACCGCCGATCAATACATGTCGCTGGTCCTGCCCGGCAAATTGTTCCAGTCCGAGTACGAGCGTCGCGGGCTGTCGCCGCTGAACCTGTCGCGGGCGCTGGAGGACGGCGGCACCATCACCTCGCCGCTGATCCCCTGGAACACCTGCGGCGCGTTCATGGCCGCCACCCTGGGCGTCGCCACGCTGGACTATCTGCCCTATGCGTTCTTCAACCTGGTGAACCTGGGGCTGGCCTTCATCCTTGCCTGGGTCGGCTTTCGACTGTTGCCGCTGGTCAAGGCGAGCAAGGTGCCGGCGACGGACTCCTGAGCCGATTCGTCGACGGCAAAGTCGGCTTCAGGGCTCGCGCAGCAGCAGCACTTCCGGGCGGTCGCCTTCGCGGCGCACGCGGCGGCCGGGCCAGCCGGGCAGGTGGCTTTGCAGCAGTTGCGAGGTCATGTCGGCGTCACCGCCATAGCGCCACAGACGCAGCAGGTGCAGGCGGTCGGTGAAGCGCATCCGTGCGACGACGCCGTACCACAGCGGCGGGCCGGCCGGTTGCAGGGCGACGTCGGCCGGCCACAGGCGCAGCATCAGGCGTTCGTTTTCCTCGTCGGTGTCGCGCACCAGCAGCAGCACTTCGCGGCGGCCGGCGTGGATGGCGGCCATCGGTGCGAGGTCGCTGGCGCGGGTGTCCGGGTCCAGGCTGCGCAACAGGGCTTCCCAGTCCGGCGGCGGAATCTCCTTCCAGCCGTCATCGATGAGGGCGTGGCGCAGGGCACCGAGCGATCCGGCATATTGCAGGTTCAGCGGCCAGGCGCGGGCCGAGCTGACATCGTTGCGGGTGGCGTCCAGGGTCTGCCAGTCGTGCCGCCACCAGTCGTCGATGGCGATCTGTCGGATCGTGCGCGGCGGCTCGAAGGCGGCCAGCGCCTGCTCGCCGTTGCGCCAGACGTTGAAGCTGCCGGCCAGTATCAGCATGGAATAGAACAGCAGGGCCAGCGGGCGCATCCAGAACGAGCGGCGGATGCGGCCACGATAGGCGATGCCGAGCAGGGTCACCCAGCTCATGCCGAGCAGCAGGCCGGCCAGCACATCGCTGATCCAGTGGGCACCGAAATACAGCCGCGAGAAGGCCAGCAGGGTGACCAGGAAGGCGGCGGCGGCATACGGCCAGGCGCGTCGCCGGCCGGGCAGTTCGCGGGCGATCAACACGGCGAAGAAGCCATAGACCAGCACCGCGCGGGTGACTTCGGCCGAGGGAAAGCTGAATCCGGCGACGGCGACGCCGGCCGGCGGGCGCGGCACGTCGAGCAGGCGGCCCATCAGTTCGGTGGCCAGAGCCCCGAAGCCGATTGCCGCGATCCAGTGCCCGGCGGCGCTGAAGCGCCGTCGCCACAGCAGCCAGCCGAACACCGCCAGGCAGGCCGGGCCGAGGCTGGCCCAGTCGCCCAGGGTCGAAAAGCCGGCCATCAGATGATCGGCAAACGGCGTGCGCAGGCCGAGCATGGCGTGGTGCACGGCGAGGTCCAAGCGCAGCGGCTCGCCATCGCCGACGACATCGAACAGCAGCCAGATCAGCCCCGCCGAAGCGGCCATCAGCCCCAGTCCGAGCAGGGCCAGCGAGGCCGATTCCGGCTGCTTGGGATCGATCAGCGCCGAGGACAGCCGGCCCATCAGCGGATGCCGGCGCGACCAGGCCAGGATGCGCTCCAGATAGCCCGAGGCGCGCGGCGCGAAATAGCCGTAGGCGGTGTCGACCAGCCAGTACATGGCGAGCAGGATCGCCACCAGGATCAGCATCACCATGGTCAGCCGCCCGGCGATGGCGCTGACCACGTCCATCGAGGCACCGAAGATCCAGCCGGGCGAGATGAACAGCAGCGCCCAGGTGATCGAGGCGAATGCGCTGGGCGCGGCATAGCGGCGAAAGCGCATCCCCAGCATGCCGGCGATGGCCGGCACCACCGGCCGCACCGCGCCGACGTAGCGGGCGATGACGATGCCCTTGACGCCGTGCCGGTTGAAGAACGCCTCGCCGCGTTGCAGCCACTCCGGATGGCGCGAGAACGGCCACATGCGCTTCAGCCGGTCGCCGTGGAAATGGCCGAGCGCGTAGCTGACGCCATCGCCGCAGAACGCGCCGAGCGCGGCGCAACTGATGGCATAGACCGGATCCAGCGTGCCGAGGCCGATCAGTGCGCCGACCGCGAACAGGATCGGCGCAGCGGGTACGGCGAAGCCGAGGATGACGATGGCATCGCAGAAGGCCACGGCGAAGATGACCGCGCCGGCGGCCAGGGGATGGGCGCCGATCCAGGCGATCAGACTGTCCAGCGTTGCGGAATCCATCCAGCGATTGTCCAGTCCTTGAGGGTGTCGCGGGTGCATGCCGGCGCGCGTCGCGGCGCGACGGCGGCCTTGCGAGGTATCCGACATCAGACGGACGTCGCGGCGCGGGCGTCTGCCGAGCGGGTGCGTCGGCGCAAAGGGTAGTGAGGCAGCGGCGTACTTTACAACGGGATCGTTGCAGGCGTGATCGCTGGTCGCGCGCAGGTCGCGCAACGCGCATCGGCGCGTGCAATCGACCAACGACCGGGCTAGGATTCGCGGCCGGACACTTGGCACAGCGCAGGACTCGATGACCACGGACACGAAACAGGCCGCGCTCGGCGGCAGGGGATTCTTCGCGCGGGTGCTGGATTCGGTTGAACGGGTCGGCAACAAGCTGCCCGATCCGGCCATGCTGTTCCTGCTGCTGATGCTGCTGGTGTGGGTGCTGTCGTGGCTGCTGTCGGGGGTCGAGTTCACCGCCCTGCATCCGGCCAGCGGCGAGCCGATCCGGGTGGTGAACCTGCTGTCCGGCGAGTCGCTGACGGCGTTCATGGCCAATCTGTATCGCGTGTTCATGGCCTTCGCGCCGCTCGGCGTGGTGCTGACCGCGATGCTCGGCCTGGGCGTGGCCGAGCACACCGGCTACATCAACGCGGCGCTGCGGCGGATGCTGTCGATCACGCCGAAGGCGCTGCTGACACCGGCCCTGGTGGCGGTGGCGGTGCTCAGCCACGTCGCCGTCGATGCCGGTTACGTGCTGGTGATCCCGCTCGGCGGGGTGATCTTCTACGCCGCCGGACGGCATCCGCTGGCCGGCATCGCGGCGGCCTTCTGCGGCGTGTCAGGCGGCTTCTCGGCGACCCTGTTCGTGCCGTCCTCGCTCGATCCGCTGCTGGCCAGCTTCACCGAGGCGGCCGGGCAGATCCTCAATCCGGAATTGACCGTCAATCCGCTCAACAACTGGATCTTCACCACGGTATCCAGCTTTCTGATCATCGCCATCGGCTGGTTCGTCACCGACAAGGTGGTCGAGCCGCGGCTGACGCGCACCGCAGTGGATGGCGATACCAGCGAGTTGCCGACGATGCAGCCGCTGACTGCCGCCGAGCGCCGCGGCCTGCTCTGGGCGACGCTGTCGATGCTGGCCGCGCTGGCGCTGTTCGCGCTGAGCCTGTGGCCGGAAACCTCGCCCTGGCGAGCACCGGCGGACAATGCCGCGGTGCTCGCCGGCGGCCATCCGCTGCTGGTCGCCGCAGCCCCGGTGATGCAGTCCATCGTCGCCCTGATCTTCGTCTTCTTCCTGATCCCCGGTGTGGTCTACGGCTACGTCGCCGGCACGGTGAAGAGCCATCGCGACATCATCGCTGCGATGACCAAGTCGATGGCCGGGATGGCCTATTACATCGTCATCGCCTTCTTCATCGCCCAGTTCCTGGCCGGCTTCAACGGCTCCGGCCTCGGCACGCTGATGGCGGTGGAGGGTGCCGAACTGCTCAAGGGACTGCCGGTCTGGCTGACCATCATCGGCCTGATCGCGATGACCGGCATCGTCAACCTGTTCATCGGCTCGGCCTCGGCCAAGTGGGCGCTGCTGGCGCCGATCATGGTGCCGCTGATGATGCAACTCGGCGTGTCGCCGGACTTCACCCAGGCGGCCTACCGCGTCGGCGACTCGATGACTACCATCATCACCCCGCTGATGCCGTATTTCCCGCTGATCGTGGTGTTCTGCCAGCGCTACGTGAAGGCCGCCGGCATCGGCACCCTGGCCTCGATCATGCTGCCGTATTCGCTCGCGCTGTCGCTGCTGTGGACGCTGTTGCTGCTGGCGTTCTGGGCGCTGGGCATTCCGCTCGGCTTCGGTGCCAGCTACGTCTATCCGGCTTCCTGAGTCGGTGACCTCGTCTTTCCACGGCCGGCCCGTGTCCGGCCCGTTGACCGGAACCGCCCATGCCTGATGCAACCGCTCCGCTGATCAGCAACGACATCGTCGTCCTCGGCCTGATTGCCGCCACGCTGGCGGCGATCCTGTGGAGCGCGACCGGGCCGATGGCCTTCTTCAGGCGCTTCTACGCCGTCGTGCCGGCGCTGCTGCTGTGCTACTTCATCCCCGCCATCTACAACACGGTCGGCCTGATCGACGGCCATGCGACCAAGCTGTACAACCCGGTGGCACGCGATGCGCTGCTGCCGGCGGCGCTGGTGCTGCTGACGCTGTCGATCGACCTTAAGGGCATCCTGCGGCTCGGTCCCAAACTGTTGATCGTGTTCTGCGCCGGCACCTTCGGCGTGATGCTGGGCGCGCCCATCGCCTTCATGGCGATGAAGTTCATCCACCCGGAAACCGTGTCCGGCGATACCTGGGCCGGCATGGCGGCGCTGGCCGGAAGCTGGATCGGCGGCGGTGCCAACATGGTGGCGATGCGCGAGGTGTTCGAGGTCGACGCCACCACCTTCGGCCAGTTCGCCGTGGTCGATGTGGCGGTGGCCAGCCTGTGGATGGCGGTGCTGCTGTTCCTGGCCGGGCGCTCGGTGGAGATCGATCGCCGACGCGGTGCCGACACCGCCGCGCTGGACGACATCAAGGCGCGCATCGCCGCCTTCGAAGCGCAGCATTCGCGATTGCCGACCCTTCCCGATCTGGCCGTCATCGTCGGCGTCGCCTTCGGCGCGGTCGGCCTGGCGCACGCCATCGCCGCACCGCTGGCGGCCTGGTTTGCCGACAACGTGTCCTGGGCCAGCCAGTTCAGCCTGACCTCGCCCTTCGTCTGGGTGGTGGTGCTGTCGACCTCGATCGGTCTTGGCCTCAGCTTCACCCCGGTGCGCCGGCTGGAGGGCGTCGGGGCCTCGCGGCTGGGCGCGCTGATGCTGTATTTCCTGATCGCCTGCATCGGCATGCAGATGGATCTGCTGGCGCTGCTGGATCGGCCATGGCTGTTCCTGCTCGGCGTGATCTGGATGGCGGTGCACGTCATCGTTCTGTACACGGTGGCGCGGGCGCTGAAGGTGCCGCTGTTCTATTTCGCCATCGGCTCGCAGGGCAACATCGGCGCGGCGGCCTCTGCCCCGGTGGTGGCGGCGGCCTTCCATCCCACGCTGGCTCCGGTCGGCGTGCTGCTGGGCACGGTGGGCTACGCCAGCGGCACCTATCTCGCCTATCTGGTCGGCCTGATGCTGCGATCCATGGCCGGCAGCGGCTGATCGTCCCCGGTATGAGGCGGATTTCGTGACACAGGCCGGTGCAGCCTGCTGCACTTGGCGTTAGTCTGGTCAGTCAACTGATCGGTGGGGATCATGCGACGAATCCTGATATCCAGTTCCAAAGGCGGTTGCGGCAAGACCACGCTGACGGTGAACCTGGCCGTGGCGCTGGCCCGCGAGGGTGCCAAGGTCTGGATCATCGATGCTGATCCGCAGGGCTCCAGCAGCGATTGGGCCAATGCGCGCGGTAACGCCGTGCCGTCGGTCGGCTGCATCCACAGTGCCACCCAGGGCAGCACCGGCAGCAGCGGTTGGACACTGAAGGTGCCGGCGGATGCCGATTATCTGTTGATCGACACCCCGGCCGGGCTGCGCTCGCATCAGTTGGCCGAGTTTTTGCGCCGCTGCGACACGCTTCTGGCACCGCTGGCCCCGTCGGCCATTGATGCCCGGGCCAGTCGCACCTTCCTCGCCGAGCTGACGCAATCGCCGGCGGTGCGCAACGGCAGCGTGCGTGTCGGCCTGGTCGCCAACCGGGTCAAGGCGCGCACCGTGGCGGCGCGGCAACTCGACAGCTTCGTCGAAGGCAGCCCGTTTCCGCTGGTGGCCTCGCTGCGCGACAGCCAGGCCTACGTGCTGGCCGGCGAGCACGGTCGCGGCGTGTTCGATGCCGATACGCCCGGCCTTGCGGCCTGCCAGCAGGACTGGGCACCGCTGCTGGCCTGGCTGAAGCGAACCAAGGGCTGATTCTGCGGCGGGGCGCTGTGCGGCGCTCGCGATCAGGGCAGAGCGGGCACCGTATCGCGGCGCTCTGCCGGACGGCCCACGCTGCGATTGCGTCCGGCCTGCTTGGCGCTGTACAGCGCGCGATCCGCCGATTCCAGCCATTCGCGCAGGCCCAGGTCGCCGTCCTCGGCCTGGGCGTGGCCGAGACTGACCGAGCAGCGCAGGTGCGGCGCGTGCGGCAGCACCATGCCGGCGACATCGCTGCGGATGCGCTCGGCGACCTGCGCCGCGCGGGTCGCGTCGCCCTCCAGCACGGCGGCGAATTCGTCGCCACCGAAGCGCCCGGCGACGTCGCCCGGCTCCAGATGACGCCGGATCATCGCCGCCACCGCGCGCAGCACGTCGTCGCCGACCGCGTGGCCGTGGCTGTCGTTGATCTCCTTGAACAGGTCGATGTCGATCATCAGCAGACTGCGCGGCTGGCCGTTCTGGTGGCGTCCCTTGAGCAGCAGTTCCGCCTGCTGCTGCCAGTGGCGGCGGCCGGACAGGCCGGTCAGCACGTCGACCCGGCTGAGTTCGTCCAGCATCCGGTTCTGCCTTTGCACTTTGCGCACCAGCCGATAGCCGACCAGGCTGACGGCGATGGTGTGGATCAGCAGCATCGGCAGGCAGGCGAGGATGACCAGGGTGCTGGAATGCGGGCGGAAGTCGAAGCCGGTGAGCAGGGCGGCGCCGAGGAAACCAGCCAGCATGCCGGGCAGCGACCACAGCCACAGACCGCGGATGCCGGTGTTGATCTTGTCGACCACGGCCAGGGTCAGCAGCAGGGCGCTGGGCAACAGGTTGAACGACAGCAGCGGCACCCAGATGGCCGCCAGTACCGAGTCGAACATCAGGTTGCGCAATTCCGCGCGATACGGGCTGCGACTGCGCAGCGCCAGTTGCAGGGCCAGGTGCGGCCAGACAAGCGCGGTGAACGCCATCCACAGCCAATGCCCCGGCGGGGCCTGATTCTCGTACAGCACCGCCGCGATGCACAGGCCACCCAAGCCCATGCCGAGCATGCGCAGGCGAAATACCCGGCGCGGCAGCAGATCGAGATCGCTGAGCCGCGCGGCCTCGGCGATGTCGACGGAAACGGGATCGGGCGCAGGGGTGGACGCCATGGTCGGGCAGCATACCCGAGACGGGCCGTGACCGGTTGCCGCGATTGACCGATTTTTACATCGTTTCCTCGTAAAAAACCGGGGCTTGGGCGAAAATGGCGGGATGAACATCGGCTTGATGGATCACCCTTCCGACGCGACGCCGCGCTTGCCGATCGGGTCGGTGGCGCGGACGCGGCGACTCGTGCGGGACGCTTCGGCGACGACCACGGACGGGAAGGCACCCCGACGTGCGTGATCTCCATGCGGCGCCGAAAATCCTGGTGGTGGACGACGACCGGATGATGCGCATGCAGGCGCGCCATCTGCTCGGCAAGGAAGGCTATCGGGTCATCGAGGCGGAAACCGGCGAGGAGGCGCTGCAGCGCTTCGAGGAGACGATGCCGGACCTGGTGCTGCTGGATGGCGTGATGCCGGACATGGACGGCTTCGAGTGCTGTCGTCGCCTGCACGATCTGCCTGGGGCCGAAAGCGTGCCGGTGCTGATGATCACCGGGCTGGACGACCGTTCCTCGATCGATCGCGCCTTTGCCGCCGGTGCCGAGGATTTCGTCACCAAACCGGTGCATTGGGATGTGCTGCGCCACCGCCTGCGTCGCGCCATCGAGCGCTCGCGCCTGCTTGATCGGCTGGAGCAGGCCAACCGCGAACTGGAGCGCCTGGCCACCGTCGATGCGCTGACCGGGCTGGCCAACCGCCGCCAGTTCGACCTCGTGCTGGCGCGCGAGTGGCGGCGCGGCGCGCGCAACGAGCGCCCGTTGTCCCTGCTGCTGTGCGATGTCGACCACTTCAAGCAGTTCAACGACGCCTACGGCCATCTGGAAGGCGACCGCTGCCTGCAACGGATTTCCGAACGGCTGGCGGAACTGGCGCGGCGCTCCGGCGACCTTGCCGCGCGCTACGGCGGCGAGGAGTTCGCCCTGGTGCTGCCGGAAACCGACCAAGCCGGCGCGGCGGAGATGAGCGAGCACATCCTGGCCGAAGTGCGCGGCCTGGACCAGGCGCATCCGAGCTCGACCAGCGGCCGCGTCACCCTGAGCATCGGCGTCGCCAGCGTCATCCCGCAGGCCGAGCTGTCGGTGACCCGGCTGATGGCAGCCGCCGACGAGGCGCTGTACGAGGCCAAGCACGCCGGTCGCGACACCTATCGCATTCGCTCGCTCGGCGCGCTGTAAGGCCGGCTTATTGCGGCGCGAGGCGCAGCAGGCGGCCGTCGATGTCGTCGGTCAGCACGTAGACCTGTCCATCCGGGGCGACACGGACATCGCGGATGCGTGCCGCCAGCGCCGTCAGCAGGCGTTCCTCGCCGACGATGCGCTCGCCATCCAGGGTCAGCCGGATCAGCGCCCGCTGCGCCAGCGCGCCGACCAGCAGACTGCGCGCCCAGGCCGGATGTCGCGGGTGATCGTAGAACGCCATGCCACTGATGGCCGGCGACACCGCCCAAACATGATGCGGCGGCTGCATCCCGGCGATTTGCTTGCCCTGCGCTTCGGGAATGGCGAAACCGGAGTAGTTGATGCCGTGCGTGGCCAGCGGCCAGCCATGGTTGGCACCGGCCTGCGGCAGGTTGATTTCGTCGCCGCCGCGCGGGCCGTGTTCGTGCGTCCACAGCGCGCCGGTCCACGGATTGATCGCCGCCCCCTGTACATTGCGATGGCCGTGCGACCAGATTTCCGCCCGCGCGGTGGCGTGGTCGACGTAGGGATTGTCGGCCGGGATGCTGCCATCGGGATGGATGCGGACGATGGTGCCGAGATGGTTGCCGAGATCCTGCGCCGCACTGCGCTGGCCGCGATCGCCCAGGGTGACGAACAGATGGCCGTCGCGGTCGAACACCAGCCGCGATCCGAAGTGCTGGCGGCCGGCAACCTTGGGCTGCTGGCGGAACACGACCTCGACATCGACCAGCCGATCCGCCAGCAGGCGACCGCGCGCCACCGCCGTGCCGGCCACGCTGCGCTCGCCGGCTTCGGCATAGCTGAGATAGACCCGGCCGCTGTCGGCATGATCCGGTGCCAGGGCGACATCGAGCAGGCCGCCCTGGCCCTCGGCGACCACCTCCGGCACGCCGCCGATGTCCGCCAGCAATGCACCGTCGGCAGCCAGCCGGGTCAATCGGCCGACGCGCTGGGTGACCAGAAAACCGCCATCGGGCAGGAAGGCAAGCGCCCAGGGATGTTGCAGTCCGCGGGCAAGGGTTTCGATGCGCACGCCTTCGCTGACCAGTGGCGCGAGGGGCTGTGCCGGCGCGGATGCGCTCGCTGCCGGGCCGGGCGTGGAACCTTGGCAGGCGGGCAGCGCGGCCAGCGCCAGCAGGGCGACAAGGCGGGCAAAAAGCATGGTGCGCTCCAACTGTGGCATGGCCGACAGGATAGCCCTATGCTGGGGCCGGCCGTGGTGCCGGCGGCCCGGAATCGCCGGGTCGCTCGCGCCACCGACCGCGCCGGCCTGATCGGCAACTTCCCCTATTGGAACCAGGAACAAGGACAGCACGATGGGATTTTTCGACTTCATCAGTGACGCCGGAGAGAAGCTCTTCGGCAGCAGCGCCATCGACGAGAACAAGGTTCGCGAGCACATCCTCTCGCTCGGCCTCAAGCTCAACCCGTTCAACGTGATCGCCGACCAGTCCAAGAAGACGGTCCATCTGACAGGTTTCGCGGAAACCTTGGCCGACAAGGAAAAGGCCATCGTCGCCGCCGGCAACATCAAGGGCGTCGAACACGTCGATGACCGCATCAAGGTTGGCCCGCCGCCGCAGGCCGTGGCCGAGCAGGAAGCCGCCGAGGAAGAGGCCGAGGAACTGAGCGAGGAGGAATCCCCGGCGTCGCGCTTCTACACCGTCGTCTCCGGCGACACCCTGTCCGCCATCGCCAGGCGCGAGTACGGCAACGCCAACAAGTATCCGGTCATCTTCGAGGCCAACAAGCCGATGCTGACCCATCCGGACAAGATCTACCCGGGCCAGGTGCTGCTGATTCCGCGTCTCGACGAACAGGAATAAGCGCCGCCACGCTTCCAGCCGCCGCATCGGCCAGCACGACTGGCCGCTGCGGTGCCTGGGCTGATCGGACGGGGTGCCGGGGGGCACCGGGGAAGGAAATCAGGGGCTGAACACGATACCGCGACATCGCCTGACACGCTGACGGACGCGCGCGTGCGCCTGCCCGCAGGCGGGCACGCCACGGACGGGCGGTCGCCGGCTACGGGAATCCCGTGTCGGCAGTTGATCGCCGACGAAGGCAGCTCGCGCCAGTCTGACACACGAATATTGCATGAACATGACAGCACTGTCTTCGGCGGCACCCGCCGCATCCGGCGTTCACGGCCTGCGCCTGGCGCTGGCCATCGCCTTTCTGGTCGCGGTGACCTGGCTGACCTGGCTGGGCGTCGGCCACCTCAGCGGCACCCTGGTGGTGGCGACGGTGATCGGCGTCTACATGGCGATGAACATCGGTGCCAACGATGTCGCCAACAACGTCGGCCCGGCGGTGGGCGGGCGGGTGATGACGATGCGCTGGGCCATCGTCGTGGCGGCGCTGTTCGAGGTGCTCGGGGCGGTGCTTGCCGGCGGCGAGGTGACCGGCACGATCAAGGGCGGCATCATCGACCCGGCCTCGATCAACGACCCGCAGTCCTTCGTCTGGCTGATGATGGCGGCGCTGCTGGCCGGCGCGCTGTGGCTGAACTTCGCCACCGCCATTGGCGCGCCGGTGTCGACCACGCATTCCATCGTCGGCGGCGTGCTCGGTGCCGGCATCGCCGCGGCGGGCTGGGAGGTGGCCAACTGGGCCGGCGTCGGGCGGATCGCCGCGAGCTGGGTGATCTCGCCGCTGATGGGCGGCATTCTGGCGGCGGCGCTGCTCTATCTGATCAAGCGCAGCATCACCTACCAGCGCGACCTGATGCAGGCGGCGCGGCGTGCGGTGCCGATCCTGATCGGCTTCATGGCCTGGGCCTTTACCAGCTATCTGCTGCTGAAGGGCCTGTCCAAGGTGGTCAAGGTCTCGCCGCTGCTGGCGATGACGGCGGGCCTGGCGATGGGCGTGGCGACCATGTTGTTCCTCGGCTGGCGCATCGGCCGTCGCGCGCCCGGCCTGAGCAACGACAAGGAAGGCGTGAACCGGCTGTTCGCCGTGCCGCTGATCTTTGCCGCCGCGCTGATGAGCTTCGCCCACGGCTCCAACGATGTCTCCAACGCCATCGGCCCGCTGGCCGCCGTCCATGACGTGCTGGTGGGCTCGCCCGATGGCGGCGACTCGGCGGCGATCCCGTTCTGGATCCTGCTGGTCGGCGCGCTGGGCATCGCCGTCGGACTGGCCCTGTACGGTCCGCGACTGATCCGTACCGTCGGCAGCGAGATCACCGACATGGACCCGATGCGCGCCTACTGCATCGCCGTGGCGGCGGCGGTGACGGTGATCCTGGCCTCGCATCTGGGCCTGCCGGTGAGTTCCACCCACGTCACCATCGGCGCGATCTTCGGCGTCGGCTTCCTGCGTGAATACCTGAAGGCCAATTACCAGCGGATCATTGCCGAGATCGAGGAGCACCACCGCACGCAGGCGCACGGTCTGGAGGTGGTCGAGGCTTTCCTGCTGCGCTTCGAAGCCGCGCCGGTGGCGGAAAAGGACCGCATGCTGCGCGATCTGAAAAAGCAGGGGCGGGCCGGCAAGACGCACATCTCCAAACAGGAGCGCAAGGGTCTGCGCCGCGTGCATCGGCGCGAACTGGTCAAGCGCGCGGTGATGATGCGGGTGGTCGCGGCCTGGCTGGTCACCGTGCCGGCGTCGGCGCTGATCGCCGCCATCGCCTACTATGCGATCCGAGGTGCCATGCTGCCCTGAGCCGCGCAGGCGCCGACCGATTCCCGAGCGCCGGCACCGATGCTGCGATTCGACAACGCCTTCATCCGCGAACTGCCCGGCGATCCGCACGATGGGCCGCGCAGCCGACAGGTACACGGCGCGCTGTGGTCGGCGGCGACGCCGGTAGCGATGCCCGCGCCACGCCTGCTGGCGCTGTCCGCCGACATGGCCGCGCGGCTCGGCCTGTCGCTGGAAACGCTGCGTGCGCCGCCGCTGCCGGCGGTGCTGGCCGGCAATGCCTTGCTGCCGGGCATGCAGACCTGGGCGGCGAACTACGGCGGCCACCAGTTCGGCGTCTGGGCCGGGCAGTTGGGCGATGGCCGGGCGATTTCGCTGGGCGAGTCGGTCACCGCCGCCGGCGAGCGCTGGGAGTGGCAACTCAAGGGTGCCGGCCCGACGCCGTATTCGCGCCACGCCGATGGCCGTGCCGTGCTGCGCTCCTCGCTGCGTGAATTCGTCTGCAGCGAGGCGATGCACCACCTCGGCGTGCCGACCACGCGCGCGCTGTCGCTCGTCGCCAGCGGCGAGGAGGTGGTCCGCGACCTGCTCTACAGCGGCGATCCGCGCCCCGAGCCGGGTGCCATCGTCTGCCGTCTGGCACCGTCCTTTCTGCGTTTCGGCAGCTTCGAACTGCCGGCCTCGCGCGGCGACGCGGCCCTGCTGCGCACCCTGGTCGACTTCACGCTGCGCCGCGATTTCCCGCATCTGGCCGCGATCACGGATGCGCAGGAACGGCTGTCGCAGTGGTTCGACGAGGTGTGCCGCTCCACCGCAGCGCTGGTCGCGCACTGGATGCGGCTGGGCTTCGTCCACGGCGTGTTGAACACCGACAACATGTCGATCCTCGGCCTGTGCATCGACTACGGCCCGTTCGGCTGGATCGACGACTACGACCCGGACTGGACGCCCAACACCACCGATGCCGGGCAACGCCGTTATCGCTTCGGCAGCCAGCCGACCATCGGTGGCTGGAACCTGTCGCGGCTGGCGTCCGCCATCGCCCCGCTGTTCGCCGAGCACGCGCCCCTGCATGCCGGGCTGGACAGCTACGTCGCCGAGTTCGAGCGCCTGGACCGCCGGCATGCGGCTGCCAAACTTGGTCTTCTGGCCTGCGAGGAGGCCGACCTCGCGCGCCTGCAGGCGATCCGTGATTGCCTGCACGAGGGCGAGATCGACATGACCCTGTTCTTTCGCCTGCTGGCCGACATGGACGAGATCGAGCCGACGCTGGAAGGCTTCGCTCCGGCCTTCTACGACGCCGACAAGCGCCGCCGCGTCGAGGGCCGGTTGCTCGATTGCCTGCGCGCCCTGGCCGCGCGCTGGCGCGAGGAGGCGCGCCCGGCGGCATTGCGACGTACGGCGATGAATGCCTGCAACCCCTGCTACGTGCCGCGCAACTACCTGCTGCAACAGGTCATCGACCGCGTCACGGCGGGCGATCCCGGGGCGCTGGACGAGGCGATGGCGGTGTTCTCGCGCCCCTACGAGGCGCAACCCGGACGCGAAGCCTGGGCCGCCCGACGTCCGCAGTGGGCGCGCGACCGGCCCGGCTGCTCGATGCTGTCGTGCAGTTCCTGATCACCGCACCGCCCGCCGGATGGCGGACGGTGCATGACACCGAACCGACCGTTCTCGCGCTGAAGGCGCGAGCGATCAGGGTTCGGGTGCGTCGCGCTCCGGTGCGCCGATCACCTGGCCGCCGTATTCCACGCCCTGGTGCAGGTTGGGCTGCTGATCCCAGATGCGGTTGGGCCGGTAGGGCAGGGGTGGCGTCTCGATGCCGCGCGGGCCGTCGACATGGTCGTCGACGTACCAGGGCTTGCCGTCGGCGTCGAGGTACAGCCGCTTCATCTCCTCGGCGTTGAACGGCCGCGAGCCGATGCGGCCGAAGACGGCGACCTGGTGGCCGGTTTCGTCGACGGCGCGGTCGCGTTCGAGGCCGCGCGACAGGCCCAGCGCAGTGCGCCTGGTCGGGTAGCTGGCGATCAGCACCGGCTTCGGGTCGGGGCTGAAACCGTAGAACTTCGGCTGCGATTCCGGGCTGGTCAACTGCACCACCTTGAGCCCGTTCGTGCCATCGGCGACGTAGGCGAACAGCGAGGCGTTGGTGGTGCCGAGCACCACGTCGCGGGCGTCGTTGAGCACGCCGCCGGCGTTGAACATCTGGTACAGCGTCGGTTTTTCCGGCTGGGTGATGTCGACGATGGCGAGACCGTCGCGGCCGTTGGCGACGTAGGCATAGGTGCGCGCGATGTGCAGCTTGTGCGGATCGCTCAGCGCCAGGTGGGCGCCCTCGATGCGTCGCGGCTGTGCCGGGTTGGTGACATCGACCACGTGCAGGCCGTCCGGCGCGGTGACGAACAGGTAGCGGAACTGGAGGTGTGCGGCGCGCGCCTGGGCAATCGGCACGGTGGCGACGTGGCGCGGGGCCAGCGGGGTATCGAGGTCGAGCACCACCACGCCGGCGTCGGCCACCACATAGAGCCAGGTGCCGGCCACGTACAGGTGACGCGCGCCAGCAAGGACGCCGCCCTCGTTCCAGGTCAGCGCACGTTCGAGGAAGTTGTCCCGCGGCTCGCCGTTGTTGAGGGTGTCGATGTCGGTCAGGATCAGGCCTTCGCGCGAGTCGGTGATGAAGGCGTACTTGTAGATCGGATGCATCGGCTGCTCCAGGTTGCGCTCCTGCATCAGGGCGCGCGTGGAGTCCTCACCGGAATTGCGGTACGGTGCCACCGGCTGGGTGGTGGCGAG
>JBAYTD010000020.1:0-27837 GCA_041675805.1 Lysobacteraceae bacterium
CGAGGACATGTTGACGATGGCGCCGCCGCCGGCCGCCAGCATCGCCGGGATCTGATAACGCAGGCCGTACTGCACGCCGCTGAGGTTGATGTCGATGACGCGCTGCCACTCGGCCGGTTCCAGTTCGCCGGCCGGTTTCAACGTGCCACCGATGCCGGCGTTGTTGAACGCCAGATGCAGCGCGCCGAATGCTTCCTGCGCCAGCGCCACGGCGGACCGCACGTCTTCCGGCCGCGAGACATCGCCGACATGCGCCACGGCGCTGCCGCCGGCCGCGCCGATGTCGGCGACGACACGCGCCACGTTGTCGGCGTCGATGTCCGAGACCACCACGCGCACGCCGTTGTCCGCCAGCAGTTTCGCCGTCGCCGCGCCGATGCCGGAACCGGCGCCGGTGACCAGTGCGGTATCGCCCTTGAAGGTGTATTTCATGGCAGGTTGCCTTGCGTTGAGAGGAGAAGGGAAGACCGCGCGGCGGCGATCAGGGCGGTGCCTCGCGGTAGCGGTGCGCCAGCATCAGGGCGATGGCGCAGGAGGCGATGCGCGAGTCGCGCGAGTCGGCGCGGCTGGTCAGGATCACCGGAACCTTCGCCCCCAGCACGATGCCGGCGCTGGCCGCCTGGCCGAGATAGATCAATTGCTTGGCCAGCATGTTGCCGCTTTCCAGATCCGGCACGACGAGGATGTCGGCCTGGCCGGCGACCTCGGAAACGATGCCCTTGGTGCGTGCGGCGGCCATCGAAACGGCGTTGTCGAAGGCCAGCGGGCCGTCCAGCAGGGCACCGGAAATCTGTCCGCGATCAGCCATCTTGCACAGCGCGGCGGCGTCCAGCGTGGCCGGCATGTCGGCGGTGACGGTTTCCACCGCGGCGAGGATGGCGACGCGTGGCTGCGCCACGCCGATGACGTGGGCAAGGTCGATGGCGTTGCGGATGATGTCGGCCTTGTGTTCCAGCGTCGGCGCGATGTTGATGGCGGCGTCGGTGACGATGAACGGGCGCGGATAGTGCGGCGTCTGCAACACGAAGCAGTGGCTGATCCGGCGCTTGGTGCGCAGGCCGGCGGCGGAGGCGATCACCGCCGCCACCAGTTCGTCGGTGTGCAGGCTGCCCTTCATCAGCGCCTCGACCTGGTTGGCACTGGCCAGCGCGGCGGCGCGGGCGGCGGCGGCGTGGCTGTGCGCGGCGTCCTCGATCTCGATGCCGGACAGGTCCAGCCCGGATTCCTCGGCCACGGCTTCGATCCGGCTGCGCGGGCCGACCAGCAGCGGCACGATCAGCCCGGCGTCGCGGGCGTCCAGCGCGGCGGACAGGCTGGGCCGGTCGCAGGGATGCACCACGGCGACGCGGATCGGCTCCAGCGCGGCGACGTGCGCCAGCAGGCGCTTCAGGCCGTCCTCGCCGCTGGCCTGGGCGCGGATGTCCGGCAGCGCGGTGCGCGGGCGCTCGATGCGCTGCGTCGGGGCCTGTACCAGCGCCTCGCCGTCGATGGCCAGCGTGCCGTCGGCCAGCGTGCAGGTGCAGGCGAGGGTGACGCGGTGGCGCTGCGGGTCGAGCGTGCGCACTTCTACTGCGATCAGCAGCCGGTCGCCGACCCGGATCGGCGCGTGGAAGCGCAATTGCTGTTCCAGATACAGCGTGCCCGGCCCCGGCAGCCGGGTGCCGAGCACGGCGGAAATCAGCGCGCCGCCCCACATGCCGTGGGCGATGACGCCTTGCAACTGCGTCGAGGCGGCGTATTCGGGATCGACGTGAGCTGGATTGGCGTCGCCGGACAGCGCCGCGAACAGGCGAATGTCCTCCATGCTCAGGGTGCGCTCGATGCTGGCGCTGTCGCCGATGGCCAGTTCGTCGAAGGTGCGGTTGCGGATCAGGTCGAGCGGGGCGTCGTCGGTCATGCGGTCTCTCGGGAAAGGTTCGGTGCGGTCCGGCCGGGGAAGGATCGGCCATCGGAAGCGGGCGCGTCGATATGTCGGCAATATGACAGTGGCGGCGACGCACAGGATAATCCGCCGGCATGACCGCCGCGCTGCGTGGTGGTCGGTCATCCCCTGGCGAGGCTGGAGCGAAGTGCGAAGCATCCTGTTGTTGCTGGCCGCGGCCGCCCTGGCGTGGACGTTCCTGGAAAGCGATGGCTGGCTGCAACTGTGCGCCGGTCTGGCGATGTTCCTGTTCGGCATGCAGTGCCTGGAAGAAGGCCTGCGGCAACTGGCCGGCGGCCGGCTGGAGCAGTGGCTGGCGCACAGCACCGGGACGCCGCTGCGCGGCCTGCTGTTCGGCATCGGCGGCACCATGCTGTTGCAGTCCAGCACCCTGGTCTCGCTGCTGACCATCGCCTTCATCAGCTCCGGGCTGATCCAGCTTGCCGGCGGCATTTCGATCATCTTCGGTGCCAACCTTGGTGCCACCAGCGGTATCTGGCTGCTGGCGCTGGCCGGACACGGCTTCAGCCTGTCGCCGCTGGCCCTGCCGCTGCTGGTGTTCGGCGTGCTGGCCGGTTTCAACGGGCCGCGCAGCAAGGCCGCCGGGCGGGTGGTGCTGGGCGTTGCCTTCATCTTTCTCGGTATCGATCAGATCAAGGCCGGCTTCGATGTCGTCGGCGGGGCGATGGACCTGTCCGCCGCGCATCCGGGCGGTGCCCGTGGCGTGCTGCTGTTTGCCGCCATCGGCATGGCGGCGACGGTGGTGCTGCAATCCAGCCACGCCACGCTGATGCTGATCCTCGCCGCGCTGGCCGCCGGGCAGGTGACGCTGGACCAGAGCCTGGCGTTGGCGGTCGGCTCCAACGTCGGCAGCAGCGTCAGCACCGGCGTGATGGGGGCGCTGGGCGGCAATCGCAGCGGCCAGCGGCTGGCGCTGGCGCATGTGCTGTTCAACGTGGTGACCGCGCTGCTGGCGCTGGCGCTGCTGGTGCCGCTGTCCTGGATGGTGCAGACGGTCGGCGCATGGCTTGGCTTCGGCGACAACGCGCTGCTGCAACTGGCGCTGTTCCATACCCTGTTCAACGCCACCGGCGTCGCCCTGTTCTGGCCCTGGCAGGGGCAACTGGCGACCTGGCTGCGCGCCTGGCTGCCGGACCCGGCCGCGCCGACCCTGCTGGTCGATGTCGAAACCGTTGCGCCGCTGCCGGAAGACCAGCCGCTGCCGGAACGTGCGCGCCATCTCAGTGAACAGGCGCTGGAATCGGTCGATGCCGCCGCCGCCGCCGTGGCGCTGGAACTGCATCACTTGGGGCGGCGCTGTCTGGAGGTGATCGCCCAGGCGCTGTGCCTGCCGGCCGAGCAACTGGTCGCCGAAACGCCGGACCTTGCCCTGCTCGATGCCCGCCCGCAGGCCGACGGCGTCGACGCCGACGTGCTCTACCAGCGCCACGTCAAGGGCATCTACGGCGACCTGCTGGCCTTCATGGGCCGCATGACCTTGCCGCTGGACGCGGCGCACCAGCGCTTCTGGATGCACGAGCAGATGGCCGCGCTGCAACTGGTCAACGCGGTCAAGGACGCCAAGCACCTGCAGAAGAACCTGCGCCAGCGCCTGCGTGAGGACGACTCGCCGCTGCGCGACGCCTATCTGAGCCTGCGCCGGCACCTGTTCGGCATGCTGCGCAACTTCCTCGCCCTCGGTGCGCTGCGTGACGATGACCAGGCCTGGCGCGAGCGGCTGGAAGACATGGACCGCCACGCCGCCGCCTTCGACGCCGGCTTTCGCCAGCGCGTGTTCGCCGCCCTCGGGCGCGGCGAGGTCGACGGCTGGCAGGCCGGTTCACTGATGAACGACATGGGCTACGCCGAGCGCATCCAGCGCAGCCTGCGCGAAGCCGCCGCCTTCGTCGAGGAACCGGCCTCGCTGCGCCGCCTGCGCCGCATCGTCCGTGACAACGAGCCGGCAGCCATCGCCGCCGATGCCGGCTGAGGCGGGCGGAGTCGAGAAGACGAAACGCAAGCGTTCGCATCCGAGTCCGGAATCGGCAACGCTGGCATGCTGACGCGGTTTTCCAGAGGAGCCCATGCAATGAAAGGACACCCGGAAGTCGTCGACTACCTCAACTCCCTGCTGCGCGGTGAACTGGCCGCGCGCGACCAGTACTTCATCCATTCCCGCCGCTACGAGGACCTGGGCCTGCACGCCCTGTACCAGCGCATCGACCACGAGATGCAGGAAGAGGCGCAGCACGCCGATGCCCTGATCCGCCGCATCCTGTTCCTGGAAGGCCAGCCCGACATGCGCCCGGACGCGTTCGAATCCGGCCTGACCGTCGAACAGATGCTGGAAAAGGACCTTGCCGTCGAATACGCCGTGCGCAAGCGCCTCGCCGACGGCATCGCCCTGTGCGAGACGCACGGCGACTACGTCAGCCGCCAGGTGCTGCTCGATCAGCTCAAGGACACCGAGGAAGACCACACCCACTGGCTGGAACAGCAACTGCGCCTGATCCGCATGATCGGCCTGGAGCGCTACCAGCAAAGCCGCATGAAGGGCGACGCCGACTGAGGCGGCGCGGGCCGCCTACGCGCCCGGGCCCGCTGCATCCAGCCGCCAGCCGGTCACGGCGGCGGCGGCTTCGACGGCGTGGTGCCAGGTGCAGCGGTTGGCGATCAGCATGCCGGGCACGTCCAGGGTGCCGCCACGACTGATGTAGCCGAGCGCGCGGGTCTTCCGCGGACCGCTGTCGAGACGGCGCAGCAGGCCGAGCATCGGTTCCGGCCGGGTGTGGGTCAGGATTACGCGCGGCAGGTCGGGCGGGAACAGGGCGTCGACGGTGGTTTGGTCGTCGACGAAGGCTGCTTCCAGCTCGTCGCGCGGGATGCGCAGGCGGCCGGGTTCCAGGATCACGCTGACGCAGGACCGCTTGCCCTGGCCGGCGAGGTGCTCATGCGCCTTGATCGCCTCGTCGAGTTGGTAGGCACCGATGGCGATCAGTTGCACCTCGGCGTTGGCCGGGTCGCCGATCAGGTGTGCCGCGCCGTCGCGCACCAGCGCCTGCGCGGCGGTGGCGTCGAAGCGCTCCTCGACCTCGCGCTTGGAAACGATCAGGCAGGCCAGTTGGCCGCGTCCGGCATAGACATCGCGCAGGGCGGCGACGGCGGTGTTGCCGTCGACCGGGAACAGCACGCGGGAGACGTCGGACATCTCGCCGAGCAGGGCTTCGCCGATGCTCGGGTCCTGGTGCGACTGCTCGTTCTTGCTGTTCTCCCAGGTATGCGAGGTGACGATCAGCGGCACCGGCAGCCAGCCCGGTGATTGCCCGACCTGGCGCTGGTGGCGGGCGAAGATGATCTCCTGGCGCAGCAGGCCGAGCATCTTCATCGCGAACGCCTCGTAGCTGACGATCAGGTTCAGCCCGCCCTTGTTGCCGAGCGCGGCGGCGGCGACCGCTTCCTCGTTGAGCGCGGTGATCACGGCACCGTGCAGGTCCTCGGGCACGCCGGGCTCGGGCTCGTTGACGCGATGCCGAAGCAGGGCCAGGGTGCCGCCCATCTTGTTGCTGGCCATCTCGTCCGGGTTGCCGATGCGGATGCGCAATGCCGGGTTGGCGCGGGCGAGGGCGACGAACCAGTCGTCCAGGGCGGTCATCGCGCTGGCCGTGTCGCCGGGCGTGGCCCAGGCCGGTTCCGGCCGCAGCGGCGCGGGCGGCTGGCGATGCGCCATCGGGTGCCGGCTTTCCGCCGCGCGTTGCTGATCGGCATGCACGGCGAAAGCGGCCAGCGCGGCGTCAAGTTCGGCCGGCGGCACGTGCAGCGCGGTGGCGGCGCGATTGAACAGCTCGCGGATCGCGGCATCGTGGTGCGGATTGCCGACCAGCGGCAGATTGTGCGCGGCATTGGCCCCGGCGCCGGGGAAGCCGAAGCCTTTTTCCGTCTCGGCAATGACGTAGGGCAGCGGCGCGGGATAGCGGCGCTCGGGATCGGTAGCGAACCGGCGCAGCAGATCTTCGCCCTCGATGATGCCCCAGGCGATGGCCGCCGGATCACGACCATCGACGATGCACGGCTCGAAGCCGTTGTGGCGCACGTCCTCGGCCAGCCACGGCGCGCCGCCCTGCTGCACGATCTGCGTGCGCTGCTCGATGCGGCGGCCGTTGAGGATCATCACCGGCACCGCGAAGCCGCTGTCGTTGGCGCGCCACCAGCGTGGTGCCCAGTCGGCCCCGCGTTGCTCCTCGAAGGCACCATCGCTGAGGAAGGCGACCAGCGATTCGCCGGGCAGCGGCATGTGGATGTATTGCAGTTCGGCAAAGCCCAGATAGCCGCCTTCGGACACCGCGCCGGCGGTGTTCGGCCCGGCGTGGCTGCCCAGCGGCACGGCCGGGTTGCCGTCGGCGTCGATGGCATAGGAGTAGAAATCCGCGCACAGCCGCGACAGGCCCTCGGCGCTGCGGTCGTAGCGGCCGCGCTGGGCCGGGGAGACGTCGCCGGTCAGCGCGTTGACCGCCTCGATGGCGGCCACGCAATGGCCCTGGCCCATGATCCAGCCGCGCGTGGTGGCGGTCAGCGCATTGGCCAGCAGGTAGCCGACGAAGGCCTGCACCATGTTCAGCGCGCCGCCGGTGTGGCCTTCCGGCGTCGGCTTGAAGTCTTCCGCCGCCAAGGCCGCGCCGGACGGGTCGAAGCGCTGCGCATAGGTCATGTGGGCGACCACGTTCATCGCCACGCAGGTCAGCCGGTCGGCGGCGGCGAGCAGGTTCCAGGTGCGGTCGGCGTCGGCGATGCGGCCATCGCGCAGCAGTCCTTCGACCAGGGCATCGATGCGTTCGACGGTGTCGGCGCGGTGCGCGATGGGGCCATGGCCGGCAAGCCAGCGGGCGCGCGGGTCGGGGCGGGAAGTCATGGTCGTCTCCGATCAGGGCGGGCAAGGATGGGCATCGCCATCCTGCGCTGATTGTGGACGAATGTTGGCGGGACGACTGCGCAAGCCCGGATCGGGCGGAAAACCGGCCACGGCCGCTGTCGCGGCGACCGTGGCCGGTGCTGGCTTACTCGAAGCCGTCGGCGAAGATCAGATCGGGATCGATGGCCTGACAACTGGTGCCCTCGGTCAGGCCGATGTCGTCGATCCACCAGCCGGTCGACGACTGCGAGGTGTCGGAGGCGAAGCGGAAGCGGATCAGCAGCGACTGGCCGCCGAAATCGGACAGGTCGACGCGGGCGCTGATGAAGACGCCGGAGTTGCCGGTCCAGGCCGGGCGACCGCCAAGCGGATTGCTGTAGCTGGTGCTGATCGTGCCGTTGTAGCCGCCGGCAAGGAAGCGCTGCGGATTGGCGGGGATGCCGCCGGCCGCGTCGAGGATGTCCGCCCAGGTGCTGCCGCCGTCGACGGAATATTCCAACACTGCGCCGTCGAAGTTGTTTTCGGTGGCGTAGCGATGGGCGAAGGACAGCACTGCATTGCTGCCCGGCGCAAGGTCGAACGGCTGGTTGATGGCCAGGTGGCGGTCGGAGATGGCGCTGGGATCGGGCACGAACCAGCTTCGCGTCGGCGAGTTGGCGGCTGTAGTGACGATGGCGAAGTTGCTGCCGGCACCGCTGCCGCTGGCGGTCCAGTTGTCGGGGCCGTTCTCCACGTCGTCGGTGAAAGTGACGATGTCCGGGCCGAAGGCGGCGGCGCTGCGGATCAGCAGGTTGCCGTCCTCGACGCCGCCGCAGCGGCCGTTGGCGGGCTGGCCGCTGATGTCCTCGGCGCGGACCAGGTAGTGCTGGGCGACGCCGGAGCCGACCTCGTCGGTGTCGACGAGGCTGGTGGCGCTCAGGCAGGAAGCCAGCAGGTTGCCGGCGGACGGCGTGAAGCCCGGCGTGGTCGAGCGGTAGACGTTGTAGCGCAGGTCGGCGGCGACGCCGCAGTTGGCGCTGGCGGCATTCCATTGCAGATTGATGCCGCATTGGCCGGTGCTGCCGGCGCTGCTCGCCGAGGCCAGGCCGGCGAAGGTCGGCGGCAGGGCGCAGGTGCCGCTGGCCAGGGCCGAGGCGCAGGCGCCCTGCGGCGAGGTGCAGGCTTCGACCTCGTCATGGGCGGCGATGCGGTAGCTGTAGGTGGTGCCGCCGGAGACGCTGGTATCGACGTAGGCCGGACTCGTGGTCTGGGCGATCTCGACGTAGCCGCTGGCCGGGCAGCCGCCGGTGGCGCGGAAGACGCGATAGTGGTCCGCGCCCGTCACCGGCGACCAGTTCAGGCTGATCTGGTTGGGCGCGGTGGCGGTGGCGACGAGCCCGGTCGGCGTCGGCGGCGGCGTGCAGGCGTCGATGCCGTCGATGTATTCCGGGTTCTTGCCCAGCGGATCGAGATGGTCCTTGACCCGCGTGGCCGCCGTGTTCAGGCCTTCCCAGGCGTGGAACAGGCCGCCGTACTGGTCGGAGAGGCTGGAGCCGGTTGCGCCGCAGAACGATGCGCCGCCGGAAAGCACGCCGATGAAACGGCGCTCGGCGTTGTACAGCGGCGAGCCGGAGGAGCCGCCTTCGGTAACGCTGGCCGGCAGCGTGCCGGGCATCGGGACGATGTTGGGCAGGCGCGGCGGGGTGGGATCCCAGCGTGCCAGCCAGTGCACGCCCTGCGCGCCGGCGATGTTGGCCTGCGTCATCGGTACCTCGACGAAGGTGATGCGCTTTTCGTCCACGCCGGGATGGTGGATGGAGGCGCACAGCCCGGCGGTGGAGGCGGTATCGCCCGGCGCGGCGCAGGGTGTCGGCGGCGGACGGCGATCCCAGCCGGCCCAGTGCAGGTTGAAGGTGTTGTCGACCGGCGGCGTTTCCAGTTCGATCAGGGTGAAGTCCGAGCGGGTGCCGGCGGCACCGCTGCCCCAGGGGTTGTTGGTGGCGGCGATCAGACGCAGGCCCTGCGAGGTGGTGTTGGGCTTGGGCAGGGCGTTGCCGCTGGCGCTGGAGCCGGGCACGCGGCAGGTCGGCGATTCGTAGTTCCAGTAGACCCGGACCTGCTGCGCCGCGCTGTTGCTGGTGATCTCGCAATGGGTGGCGGTGGCGAACAGCATGCGGCGGTCGTTGGCGGTGTTGTTGACCAGCGAGCCGGTGCAGTAGTCGGTGCCGGCCAGGGTGTAGGCACCGACCGAGCGGCGCGGCGCATTCCACGGATCATCCGGCGACAGGCAGGCGACATCGGTGTTGCAGGAGCCGGACTTGCACGCCTTGGACAGCCGGCCGAAGCCGCGATAGCCGTGGCTGAGCTGGACCAGGATCAGACTGGTCGCCGCACGCGACTGCGCCGGCACGCGCAGTTGCAACACCGCCTCCTCGCCGCCCAGCACCGGCGTCCACAGCCTGCCGTGCTCGGGAATGTCCTCGGCGACATAGGGGCCGAGCGCCGACTCGCCGTCCGCGGCGACGATGTCCAGCCGCGCGCCGGCCGGCAGCAGCACCTTCTCGAAACCGAAATTCAAGTGCGCCGCCGCCTTGGCGAACACCTTGTACTGCCAGATGAAATCGCCATTGGCAGCGCGATGCCAGACGCCGTCGCGGTTGATGTCGACATCGAGCGGATGGGCGATGGCGAAGCGCATCGGCCGACTCTGGTCGATGTCGCGCAGGGTGTCCTCGGCGGCCAGCGATTCCAGATCCAGTGCCGGAAACCCGACACCGGGAATCTTGCCGAAATCAAGCAGGACGCGGTCGGCGGGGGCGTCGGCGTCTTGCGCGACGGCGACCAGAGTCGGCGCGGCGCAGGCCAGCGCCACGACAAGGGCAAAGCGGCGGAATGTCATACAGGGTGGTTTCCGTTGAGTGCGAGACGCATCCGGTCACGCGGTGGCGACGGACGGCGCGGCCAGTGGATCGGCCAGGCGTCCGCGGCATCGTGAAGGCGGGGGCTGACCGGATGGTAAAGGGCGAGGGCCGGCCTGTCACCGCCGCGTCACGTTTTCAGGTCGGGTTCTCAGGTAGGAAAAGCCCGACAGGCACGGCCACAAAGCGCCGATGCCGGGCGTCGGCTGGGTTCGCCAAGCTGCTCGCACCATCCAAACCGGAGCCAAGGCCATGCACCCGCAGTCCATCCAGTCCAACGCCCGCCAGGCGGGCCTGTCGCTGATCGAAATGCTGATCGTCCTGTCCATCCTCGGCATCGTGCTGGGTTTCGCCCTGCCGGCGATGGGCCAGTTCGGCGAGCGCCAGCGCGTCGTCGCCGCGCACAACCAGTTGCTGGCCAGCTTCAGCCAGGCGCGCATGCAGGCCATCGTCGCGCGTGCGCCGACCGTCGTCTGTCCCAGCGTCGACGGCCGCCAGTGCGCCGCCGGCGGGGTCTGGGAGGCGGGCTGGATCAGCTTCATCGACCGCAACCGCAACGGCACCCTGGACGCCATCGACACCCTGCTGCAACACGAGAACATCGGCGTCGACGGCCTGCGCGTGCGCAGCAGTGTCGGTCGCCCGGCGCTTAACTTCCTCGCCGACGGCCGCTCGCCGGGCAGCAATCTGACCCTGAAGCTGTGCGGCGAGGACCAGCGCCCGCTCGGCGCGATCATCGTCAACAACACCGGCCGCGCCCGCCACGCCGAAGCGGCGGAACTGGCGACGATGAGTTCCTGCAGTTGAGGCCGTCGGCCCTATCATGCTCGCCGGATGACAAGACCAGCAGCGGAATCGGCATGACCAGGCAACAAGCGGCGGCGACGCCGGACGTGGAGGCGCTGCGGCGCGAGGGGCGCGGTGTGTTGCCGGGCGCGGAAGGCGCGCGCGAGGTCGACCTGCTGCTGGCCCATGCGCTGGGACGCGATGGCGCGTGGCTGTTCGCGCATGGTGACCATCGGCCGGAGACCGGCGTCGTAGAGCATGTCCGCACGCTGTTCGCGGCGCGCGCGCAAGGGCAGCCGGTGGCCTATCTGCTCGGTGGGCGCGGCTTCTGGACGCTGGACCTGGCAGTGTCGCCGGCGACGCTGATTCCGCGCGCGGAGACGGAATGTCTGGTCGAGGCGGCCCTGGCGCGGCTGCCCCCGCAGCAGTCGCTGGTGGTGGCCGATCTCGGCACCGGCAGCGGTGCCATCGCGCTGGCACTGGCCAGCGAACGGCCGTCGTGCCGGCTGCTGGCGGTCGACATCGATGCCGGCGCGCTGGCGCTGGCGCGTGGCAACGCGGCGGCGCTGGGGCTGGACAATGTCGAGTTCCGCCAGGGCGATTGGCTGGCGGCGTTGGCGGGCGAGCGGATGGCGATGATCGTGTCCAACCCGCCCTATCTGGCCGAGGACGATCCGCACCTGACACAGGGCGACCTGCGCTTCGAGCCGCGTCGCGCCCTGGTCAGCGGCGTCGACGGTCTGGACGCCCTGCGCACGATCATCGGCGACGCGCCGGCGCATCTGCTGCCCGGCGGCTGGCTGTTGCTGGAACACGGCCTGACCCAAGGCGCGGCGGTGCGCGATCTGCTTGCTCGGGCCGGGTTCGGGCAGACGCAGACCCTGCCCGATCTGGAAGGTCGCGACCGCGTCAGCCTGGGACGGCTGCCCGGCTGACGCGCCGGCGGGCCTTTAGGCGGCGGCCTGCTGGCTGCGCCGTGGGCCGTTGAGCAGGGCGTGGCGCAGGCCTTCGATCAGCAGGTCGATTTCGTCGTCGTCGATGCCGAAGTGCGGGGTGAAGCGCAGCGAGCGGGCACCGCCGTGGATCACGCCGAAACCCTGCTCGCGCAGGAATTCCTCGGTGGAACCGGCACCGTAGCAGAGGAAATCCTCGGACAGCTCGGCACTGAACAAAAGGCCGGTGCCCTGCACCTTGGTGATCAGGCCGGGCAGCTCGTTCTTCAGCGCGTTCAGGCGGTCGAGGAATTGCTTGCCGCGCTGCACGATGTTGGCGCGCAGGGCCGGGGTCAGCGATTCCAGCACGGCGCAGGCGACGTCCATGGCGCGCGGGTTGGCGGTCATGGTGTTGCCGTAGGTGCCCTTGCGATACAGGCCGGCGGCGTGCTCGGTCACCGCCAGTGCGGACATCGGGAACTGGCCGGCGTTGAGCGCCTTGGAGTAGGTCTCCATGTCCGGCGCGGGCAGCGACTCGAAGCCCGGATAGTCGACCACCGACAGCACGCCGTGGACGCGCAGGCCGGCCTGGATCGAATCGACCAGCAGCAGGGAACCGTGGGCGGCGGTCAGCTCGCGGGCGGCGGCGTAGAACGCCGGCGGCAGGGCGCGGCCGGGGTCGCCTTCGCCCATCACCGGCTCCAGGAACACCGCCTCGATGAACCAGCCGTGGGTGTCGGCCTCGGCGAAAACCTGGCGCAACTGCTCGATGTCGTAGGGCTCGATGGCGATCAGCTCGTTGCCGCGGAAGCTGGCCAGATGCTCCAGGTAGGCCTTGCGGGTGGAGTCGGAATAGCGCGCTGGATGCTCGGTGCGGCCGTGGAAGCCGCCCTTGATGGCGACGCGCTTGATCGTCTTGCCGGCGTGGCGGCCGCCCGGGTCGGTGTGCAGCTTGGCGTTGATGTCGGCGATGCGACCGGCCAGGGTGACCGCCTCGGAGCCGGAGTTCAGGCACATGAAGCGCGCATACGGACAGCCGTCGTCGCGGCGCTGGCCGATCTCGCGCCGCATCGCCTGCTCGAAGCGCAGGTGCGACAGGCTCGGCGTCATGATGTTTGCCATCGCCTGCGGGCGCGCCATCGCCGCCAGCACGGCGGCCGGGGTGTGGCCGCCGCCGAGCATGCCGTAGCCGCCGGAGTCGTGCAGCACCGCGCCCTTCAGGGTGATGATCCACGGCCCGCGCGCGGTCAGCGCGATGTAGGGGTTGACCGCGTCGGCGGCATAGAAGTTGACGAAGCCGGCCTGGGCGCGGCGGACCTGCTCGTCCTCGTCGGCGCGCAGCAGGTCGTCGAAATCGGCACGCAGTTCGCGATGCAGCGCCAGCGCGGCCAGCGCCGCCTCGCCCAGTTCCGGATGGCCGGCGGCCATGCGTTCGATCTGGGCATCGCTCAGACCGGTGGTGCGGACCTTGCCGCCGTACTGGCGGAGTTCCTGCAGGAGGGCGGGGACGTTGCTGGGGGACTGGGACATGGGAAAGACTCCGTGATCTGCGCGCGGCACGAGGCGGGCAGGGCCCGGACGTTCAGCGCCGCTGGAAGCCGCCTAAGATACCACGGGCCGCCGCGGGGTCCGTTTCACCGTCACCATCGCGGGCTACACTGCGCAGCCTGAAGGGCGCTCCCCGGCGCCTTCCGCAACGGCCATCGTTTGAAGCGCAGCGACTTCCATTACGACCTTCCGAGGGAACTGATCGCCCGGCAGCCGCTGCCCGAGCGCTCCGCCAGCCGCCTGCTGGTCCTGCCCGCCGACCCGGCCGGCCCCGTCGATGCCCTGGTCCGCGAACTGCCGCACTGGCTGCGCCCGGGCGATCTGCTGGTGTTCAACGATACCCGCGTGCTGCCGGCGCGGCTGTTCGGCCGCAAGCAGACCGGCGGGCGTGTCGAAATCCTGATCGAACGCCTGCTCGGCAGCCACGAGGCGCTGGCGCAACTGGGCGTCAGCAAGCCGCCCAAGGCCGGCGCGCGCATCCTTCTCGACGCCGGTGGCGAGGCACTGGTGCTGGAGCGCCAGGGCGAGTTCTACCGGCTGCGCCTGCTCGGCGAGGAAACGCTGGAAAAGCTGCTGCTGCGCGCCGGCCGCATGCCGTTGCCGCCGTACATGGAGCGCGAGCCCGACGCCGACGATCTGGAGCGCTACCAGACCGTGTTCGCCCGCCATGCCGGCGCGGTGGCGGCACCGACCGCCGGGCTGCATTTCGACGCCGGCCTGCTGGCGGCGCTGCGCGAACGCGGGATCGAATTCGGACACATCACCCTGCATGTCGGGGCCGGCACCTTCCAGCCGGTGCGGGCGGAACGGCTGGACGAGCACGTCATGCACCGCGAATGGCTGAACGTCGGTGCCGAACTGTGCGCTCAGATGCAGCGCACGCGCGCCGCCGGCGGTCGCGTGGTGGCGGTCGGCACCACCGTGGTGCGTGCGCTGGAGGCGGCACGACAGGGCGGCGACGTGGCGCGGCCGTTTGCCGGCGAGACGCAGATGTTCATCCTGCCCGGCTACCGCATCCGCAGCGTCGACGCCCTGCTGACCAATTTCCATCTGCCGGAAAGCACCTTGCTGATGCTGGTTTCAGCATTCTGCGGCCGCCAGCGCATCCTGTCCGCCTATCGTCATGCGGTGGCGCAGCGCTATCGGTTCTTTTCCTACGGCGACGCCATGCTGCTGTTTCCCTCGCCGGACCGGGGCGGCGAAGCGTGAGTCTCTACGCGCTGGGTTCGGTATTCCGTCCGGCCTCGGTGGCCCTGGTCGGGGCCAGCCCGCGTCCCCGTTCGCTGGGCCGGCTGGTGCTGGCGCAATTGCGCGAAGGCGGTTTCGCCGGCCCGGTCGGGGTGGTCAACCCGCGCCATGCCGAGATCGACGGCCTGGCCAGCGTCAAGTCGCTGGCCGAGCTGCCTTTCGTTCCGGAACTGGTGGTGATCGCCACGCCGCCGGCGGACGTGGCCGCCAGCGCGGTGGCGGCGGCGGACAAGGGCGCGCGGGCGCTGATCGTGCTGACCCGCGAAATGGGCGCCGGGCCGGGCTCGCCCAACGCCGCGCTGGCCGAGGTGGCCAGGGCGCGCGGCCTGCGCGTGGTCGGGCCGAACTGCCTTGGCGTGATCGCCCCGCATGCGCGATTGTTCGCCAGCTTCGCCGCGCACGCGCCGCGCGCCGGCGACCTCGCCCTGGTGTCGCAGTCCGGCGCGGTGGCGGCCAGCATGCTGGAGTGGGCGCAGCCGCGCGACATCGGCTTTTCCGCCGTGGTCTCGCTGGGCGATGCGCTGGACGTGGATTTCGCCGACCTGCTCGATTACTTCACCCTCGACCGCCACACCCGCGCCATCCTGGTCTACCTGGAAAACATCCGCGACGCGCGCAAGTTCCTGTCCGCCGCGCGGGCGGCGGCGCGGGCCAAGCCGGTGGTCGTGGTCAAGCCCGGCCGGCATGCCCGCAAACCGGCGCGGACGCGCACCCACGCCGCCGCGCTGGCCAGTGCCGACGCCGCCTACGACGCCGCCTTTCGCCGCGCCGGCATGTTGCGCGTGCACGATCTGGACGAACTGTTCGACGCCGCGGAAACGCTGTCGCATCTGCGCAGCCTGCCGGGCGAGCGGCTGGCGGTGATGACCAATGGCGTCGGCGTCGGCATGCTGGCGCTGGATCGGCTCAGCGATCTCGGCGGCCAGCGCGCGGAGCTGTCGGCGTCGACCCTGGCCCGGCTCGACGCGGCCCTGCCGCGCGGCTGGTCGCGGCGCAATGCGGTCGACATGCTCGGTGACGCCGATGGCGAGCGCTACGCCGCCACGTTGACGGCGCTGCTCGACGACCCCGGCTGCGACGCGGTGCTCGCCGTCAACGTGCCGACCGTGCTGTCGCGGCCGGAGGAAACGGCGGATGCGCTGCTGCGCACCCTGGCCGAACGTCCGCGCGGCGGCTCGCGCAAGCCCGTGCTCGGCGTCTGGTTCGGCGAGGACAAGGCGGTGCAGGCGCGGCTGGGTGCCGGCGGCGTGCCGACCTTCGCCAATGCCGCCGACGCGGTGCGCGGCTTCATGTACCTGTCGCACTACCAGGCGGCGCAGACGGCGCTGATGAAGACGCCGCCCAGCCTGCCGGACGACCTGGTCGTCGACATCGAGGCGGCGCGGCGGGTGGTCGATGCCGCCCTGGCGCGCGGCGCGCAGTGGCTCGGCCCGGCCGAAGTGGTCGAGGTGCTCGGTGCCTACGGCATTCCGGTCACCCCGGCCTTGCTCGCCGCCGATGCCGCCGCCGCCGAGCAGGCCGCCGAGGCCTTGCTCGCCGCCGGCCAGACTGTAGTGGTGAAGATCGACTCGCCGGACATCGCGCACAAATCCGACATCGATGGCGTGCAGCTGAACCTCGCCAGCGCGCCGGCGGTGCGCGAGGCGACCACGCGCATCCTCGAACGCGCCCGCGCGGCGTTTCCGCAGGCGCGCATCGATGGCGTCAGCGTGCATCCGATGATCCAGCGGCCGAAGGCGCGCGAACTGATCGCCGGCATCGCCGACGATCCGGTGTTCGGCCCGGTGGTGGTGTTCGGCCGCGGCGGCACGGCGGTCGAAGTGATCGACGACAAGGCGCTGGCGCTGCCGCCGCTGGACCTGCGTCTGGCGCACGAGCTGATCGACCGCACGCGCGTCGCGCGCATCCTCAAGGCCTATCGCAACCAACCGGCCGCCGACGAGCGCGGCGTCGCCCTGCTGCTGGTGAAACTGGCGCAACTGGCGGCCGACATCCCGGCCATCCACGAGGTCGACGTCAATCCGCTGCTGGCCGACCGCGACGGCGTGATCGTGGTCGACGCGCGCATCGCCATCGCCCCGCCGCGCGTGCTGCACAAGGGTCGCGGCCATCCGCGCTTCGCGATCTTCCCGTATCCGAAGGAATGGGAACGCACGATCACCCTGTCCAACGGCCGCCAGGCCTTCGTCCGCCCCTTGCGCCCGGAGGACGACGCCCTGCTGCGACGCTTCTTCGACAAGGTCGGCAGCGAGGATCTGCGGCTGCGTTTCTTCAACGCCGTCAAGCACTTCAGTCACGAGTTCATCGCCCGCATGGTGCAGCTCGACTACGCCCGGGCGATGGCGCTGGCGGCCATCGATGCCGAGACCGGCGAGATGCTGGGCGCGGTGCGCCTGCTTGCCGACGCCGATTACGACACCGGCGAGTACGGCATCATGGTGCGCTCCGACCTCAAGGGTGCCGGTCTCGGCTGGCGGCTGATGGGGATCATGATCGAGTACGCCCGCTGGCAGGGCCTGAAGACCATCGAAGGCCAGGTGCTGCGCGAGAACACCACGATGCTGGCGATGTGCCGGCAACTCGGCTTCACCATCATCCCCGACCCGGACGACCTGATGCTGGTGACGGTGCGCCTGCCGGTTGCGCCGGCCGACCCGGCAGACTGAGCGGGTCGCCACGGCTGGCTGTACCGTCGCCATACGCGCGCTTTGCGTCGCGCCCACGGCGGCGCTAGGCTGGCGGTCCCGGCGCGCAAGCGTCAATCATCGGGAGTCATGCCATGACCGTAGCCAAGATCATCGAAATCAATGCTTCCTCGCCGACCAGCATCGAGGACGCCGTCCGCCACGGCCTGTCCAAGGCGGCGGAATCGGTGAAGAACATCAAGGGTGCCTGGGTCAACGAGACCAAGGTTGTCACCGACGACAAGGGCAACATCAGCGAATGGCGCGTCAACCTGCGCGTCAGCTTCATCGTCGACTGACCTCCGCGCCAGCCGCCTGCAACGGGCGGCTGGCCGACCCGCCGCAGACGTCAGTCGCGGATCACCAGCAGGCGGATTTCGGTCATGTCCTCGATGGCGTACTTGACGCCCTCGCGGCCCAGCCCGGAATCCTTCACGCCGCCGTAGGGCATGTTGTCGACGCGCCAGCTCGGCACGTCATTGATCACTACGCCGCCCACCTCAAGCGTGTCCCAGGCGCGCATGGCCTTGCGGATGTCATGGGTGAACAGGCCGGCCTGGAGGCCGAAGGCGCTGTCGTTGATGCGCTCCAGCGCGGCCTCGAAATCATCGAAACGATACAGCGCGGCGACCGGGCCGAAGGCTTCCTCGCGGTTCAGTTCGCAATGGTCGGGCAGGTTTTCCAGCAGACTGGCCTCCAGCATTGCGCCCTCGCGCCGACCGCCGCAGAGCAGCGTGGCACCGGCGGCGACGGCGTTGTCGATCCAGCCTTCCAGCCGCTTCGCCTCGCCCTCGGAAATGATCGGGCCGATGAAGGTCGATTCCTCGCGCGGATCGCCCATGCGCAGCGCCTTCACCGCCGCCGTCAGCTTGTCGCGCAGGGCGTCGTAGAGGCTGTCGTGGACGAGGATGCGCTGCACGCCGATGCAGCTTTGTCCGCTCTGGTAATAGGCACCGAAGACGATCCGCTCGACGACGTGATCGAGCCGGTCGGCCTGGTCGGCGTCGACCAGGCAGGCGGCATTGCCGCCCAGTTCCAGCACCACCTTCTTGCGCCCGGCGCGGGCCTTCAAGTCCCAGCCGACCGCCGGCGAGCCGGTGAAGCTGAGCAGCTTCAGGCGATCATCCTCGGTGAACAGGTCGGCCCCGTCGCGCGAGCAGGGCAGGATGGAGAATGCGCCCTCCGGCAGGTCCGTCTCGGCCAGCACCTCGCCGATGATCAACGCACCGATCGGCGTGCGCGAGGCCGGTTTCATCACCCAGGTGCAGCCCGCCGCGATGGCCGGCGCGATCTTGTGCGCGGCCAGGTTGAGCGGGAAGTTGAACGGCGAGATCAGCGAGCACGGCCCGATCGGCACGCGCTTCCACATGCCGCGATAACCATTGGCGCGCGGGGCGATTTCCAGGTTCATCACCTCGCCGCCGATGCGCACCGCCTCCTCGGCACCGACGCGGAAGGTGTCGATCAGCCGCGACACCTCGCCACGCGCATCCTTGATCGGCTTGCCGGCCTCGATGCACAGCGCCTGCGCGATCTCCTCGGCACGCTCGGTGAAGCGGGCGACGCAGTGGTTCAGCACCGCCTGCCGCCTGTACGGCGCAAACGCCGCCATCTCCTGCTGCGCCGCAGCGGCCGCCGCGATCCCGGCATCGATGGCCCCGGCATCCGCCAACGCCACGCGCGTGGCCGTCCTGCCGCTGTACTTGTCGGTGACTTCCAGATCCGTGTTGGCGTGGACCGGCTTGTTGGCGAGGTAGTAGGGGTAGGCGGGTTTGAGCATGGCGGGGGTCTCGGGAGGCTGTCGCGGGTTCGTTCGTCCTTCGATACCTCAGGACGAGCGGGTTGGGCTTCGGTGTTCACCCTTCGGTACCTCGGGACGAACGGGTTGGGTTTGTCTTCGACGTGTCGGGACGAACAGGTTGGGGCTGCGGCAAGGGTAGGGCCGTTCGTGGTGAGGTATCGAACCATGAACGGCGGCGAGCTTCACCGCAGTCGCTCCGGAAGCGCATGTCGGACACCCCAGGCATGGACCTGGATCGCCTTCCAGTCGCCGCGTATCAGCGCTTCCTTCTTCGCCCTCGCCCAGCCCTTGACCTGCCGCTCGGCCGCCAGCGCCTCTTCCCGTGTCGAAAACGGCTGCGACCAGACCAGGGTGACGGGGCGGCGTTTGACGGTATAGCCGGGAATCTCGCCATGCTGATGCTGCGCGATCCGGCGTTCCAGTTCATCCGTGTGGCCGAGGTAGAACGAGCCATCCGCGCAGCGCAGCATGTAGGTCCAGAACGCCATCACAACTTCGCGGACAGCTCCTTGATTTCCCGGTTCAGAATGCGGTCGTTGTCGGAATAGTCGATCGGCACTTCGATCAGGTCGAAGCCGGGTTCGTTCAGGGTGCGCTCGAGCAGGGGGGCGAATTCGGCGGCGCTGGTGGGGCGATGGCCGCGGGCACCGTAGCTTTCCGCGTACTTCACGAAATCCGGATTGCCCATGTCCATGCCGTAGTTGGGGAAGTCCATGTTGGCCTGCTTCCACTTGATCATGCCGTAGGCGTCGTCGCGGACGATGATCATGGTCAAGTTGAGGTTGAGGCGGACGGCGGTTTCGATTTCCTGCGAGTTCATCATGAAGCCGCCGTCGCCGGCCAGGGCGACCACCTTGCGATCAGGGAAGACCATCTTCGCTGCCATGCCGGAGGGCAGGCCGGCACCCATCGTGGCGAGGGCGTTGTCGAGCAGCAGGGTGTTCGGCTGCATCGAGCGGTAGTAGCGCGCGAACCACAGCTTGTACATGCCGTTGTCCAGGCACAGGATGTCCTGCGGGCCGAGCACTTTGCGGATGTCGGCGACCAGGCGCTGCGGGTAGATCGGGAAGCGGTCGTCGTCGGCACCGATCGCCAGGTGCGCGAACAACGCCTCGCGGACCTTGTCGAAGTAGCTGAAATCCCAGTGCTTTTGCGGCTCCAGGCGCTGTTTCATGCGCCATACGGAGTTGGCGATGTCGCCGACCACCTCGACCTGCGGGAAGTAGACGGTGTCGATCTCGGCGCTGAAATAGTTGACGTGGATGACCGCGCGCAGGCCCTTGGTCATGAAGAACGGCGGCTTTTCGATCACGTCGTGGCCGACGTTGATGATGCAGTCGGCCTCCTCGATGGCGCGGTGGACGAAGTCGCCGGCCGATAGCGCGGCGTTGCCCAGCCACAGCGGATGGGTCTCGTCGACCACGCCCTTGCCCATCTGCGTGGTGAAGAACGGGATGCCGAGCTTGTCGACGAATTCGCGCAGCATCTTCGAGGTGGTCTTGCGGTTGGCGCCGGCACCGACCATCAGCAGCGGCCGCCTGGCGTTCTCGACCGCTTCCACGGCGTAGGCGATGGACTTGTCGTCGGCTACCGGGCGGCGCACGTGGCTCTTCGGGATGAGGATGGCGTTGCTTTCCTCGTCGGCGATGTCCTCGGGCAGTTCGATGTGGACGGCACCGGGGCGCTCTTCCTCGGCGCGGCGGAAGGCTTCGCGGATGCGCGCCGGGATGTTGTCGGCGGAGACGATCTGCTTGGTGAACTTGGTCAGCGGTTTCATCATGTCGACCACGTCGACGATCTGGAAATGCCCCTGCTTGCTGGCCTTGACGGGTTTTTGCCCGGTGATCATGAACATCGGCATGGCACCGAGCTGGGCGTAGGCGGCGGCGGTGACGAAGTTGGTCGCGCCGGGGCCGAGCGTGGACAGGCAGACGCCGGCCTTGCCGGTGAGCCGGCCATAGGTCGCCGCCATGAAGCCGGCTCCTTGCTCGTGGCGGGTCAGGATCAGCTTGATGCTGGAGGTGCGCAGGGACTCCAGTAGATCGAGGTTCTCCTCGCCGGGAATGCCGAAAACATATTCCACGCCCTCGGCTTCCAGCGCGCGGACGAACAGATCCGAAGCCTTCATTTCAACTCCCCGGTGATCAATGGCGTGGCGACATGCCACATGAGAACCCTGTCACGCATTCTTGATCCTGCGCCGCGGCGGGTCAATGCGATGTGCATGACAAGGCGATCAGGGCCGGGCCGGGCGCGGCTCGCTGGCACTGACTTCAAGACCCAGCGCGCCATCCGCCAGCGTGGCCGTCAGGCGCATGCCGGGACGGGTCTGGCCGACCTGGCTGACCAGCCGACCGTGGTCGTCGCGCAGGATGGCGTAGCCGCGGCCGAGCGTCGCCATCGGGCCGAGCAGGCGCAGCGCGCGCAGTAGGGCGTCGAGGCGCTGCGAAGTCTCGCGCAGGCGTGGCTGCATCGTCGCGTGCAGGCGCTCGCCAGCGCGTTGCTGGCGCGTGCGCAGGCGTTCCAGCGTGCGCGCCGGTGCCTGATGCGAGAGCCGCTGGCCGAGCGCGCCGTGGCGGCTGGCCAACAGGACCAGGCGATGGCGCTGCTGGCGGGTCAGTCGCTGCGCCAGCGTGGTCAGCCGTTCGCGCCCACGCGCCAGCCGTGCGCCGGGCGCTTGCTGGTGCAGGCGCAGGTGCAGGTGGTCCAGCCGTTGCGCCTGGGTGCGCAGCAGGGTGGCGAGCAGGCGTTGCAGGCGCTGCTGCTGGCTGTCGAGGCGGGCCAGCAGTTCGATGCGGTCCGGGGTCAATGTTTCGGCGGCGGCGGACGGTGTCGGGGCGCGCTGGTCGGCGACCAGTTCGGCGATGCTGGTGTCGATCTCGTGGCCGATGGCGGCGACCACCGGCGTGACGCAGGCGGCGATGGCGCGAGCCAGCGCCTCGTCGTTGAAGGCCATCAGGTCTTCCAGCGAGCCGCCGCCACGGGTCAGCAAGAGGGCGTCGTAGCGGCCGCTGCCATCGGCGCGTCCGAGCATGGCGGCGATCTGCGCGGCGGCACCGGTACCCTGCACCGGCACCGGCAGCAGTTCCACTTCGATCAGCGGGAAGCGACGTCGCAGCACGGTCAGCACGTCGTGGATGGCGGCGCCGCCGGGCGAACTGAGCACGCCGAGCCGGCCGATCCAGCGCGGCAGCGGGCGGCGGCGGGCGGCGTCGAACAGTCCCTCGGCGTCGAGGCGCTGCTTGAGTTCCTCGAAGGCGCGGCGCAGGGCACCTTCGCCGGCCGGTTCGATGTGTTCGGCGACCAGTTGGAAGTCGCCGCGCGGCTCGTACAGGGTGACCCGGCCACGCACGATCACCTGGTCGCCATCGGCCGGGCGGAATTTCAGCCATTGGCTTTTCGGCCGGAACAGCGCGCAGCGCACCTGGGCGTTGCGGTCCTTGAGGGTGAAGTACAGGTGCCCGGAGGCCGGTCGGGCGACGCCGGACAGTTCGCCCTCGACGCGGATCAGGGCGAAGCTGCCTTCCAGCAGGTCGCGCGCCAGGGCGTTGAGTTGGGTTGGGGTGAGGACGGAATCGGTCACGGCGGGGGCGCGGGGCGCGCGGACGGCCGTCCAGCATAACGGCGGCGCAGGGCGAAGGCGATCCGCCGGCCGGGTCAGGGCGTGTCGGGGTCCAGCGTGTCTGCCGGAACGCGGATCCAGCCTTCCATCAGGATGCGTGCGCTGCGGCTCATCACCGCGCGGGTCACCGTCCATCGGCCGTCGACCTGCGCCACCGCCGCGCCGACGCGCAGCGTGCCGGACGGATGGCCGAAGCGCACCGCCTCGCGCTGGCCGCCGCCGGCGGCGCGGTTGACCAGGCTGCCCGACACCGCCGCCGCCGTGGCGATGGCCACCGAGGCGGTGCCCATCATCGCGTGGTGCAGCTTGCCCATCGACATCGCGCGCACGTTGAGGTCGATGTCCGTGGCAGCGATGTGCTTGCCGCTGCTGGAAACGTAATCCTTCGCTGGCGCGACGAAGGCGACCTTCGGCGTGTGCTGGCGGGTGGCGGCTTCCTCCGCGGTGCGGATCAGGCCCATGCGCAGCGCGCCGGCAACGCGGATGGCTTCGAGCCTTTCCAGCGTGGCGCGGCTTTCGTTGATGGCGGGCTGCAATTCCGTGCCTTCGCAGCCGATGTCGGCGGCGTTGACGAACACGGTCGGGATGCCGGCGCTGATCATCGTCGCCGTCAGTGTGCCGACGCCGGGCACGTCGAGGTCGTCCACCACGTTGCCGGTCGGGAACATCGTTCCGCCGTCCTCGCCCTCGTCGGCCGGATCGAGGAACTCCAGCACGATCTCGGCCGCCGGGAAGGTCACGCCGTCGAGTTCGAAGTCGCCGCTTTCCTGCACCTGGTCGTGGCTCATCGGCACATGGGCGAGGATCGTCTTGCCGATGTTGGCCTGCCAGATGCGCACCGTGCAGATACCGTTCTCCGGCGCGTCGGCGACGTAGCCGGCATGGATGGCGAAAGCGCCGGCGGCGGCGGACAGGTTGCCGCAGTTGCCGGACCAGTCGACGAAATCGGTGTCGATGCTGATCTGCCCGTAGAGATAATCGACATCGTGGCCGGGCCGGGCGGAGGGCGCGAGGATCACGCACTTGCTGGTGCTGGAGGTGGCCCCGCCCATGCCGTCGGTGTGCTTGGCGTAGGGGTCGGGCGAGCCGATCACGCGCTGCAACAACCGATCACGCGCCCGTCCCGGCACCCGCGCGGCCTGCGGCAGGTCTTCCAGGCGGAAGAACACGCCCTTGGAGGTGCCGCCGCGCAGGTAGGTGGCGGGAACCCGGATTTGCGCGGCGTGCGTCATCAGGCATCGGCCTTGATCTTGGCCAGCCGCAGCCAGGTGTCGACCACGGTGTCCGGGTTCAGCGACACCGATTCGATGCCCTGCTGCATCAGCCATTCTGCGAGGTCGGGATGGTCGCTGGGGCCCTGGCCGCAGATGCCGATGTACTTGCCCTTGGCGCGCGCGGTCTGGATCGCCATCGAGAGCAGCTTCTTCACCGCCGGATCGCGCTCGTCGAACAGGTTGGCGACGATGCCGGAGTCGCGGTCCAGGCCCAGGGTCAACTGGGTCAGGTCGTTGGAGCCGATCGAGAAGCCGTCGAAGATATCGAGGAACTCGTCGGCCAGGAGGGCGTTGGACGGCACCTCGCACATCATGATGACCTTGAGCCCGTTCTCGCCCTGGCGCAGGCCGTTGGCGGCCAGCGTGTCGATGACGGCGCGGCCCTCGTCCAGGGTGCGCACGAATGGGATCATGATCCAGCAGTTGGTCAGGCCCATCTCGTCGCGGACCTTCTTCACCGCCTGGCATTCCAGCGCGAAGCAGTCGCGGAACTCGTCGTGCACGTAGCGACTGGCACCACGGAAGCCGATCATCGGGTTTTCCTCGTGCGGCTCGTACTGCGTGCCGGCGACGAGGTTGGCGTATTCGTTGGACTTGAAGTCCGACAGGCGGACGATCACCGGGTTGGGGGCGAAGGCGGCGGTCAGTGTGGCGATGCCCTCGGCCAGGCGGTCGACGTAGTAGGCCACCGGATCGGCATAGCCGGCGCTCATCTCGTCGATCTTCGCCTTGATCTCGGCCGGCTGGCGGTCGTATTCCAGCAAGGCGCGCGGATGCACGCCGATCTGCCGGGCGATGATGAACTCCAGCCGCGCCAGGCCGATGCCCTGGTTGGGCAACTGGGCGAAATCGAAGGCGCGCTCCGGGTTGCCGACGTTCAGCATGATCTTCAGCGGTGCCGGCGGCATGTGTTCGAGGTCGGCGGTGGTGATCTCGAAGTCGAGCCTGCCCTCGTAGATGTAGCCGCTGTCGCCCTCGGCGCAGCAGACGGTGACCTCGCTGCCATCGGGGATGGTGCTCATCGCATCGCCGCAGCCGACCACCGCCGGCACGCCCAGTTCGCGGGCGATGATCGCGGCATGGCAGGTGCGACCGCCACGGTTGGTGACGATGGCGGCGGCGCGCTTCATGATCGGCTCCCAGTCGGGGTCGGTCATGTCGGCCACCAGCACGTCGCCGGGCTGGAACTTGCTCATCTCCGCCAGCGAGCGCACCACGCGGGCGGTGCCGGCACCGATCTTCTGGCCGATGGCACGGCCTTCGGCCAGTACCTTGCCGTGGCCGTTGAGGCTGTAGCGCTCGATCTGGGTGGCGCGGACGCGCGATTTCACCGTTTCCGGCCGCGCCTGGACGATGAACAGCTTGCCGCTGACACCGTCCTTGGCCCACTCGATGTCCATCGGCCGGCCATAGTGCTCCTCGATCACCAGCGCCTGGCGCGACAGTTCCTCGACCTCGGCGTCGCTGATGGCGAAGCGGCGGCGCAGCTCGGCCGGCGTCTCCTCGTTCTTCACCCGCTCGCCGGGGGCGTCGGAATAGACCATGCGGATCTGCTTGGAGCCGATCTGCCGGCGCACCACGGCGGGGCGGCCTTCGCGCAGGGTCGGCTTGTAGACGTAGAACTCGTCCGGGTTGACCGCGCCCTGGACGATGTTCTCGCCGAGGCCGTAGCTGGCGGTGACGAACACCACGTCGCGGAAACCCGATTCGGTGTCCAGCGTGAACAGCACGCCGGAGGCACCGATGTCCGAGCGCACCATCAACTGCACGCCGGCGGACAGGAACACGTCCTCGTGCTTGAAGCCCTGGTGGACGCGGTAGGCGATGGCGCGGTCGTTGTAGAGGCTGGCGAAGACTTCCTTCACCTTCGCCACCACGTCGTCGGCACCGGTGACGTTGAGGAAGGTTTCCTGCTGGCCGGCGAAACTGGCGTCGGGAAGATCCTCCGCCGTGGCCGAGGAACGCACCGCGACGGCGACTTCGCCGCCACCGTTTTCGGCGCAGAGTTTGGCATAGGCGTCGCGGATCGCCGTTTCCAGCGCCGGTTGCAGGGGCGCGTCGACGACCCAGCGGCGGATTTCGCCGCCGGCCTTCACCAGGGCGTCGACATCTTCCACGTCCAGCCCGTCGAGGCGGTCGTAGATGCGCTTTTCCAGGTCGTTGAAGGCGATGAACTCGCGGAAGGCGTCGGCGCTGGTGGCGTAGCCGCCGGGCACCGAGACGCCCAGTCGGGCAAGGTGGCCGATCATTTCGCCAAGCGAGGAATTCTTGCCGCCAACCTGGGCCAGGTCGGACAGGCGCAGCTCATGCAGCCACAGGACGTGTGCGGTCACGCGAAAGACTCCCGGAAAGTGGAAACGGTCACGGGCCGTGCGTCGACGGCACCGGTACGGAGCGGGTCAGCCGCCAATGATGCGGTGCAGCGCAAGGCCAGACAAGCCCGCTTATCCAAAGGTCGACACTGGCCTACACTTCTGCCCGGTTTTCCGCACGAGACTTGCCATGGCGGCCATGCGCTGGGTGTTCTACGTTTCCGATGGCACCGGCATCACCGCCGAAACCATCGGCCACAGCTTGCTGACGCAGTTCTCCGGGTTCGATTTCAAGACCACCCGCGTGCCCTTCGTCGACAGCGCGGAGAAGGCGAGGGCGACCGCGCAGCGCATCCGCGAGGCCGCCGAGCGCAGCGGCGCGCGCCCGATCGTGATCAATTCGGTGGTCGACCACGGCCTGTGCGCGATCATCGCCGAGAGCGGCGCGCTGATGCTGGACGTGTTCGTGCCCTTCATCGCCCCGCTGGAGCAGGAACTGGGCATGGCGCGCAAGCCGATGGTCGGCCACGCCCATGGCATGGTCGATGCGATCCAGTACGAAGCGCGCATCAATGCCACCAATTTCGCCCTCACCCACGACGACGGCGTCGATCTCGACTACGACGAGGCGGAGATCATCCTGGTCGGCGTTTCGCGCTCCGGCAAGACCCCGACCTGCCTGTACCTGGCCCTGCATTTCGGCGTCCGCGCGGCCAATTACCCGCTGACCGACGACGACCTCGAACAGGCCGAACTGCCGCGCAAGCTGCGCGCCCATCGACGCAAGCTGTTCGGCCTGACCATCGACCCCGAGCGCCTGCGCCAGGTGCGCGAGGCGCGCCGCCCCGGCAGTTCCTACGCCAAGCTGGAGCGTTGCAAGCGCGAGGTCGCCGTGGCCGAAGCGCTGTTCCGCCAGGAGGGCATTCCGGTGCTCAGCACCACGCACACCTCGATCGAGGAGATCTCCAGCAAGATGCTGGCCACGCTGGGCATCGAACGGCACATGTTCTGACACCCCGGCAGCCGCGGCGCTGTTGCTATGATCGGATGCATGACCCGTCCCTTGCCGCCCAACCGGTTCGCCTACCTGATGGCGCTGTACGCCGAGAACTGCCTGCGCCTGGAGCGCCTGTTCGATGTCGGCGCGCTGCCGGCCGGCGACTACCGCTCGAGCGTCGGCGATGGGCTGGATGTGCTGCTGACGATCCAGGTCCGCCACGCCTACACGGTGGAACTGTGCCTGACCTACGCCCTGCGCGACCCGCTGACCGGCAGGCCCGATCCCTCCGCCTTCGTCCGCTGGTACGGCGACGCCAGGATGGTCGAGGCCACGCATTGCTACATTGGACGGCGCTGGCAGGACGAACTCGGCCTCGACGCCGACGCCCGCACCGTCATCGGCCACCGCCTGCGGATGAACGTGTTCCTGTCCAAATGGCTGGAATACCTGGGCGAACAGGGCCACTCCGCCTTCACCCTGGAAGCACTGGAACCCGACCCGGGCGCGCACGGCCACCAGTCCGCCGTCCTGCTCGCCGCCGCCAATTGACGCCCGCAGCACATCCCGCTAGGATGCGCGGCTTGCTTCGGGCGGTTAGCTCAGCGGTAGAGCACTACCTTGACATGGTAGGGGTCACAGGTTCGATCCCTGTACCGCCCACCAAGCGAAACACGATTCAGGCTCGCTTCGGCGGGCCTTTTTCGTTTTGTGCCGGCGGAAAACCCAGAAAGCCATGGTGAAAGCCTGCCGCCATCGCCGTCCACGGATCAATGCGGGGGCACGGGCTTGTTCATTGTCTACGATGCCCGTATACTTCCCCGATCACTGCTGCGGGGTGGAGCAGTCTGGCAGCTCGTCGGGCTCATAACCCGAAGGTCGCAGGTTCAAATCCTGCCCCCGCTACCA
>JBAYTD010000021.1:0-27423 GCA_041675805.1 Lysobacteraceae bacterium
CCCTGTACGACAAGGGCAGCCACATTCCGCTGCTGTGGACGCACCTGATCCCGGCCACGCTGGAAGGTCGCGCCCTGCACAACGTGCAGAACGCGATGGTCGCCGCCTCGATGGCGTTCTCGCACGGCATCAAGCTGGACGCCATCCGCCAGGGCCTGCGCACCTTCGACACCACCTTCTTCCAGGCCCCGGGCCGGATGAACGTCTACAACGAGCACCCGTTCAAGGTGCTGTTCGACTACGCCCACAACGCCCACGCCGTCGGCGTGATGGCCGATCTGGCGCAGCGTCTGGACGTCAACGGCCGGCGCATCGTGGTGCTGGCCGGACCCGGCGACCGCCGCGACGAGGACATCCGCGCCATTGCGGAAGCCGCCGCCGGCAAGTTCGACCACTACATCTGCCGCCGCGACGACGGCCTGCGCGGCCGCGATGCCGACGAAGTGCCGCGCATCCTCGCCGAGCGCCTGCGCGAACTGGGCATCGCCGACAGCGCCATCTCGCGCATCGCCGACGAGCAGGCCGCCACCGACGCCGCCCTGCGCATGGCCCAGCCCGGCGACCTGGTGGTGGTGTTCGCCGATGCCCTGGTGCGCTCCTGGAAGCAGATCATCAAGTTCCGCCCCGATGGCGCGCCGGTGGCGAAGCCGGCTCCCGCCGCCGTCGCCGTGGAAACGGCCGACGCGGCGGCGATGTCGCCGGAGGTCGAGGCCATCGCCTGGGAAGGCGTGGTCCGCGACGAGCGCGGCATCCACCTGTCGCGTGAGGCCGAGGATTGAGCGAGCCGACCGCGCCGCCGTTCGACGACTCGCGCCGGCTGACCGGACCGAACCGGCATTTTCCCGGCCCCGGCGCGGAACTGGAGGCACTGATCGCGCTGGGCGACGAGCAGATCGCGCGCTGGCGCGAGGCCTTGGCGCTGGCCTTCGCCGCGCTCGGCTGGCGGCCGGGCCGCTGCATCGCCGAGCCGCACCGATCCGGGGTGACGCTGGCCTTCGAAGCGCCGCTGGACGGCCTTTTGACCGCCACCGAAATCAACGAATGGGCCTGCGCCCGCGCCTGCGGCGGGAGCGCCGCGCACGCGCCTGGCCATCCGCCAGGCTGGGACGACGACAGCGCCCTCGCCACCCTGCGCCGGATGGCCGCCGAGGAAGCCGAACCCGACCTGCTCGCCGCGCTGGAAGCCGCCAGCGCGCGACAACTGCCGATCCTGCTCGACGACGATACGTTGACCCTGGGTTATGGCCGCCACGGCCGAAGCTGGCCGCGCGGCGCGCCGCCGACGCCGAAGGTCGTGGCCGAAGAAACACTCGGCGTCGTCCCCGTCGCCCTGGTCACAGGCTCCAACGGCAAGACCACCACGGTGCGCCTGCTGGCCGCGCTGCAACGCGCCGCCGGCCGCCATGTCGGCCACTCCTGCACCGACGGCGTGCTGGTCGACGGCGTCGCCATCGAAACCGGCGACTACTCCGGCCCGATGGGCGCGCGCAGCGTGTTGCGCCATCCCGAGGTCGATGTCGCCGTGCTGGAAACCGCGCGCGGCGGCCTGCTGCGGCGCGGCCTGGCAGTGCCGCGCGCCGACGTCGCCCTGGTCACCAACATCGCCGTCGATCATTTCGGCGAATACGGCATCCATGACCTCGACGGTCTGGCGCGGGCCAAGCTCAGCGTCGCCCGCGCGCTCGACCGCGACGGCTGCCTGCTGCTCAACGCCGACGACCCGACGCTGCGCCGCATCGGCCTGCAGCGCGAGGACCTGCTCGGCGAGACGGACTGCGCCATCGGCTGGTTCTCGCTCGACCCGGCCTTCGACTGGCCGCAGGCCGGCGACGCCTGCGCGCTGCGTGACGGCCATTTGCGGCTGCATTGCGGCGGCCGCGAGCACGATCTCGGCGCGGTCGCGACGATGCCGCTCAGTGCGCAGGGCCGGGCGCGCTACAACATCGCCAACCTGGCCGCCGCCGCGCTGGCAGCGGCGCGCCTGGGCGTGCCGGTCGAGGTCATCCGCAGCGTGCTGGCGCGCTTTGGCAGCGACCCGGCCGACAATCCCGGCCGGCTGGAACGCCACCACGCCGGCGGCGTCGCCATCCTGCTCGACTACGCCCACAACCCCGACGGCATCGATGGGCTGTTGCGCATCGCTGCGGCCGAACGCGGTGACGGCCGGCTCGGCCTGCTGCTCGGCCAGGCCGGCAACCGCGAGGACCGCGACATCCGCGCCCTCGCCGCCGCCGCCGCCCGCTATCGGCCGGATCGCATCGTGCTGAAGGATCTCGACGGCTACATGCGCGGCCGCGCCGAAGGCGAAGTGCCGGCCGTGCTGCGCGCGGAACTGCTCGCCCTCGGCCTGCCGGCCACGGCCCTCGTCGATGGCGGAAAGGAAATGGCCGCCACCCGCGCCGCGCTGTCCTGGGCGCGGCCCGGCGACCTGCTGGTGCTGCCGGTGCATACGCTGGACGTGCGCCACGACGTGCTGGCCCTGTTCGAGCGCCTGCGCGAGCTGGGCTGGCGTGCGGGCACGCCGCTGCCGGACTGACCCCGCCGACGGCGGGGTGAGACGGCGATCTTTCAAGGCATGACCAATGGCAGGTTGATCGCCGCTTTCATGGTGTTATAGTTCACTACACCACCATGCCATCAGAACAGCACCGGAGCGCCCCATGTCCCTTCTGCTGAAACGCATCGCCCGCACGCGTTCACCGCTGGCGCTGTTCAGTGTCCTCGCCCTGCTTTCCTGCCTGCCGCTGGCCTTCCAGCCCGGCCACGCCGAGGCGGTGAAGACGCAGGCGGTCCACCATGTCGCCCGCCTGATCGGCATCGACGGCGCGCTGATCGCGCGTCCGGCCGACGCCGGCCCGGCGGCGCTGATCGGCACGCTGGCCTTGCAGGGCGTGCGCTGGATGTGGCCGACCGGCAGCGCCGCCGCGCCGCTCGCCAAGGAGCGCACAAGCGCCGCCCGAGACGGCGATGCCCGCGATGGTCACGCCGCGCCCTCCCGCGACGTCGCCCGTCACACGCCGACGATGCCGTTCTACTCGTTCCGCGCTGCGGCGGCACGTCCTGCGGAGGGCCGTTCATGAGCATCGCCTGGAGCGAATCGACCCCGATCTACTTGCAACTCAAGGAACGCGTCGTTGCCATGCTGCTCGACGGCGCGCTCAAGCCCGGCGACGCGCTGCCATCGGTGCGCCAGGTCGCCGCCGATTTCCAACTCAACCCGATCACCGTCTCGCGCGCCTACCAGGAACTGGCCGACGCGTCGCTGGTGGAAAAACGCAGAGGACTGGGCATGTACGTCACCGAAGGCGCACCGGAAAAACTGCTGGCCAGCGAGCGCCAGCGCTTCCTCGACGAGGAATGGCCGGCCATTGTCGAGCGCATCCAGCGCCTGGGCCTGGACTGGGACGCCCTGCGCGCCCGCATCGAAGCCAGCGCCGGAGCCCGCCCATGAGTGCCATCGTCGCCCGCAACCTGAGCAAGAAATACAACGGCAAGCCGGCGCTGGACGACGTCAGCTTCTCCATCGCGCCCGGTCGCATCGTCGGCCTGATCGGCCCCAACGGTGCCGGCAAGACCACGGCGCTGAAGGCGATCCTCGGCCTGACCTCGTTCGAGGGCGAACTGTCCGTGCTCGGCCATGATCCGCGCAGAGCGCGCGACAAGCTGATGAACGAGGTCTGCTTCATTGCCGATGTCGCCATCCTGCCGCGCTGGATCCGCGTCTCGCAGGCCATCGATTTCGTCGAAGGCGTGCATCCGCGCTTCTCGCGCGCCAGGTGCGAAGCCTTCCTCGCCCGCACCAAGCTCCAGCCCAGGCAGCGCGTGCGCGAGATGAGCAAGGGCATGATCGTGCAACTGCACCTGGCCCTGGTGATGGCCATCGACGCCAGGGTGCTGGTGCTGGACGAGCCGACGCTGGGCCTGGACATCCTCTATCGCAAGCAGTTCTACCAGAGCCTGCTGAACGACTATTTCGACGAGGAAAAAACCATCGTCGTCACCACCCACCAGGTCGAGGAAATCGAACACATCCTCACCGATCTGCTGTTCGTGCGCGCCGGCCGGATCGCCCTGGCGGCGTCGATGGACGAAGTTGCCGAGCGCTTCACCGAGGTGATGGTCGGCCCGGCGCAGGCCGATGCCGCGCGCGCGCTCGGCCCGCTCGACGAACGCGCCGTGTTCGGCAAGACGATCTTCCTGTTCGACGGCATCGACCATCAGCGCCTGGCCGCGCTGGGCGAACTGCGCACGCCGAATGTCGCCGACCTGTTCGTGGCCACGATGAAAGGAACCTACGCATGAACGCCTCCACGCCTTCCGGCTCCACGGCAGCACGCTCAAGGCTGCGCAAGTTCGGCTGGCTGCTGCGCCGCGAGCTGTGGGAAAACCGTGGCGGTTTCTTCTGGGCACCGGTGATCGCCGGCATCGTGATCTGCACGCTGAGCCTGCTCGGCGCGCTGGCCGGCACCTTGCACATCTCCGGCATCGAGCGCCCGCGCAACCTCAACGTCGGCATGGCGCAAGCCGAGTTCGCCCGGCAGATGGGCTTCATCGGCGATGGCGGCCTGCTGGCCGGCGTCGGCATCGTCGCCCTGGTGCTCGGCTTCGTGGTGTTCTTCTACTGCCTGGGCACCCTGCACGACGACCGCCGCGACCGCAGCATCCTGTTCTGGAAATCGCTGCCGGTGTCGGACTGGCTGAGCGTTGCCGCCAAGCTGAGCTGGGCACTGCTGCTGGCACCGGCGCTGGCCATCGCCATCGGCCTTCTGATCGGCGTCTGCCTGCTGCTGATCTCGGCGCTGATGCTGAAGATCAACGACATGCCCGGTGCCTGGTCGATGATCGTCCACTCGCATCCGCTGCGCGTCGCCGTCAACGCGCTCGGCATCGTGCCGGTGTACGCCGCCTGGTCGTTGCCGACGGTGGGCTGGCTGATGCTGTGCTCGGCCTTCGCCCGCTCCAAACCCTTCCTGTGGGCGGTGCTGACGCCGCTGCTGTCGGCCACCCTGCTGAGCTGGATGGGTGCCCTGCCCGGCATCTCGATGCCGCATGGCAGCATCTGGTACGTGCTCGGCTATCGCGGCCTGCTCAGCCTGGCACCGGGAAGCTGGTACATCGACGGTGCCCTGCTCGGCCGCCTCGCCGCCAGCGCCGGCAGCATCGAAAGTCCCGCCGACGTGATGCGCATCGTCGACCTCAGCCGCGGCTGGCACATCTTCGCCGGCAGCGATGTCTGGATCGGCATGGCCGCCGGTGCGGCGATGATCGCCGCCGCAATCTGGCTGCGACGGCGCGACGACGCCTGACGCCGCGCGCCGCCCTCGTCCGGCGGTGGCGGCAGGAAATCGCTTCGGTTTGACACATTTTCACCGTGGGTTTGCCCTGGATCACGGCAGCGCCGTCCACTTCGTGTGAGGCTGGACGGCGTTTCCCCGCCGCTGAGCCAAGGAGCCCGCCATGCGCATCATCGTCCTTTCCGCCTTTCTGGCCATTGCCGCGCCGAGTGCGGCGCATCAGGTGGAGGTCGCCCAGGGCGACATCGGCCGCTGGACCGGCGGCGATGCCGTCGCCTGCGAATTCGAGGGCAAGCGCCGCGACGCCATCGCCGGGGACTGCTACTACCCCATCGACTTCGCCCGCGCTCCCGGCACCTACCCGATCGCCAGGATCACCGCCCAGGGTCGCCAGCAGGGCGCGCTGACAGTCAGCGCCGTGGACTTTCCCGAGCAGCCCATCGACCTGCCGGAAGACATGATGCACTACGTCCTGCCCGGCCCTGCCGAACTGGCGCGCATCCGCCGCGAATCGGCCCAGATCACGCCGCTGTTCCACCGTCACAGCGGCGCGGCACAGTTCACCCTGCCGCTGGCAGCGCCGCACGACCCGCTGCCCACCGGCAAGGGTTTCGGCTACAAGCGCATCTTCAACGGCCATCCCAAGGCCGCGCACACCGGCCTCGACTACGGCATCGGTGAAGGCCAGCCGGTCAACGCCGTCGCCGATGGCGAAGTGGTGCTGACCGGCGATCACTTCTTCACCGGCCAGGCGGTCTACGTCAACCACGGCGACCGTCTGGTCAGCGAGTACTTCCACCTCAGCGAAATCACCGTGACACCGGGCCAGAAAGTGAAACAGGGCGAACTGCTCGGCAAGGTCGGCGGCACCGGTCGCTCGACCGGCCCGCACCTGCATTTCGGCCTGCGCTGGCACGGCATGCGCATCGACCCGGCGCGCATGCTGGGCGATCCGTCGGCGCTGCCGCAGGTCGATTGAGCAGGCTTCGGGTCATGCCCTTGCTGGCCGCCGCCGCGCTCGAACCCATCGAGCGGCGGACGGCCGGCCAGCGTTGCCGCATCGCCATCGCATGAGCCGCGCCACACCCGCCACCCGCGCCCTGGATGCCGCCGGCATCGCCTATCGCCTGCACCGATACGATTACGATCCCGGGGCCGCCAACCTCGGCCGACAGGCGGCCGAAGCACTCGGCATCGACCCGGCGCGGATGCTGAAAACCCTGCTGCTGGACCTGGACGGCCAGCCGGTCTGCGCGCTGTTGCCGGTGGACCGCGAACTGAGCCTGAAGAAACTGGCCGCCGCACTCGGCGGCAAACGTGCCAGCCTGCTCGCGGCGACGGCAGCGGAGCGCATCAGCGGCTATCGCATCGGCGGCATCAGCCCGTTCGGACAGAAAAAACGCCTGCCGGTCGCCATCGAAACCAGCGCATTGGCGCAGGCGACGGTGTACTGCAACGGCGGTCAGCGCGGCCTGCAACTGGAAATCGCCCCCGACTTGATCGTCAACCTGCTCGGCGCGCGACCAGCCGAGTTGAGCGGCGAATAGATGCCTTGTCGGATCCGCCGCTGCGCGGCTTGATCCGACCTACAGACTCCGCTGCGAAGGCGCGCACGGGCGCGGAAACCACGTAGGTCGGATCAAGCGCCAAAGGCGCGGATCCGACACACTCGAATGCCTCTACGCCAGCACGCCGTCGCCAGCCGCCAGTTCGCCGTGCAGGGCTTGCAGCGAATGCACGTCGCCGCCGCCGCGATAGTTCAGCGAATGCAGCAGGGCCAGTGCGCCTGAAATCGTCGTCGAATAGGTGATGCGCTGTTGCAGGGCTTCGCGGCGGATGGAGAAGGAGTCGGCGATGGCCTGGCGGCCTTCGGTGGTGTTGACGATGTAGCTGATCTCGCCGTTCTTGATCAGGTCGACGATGTGCGGGCGGCCTTCGATCACCTTGTTGACCGCTTCGCAATCGAAACCCTGTTGGCGCAGGAAGGCGGCGGTGCCGGCGGTGGCGACCAGGGAGAAGCCACGCGCCAGCAGTTCGCGGGCGACATCGACCAGGCGCTGCTTGTCCGGGTCGCGCACGGAAACGAAGGCTTTGCCGACCGGCGGCACGCGGATGCTGGCGGCTTCCTGGGCGCGGGCAAAGGCGGCGCCAAAGTCGCGGCCGACGCCCATCACTTCGCCGGTGGAGCGCATTTCCGGGCCGAGGATCGGGTCGACGCCCTGGAACTTGGCGAACGGGAAGATCGCTTCCTTCACCGAGTAGTAATCCGGCACGATTTCGTGCGTTGCGCCCTGCTGCGCCAGCGTGCGGCCGACCATGCAGCGGGCGGCGATCTTGGCCAGCGGCGCACCGATGGCCTTGGAGACGAACGGCACGGTGCGCGAGGCGCGCGGGTTCACCTCCAGCACGAAGATGTCCTCGCCCTGGACGGCGAACTGCGTGTTCATCAGCCCGACCACCTTCAGCGCCCGCGCCATCTGCGTGACCTGCTCGCGCAGGCGCGCCTGCACGGCGGCGTCGAGGCTGTACGGCGGCAGCGAACAGGAGGAGTCGCCGGAATGCACGCCGGCCTCCTCGATGTGCTGCATGATGCCGCCGATCAGCACCTGTCCCTCGGCATCGGCGATCACGTCCACGTCCACTTCCACCGCGTGGTCGAGGAAGCGGTCGAGCAACACCGGGGAGTCGTTGGAGACGGCGACGGCGTCGCGGATGTAGCGGCTCAGGTCGGCATCGGAATAGACCACCTCCATGGCCCGGCCGCCGAGCACGTAGCTGGGCCGCACCACCAGCGGATAGCCGATTTCGCGGGCGTGCGCCAGCGCCTCCTCGGCGCTGCGCGCGGTGCGGTTGGGCGGTTGGCGCAGGTCCAGGCCCTCGATCAGCTTCTGGAAGCGCTCGCGGTCCTCGGCAAGGTCGATGCTGTCCGGGCTGGTGCCGACGATGGGCACACCGGCGGCTTCCAGCGCGCGCGCCAGTTTCAGCGGCGTCTGCCCGCCGTACTGCACGATCACGCCCCTGGGCTGCTCCAGTTCGACGATTTCCAGCACGTCCTCCAGCGTCAGCGGCTCGAAGTACAGGCGGTCGGAGGTGTCGTAGTCGGTGGAGACGGTTTCCGGGTTGCAGTTGACCATGATGGTTTCGTAACCATCCTCGCGCAGGGCCAGCGCGGCGTGCACGCAGCAATAGTCGAACTCGATGCCCTGGCCGATGCGGTTGGGGCCGCCGCCGAGCACGATGATCTTGTCGCGGTCGCTCGGGTTGGCCTCGCACTCGTCTTCGTAGGTGGAATACAGGTAGGCGGTATCGGTGGCGAACTCGGCGGCGCAGGAATCCACCCGCTTGTAGACCGGGCGCACGCCGAAGGCGCGACGCAGGGCGCGGATCGCCGCTTCGTCGGTATCCAGCAGGCTGGCGAGGCGGGCATCGGAGAAGCCCAGCCGCTTGAGCCGGCGCAGGCATGCGGCGTCGAGCGCGGCGAGGCCGGCCTCGGCGACCTCGCGCTCGGCCTGCACCAGTGCCTCGATCTGGCGCAGGAACCACGGATCGATGCTGGACAGGCCGAACACTTCCTCCACGTCCATGCCGGTGCGGAAGGCGTCGGCGACGTGGAACAGGCGGTCCGGCCCGGCCTCGCGCAATTGCCGGCGCAGTTCCAGCCGGCCTTCCTCGCTGTCGAGGTCGAGCGCGGTCGGATCAAGTCCGGTCTTGCCGGTTTCCAGCCCGCGCAGGGCCTTTTGCAGCGATTCGGAGAACGAGCGGCCCATCGCCATCACTTCGCCGACCGACTTCATCTGCGTGGTCAGGCGCGAATCGGCGGCGGGAAACTTCTCGAAGGCGAAGCGCGGGATCTTGGTGACCACGTAATCGATGGTCGGCTCGAAGCTGGCCGGCGTGGCACCGCCGGTGATCTCGTTGCGCAGCTCGTCCAGGGTGTAGCCGACCGCCAGCTTGGCGGCGATCTTGGCGATCGGAAAGCCGGTCGCCTTGGAGGCCAGCGCCGAGGAGCGCGAGACGCGCGGGTTCATCTCGATGACCACCACGCGGCCGCTGCGCGGGTCGATGCCGAACTGCACATTGCTGCCGCCGGTATCGACGCCGATCTTGCGCAGCACGGCGATGGAGGCGTTGCGCAGGCGCTGGTACTCGCGGTCGGTCAGCGTCTGCGCCGGGGCGACGGTGATCGAATCGCCGGTGTGCACGCCCATCGGGTCGAGGTTTTCGATGGAGCAGACGATGATGCAGTTATCCGCATGGTCGCGGACCACTTCCATCTCGAACTCCTTCCAGCCGAGCACCGATTCCTCCACCAGCACCTCGTGCGTGGGCGAGAGCTCCAGCCCGCGCTTGACGATTTCCTCGAACTCTTCCCGGTTGTAGGCGATGCCGCCGCCGCTGCCGCCAAGGGTGAAGCTGGGCCGGATGATGGTCGGGAAGCCGACCCGGGTCTGGATGTCCTGCGCCTGCTCGAAACTGCGCGCCACTTCGGCCTTGGGGCACTCCAGGCCGATTTCGCCCATCGCCACGCGGAACAGCTCGCGGTCCTCGGCCATGCGGATCGCCTCGCGCGAAGCACCGATCAGTTCGACGCCGTACTTCTCCAGCACACCGTTGTCGGCCAGATCCAGCGCGCAGTTCAGCGCGGTCTGTCCGCCCATCGTCGGCAGCAGCGCATCGGGCCGTTCCTTGGCGATGATCTTCTCCACCATCTGCCAGTTGATCGGCTCGATGTAGACCGCATCGGCGGTCTCCGGGTCGGTCATGATGGTGGCCGGGTTGGAGTTGACCAGCACCACGCGGTAGCCCTCCTCGCGCAGCGCCTTGCAGGCCTGCGCGCCGGAATAGTCGAACTCGCAGGCCTGGCCGATGACGATGGGTCCGGCACCGATGATGAGGATGGAACGGATGTCGCTGCGCTTGGGCATCGGGGCGCTCGTCAGTGGGCGGTGCGGGAGGCGGCCCCGGCGCCGATGTGGCGGTCGAGGAACTCGGCCATCCTGGTGTACAGGCGGACCTGGTTGTCGAAGTCGTAGAAACCGTGGCCCTCCTTGGGCTCGAGGATGTCCTCCTCGATCGGCCGCCCGGCTTCGGCCAGGGCGTTCTTCAGCGCCCGGTACTGGCTCGGCGGCACGCGCACGTCCTTGCCGCCCTGCACCAGCATCACCGGAATGCGGATCTTGTCCACGTTGAAGGCGGCGGACTGCGCCTGCTGCTCGGCCACCGATTCCGGCATAACCCGCTTGAGGTAGTTGCGGCCGGTGGCGCTTTCCGGGATGTCGCCGTCCTTGAACATCAGCGGCAGGCTGTAGACACCGACGTAGCCGATGGTGCAGCGATACTTGTCCGGGTTACGCACCACCGATTGCAGCGCCGCGTAGCCGCCGTAGGAGGCACCGTAGGTACACAGGCGCTGCGGATCGGCGATGCCCTGGGCGATGGCCCAGTCGACGGCATCGGTCATGTCGTCGATCATCGTCGTCCCCCAGTTGCGGTAGCCGGCGCGCTCGAAGGCGTTGCCATAGCCGCCTGAGCCGCGGAAGTTGATTTGCAGCACGGCGTAGCCGCGACTGGCGAGGAACTGCACCTCGGGGTTGAAGCGCCAGCCATCGCGCGGGCCGTGCGGGCCGCCGTGCGGGTGCAGGATCAGCGGCAGGTTCCTGCCGTCGCTGTGGGCCGGAATGGTGATGTAGCCGTGCAGCGGCGTGCCGTCGCGGGCGGTGAGTGAAATCGGCTGCATCGGCGACATCTGCTCGGGCTTGATCCAGCTCATCGCCGAGAGCAGGAACTTCACCTTGCCGGACTGGCGGTCGAACAGGTAATAGCTGCCCGGATCGACGTCGCTGTAGGTGTTGAGCAGGACGAAGCGGCCGTCGCGGCTGATGCCACGAAAGCCCACCGCGTGTTCGGGGAAGGCGTTGATCAGGCCGGCATAAGCCTTGGTGTCCTCATGCTCGCGGTCGATGAACTCGTATGACGGCATGCCGTCGAGGTAGCCGACGGCGAGCAGGTGGCGGTCGTCGCTGCTGGACAGGTAGGCGGACGGATCGACATTGGCATTGCGCGCCACCACCTCGAATGCACCGGTGTCCGGGTCGACCAGATGGATCGCGGTCGGCTCGCCCTGCTCGCTGACGGCGAAGTAGACGCGCTTGTTGTCGGCGGCGAAGCCCAGCGGGCGGCGCACCGATTCTCCCATGTCGGCGGTGTGCACGGTGGTCCACTGGTCGCCGTCGCGGCGCATGGTGATGCTCTGGTTCTTCTCGTTCTGGCCGAACACGTAGCGGACGTTCTTGTCGGCATCGAGCAGGAAGCTGCCGTAGCGCAGCGGCGCGGTGGCGACGGTGACGGTGCGCGCGTTGTTGACATCCATCTTGAACAGGAAGGCGGACTCCACCGAGCGCTGCACGTAGATCCAGCGGTCATCCTCGGGCATGGTGTCGACGATGCCGTAGAAGCCGCCATTGGGGATGTCGATGCGCCGGCTGCCGTCGACGTTGGAGGCGTAGACGTCGGCATTGCCCTCGCGGAAGTCGAAGCGGCCGGTCTTGCGCGTCACGTACATGAAGAAGCGCTCGTGGTTGACCCAGCGCACGCGGTCGATGTGCAGGTCGGCACCGTAGTCCCACTTGCCGATCAGCTTCATGTCGGCGACGCGGAAGGCGGCCAGCACGGTGCGGTCGCCCTCGGGCTTGGACACGGTGATGTATTCGCCACCGGGCGACAGCGACACGCTGCTGAATTCCGGATCCTTGAAGAAATCGCCCAGCGGCGGCGTCGCGCCGATGGCCTGGCCGGCGAGCAGGAAGGTGCACAGAAGCAGGATTTGGCAAAGGTGTTTCATCGAGAATCTCCCGGTCATGGGCGGGTGCCCATCATGGCGACGAAGCGGTCGAATAGCGCCGCCACGTCGTGCGGGCCCGGGCTGGCTTCCGGATGACCCTGGAAGCCGAACGCCGGGGCGTCGGTCAGTGCGATGCCCTGCAGGCTGCCGTCGAACAAGGAACGATGGGTGGCGCGGACTGTGACCGGCAGGCTCGCCTCGTCCACCGCAAAACCGTGATTCTGCGAGGAAATGCTGACCCCGCCGGTGTCCAGATCCTGCACCGGATGGTTGGCGCCGTGGTGGCCGAACTTCATCTTCACCGTGCCTGCGCCGGCGGCCAGGCCGAGCAACTGGTGGCCCAGGCAGATGCCGAACAGCGGCAACTTGCGGGCGATGAACTCGCGAATGGCGGCGATGGCGTAGTCGCAGGGCTGCGGATCGCCCGGACCGTTGGACAGGAACACGCCATCGGGATTCATCGCCAGCACTTCCGCGGCCGGCGTCTGCGCCGGCACCACGGTGAGCCGGCAGCCGCGCTCGGCCAGCATGCGCAGGATGTTGCGCTTGACGCCGAAATCGTAGGCGACGACATGGAAGCGCGGTTCAATGCGGCGAAACGCGCCGCTGTCGAGATCCAGCGCGCCCTCGTCCCAGGCGTAGGGCCGGGCGGTGCTGACGACGCGCGCCAGGTCCATGCCGGCGAGGCCCGGAAAGGCGCGCGCGGCGGCGATGGCGGCCTCGCGGTCGGCGGCCTGCGGCCCGGCGACCAGACAACCGCCCTGCGCCCCGCCATCGCGCAGGATCCGGGTCAGCCGGCGGGTGTCGACTTCGGCGATAGCGACCACACCGCGCGCCGCCAGCCAATCGCCGAGATCGGCCTCGCTGCGCCAGTTGCTGGCCGGCAGCGGCCGCTCGCGGACGATCAGGCCGGCGCAATGCAGCGCCGCGGCCTCGTCGTCGGCCGCCGTGCAGCCGGTGTTGCCGATATGCGGATAGGTGAGGGTGACGATCTGCCGCGCGTAGGAGGGATCGGTGAGGATTTCCTGATAGCCGGTCATCGCGGTGTTGAACACCACTTCGCCGACGCTCAGTCCCTGCGCACCGATCGACACGCCGTCGAGCACGGTGCCGTCGGCCAGAGCCAGAATTGCGGGTTGCAGCACGTTGGTTCGCCTTTGCAGGTCGGGATAACCCCGGGCGCTCAGCCGCGACAGGCGCGGATGCAGGGCGACCCACGGGCCAGCGCGGGCGGGTCCGTGGATCGAGGGGATGAGGCGAGCGCGAATTGTAGTGACCGCACCGGCAAAAGAAAACGTCGCCGCTTCACGTTTCGCTCATGTCCGCCGGCCGGCCGCCTTCAGCCGTCGGCAAACAGCAGATCGGCGATGGCGTGGCGGCCGGGTCCGCGCCCGGCCAGACGGGCGGCGCATTCCAGCGCGCCACGGGCGAAAATGTCGCGGTGGCCGGCGCGGTGGACCAGTTCCAACCGCTCGCCCGCGCCGCTGAACTGGAGCAGGTGCTCGCCGACGATGTCACCGGCGCGCAGGCTGGCGTAACGCGGCTCGCGCCCGGCACCTTGCGCCACCGCCTGTCCCAGCGCCAGCGCCGTGCCGGAGGGCGCATCGCGCTTGTGCACGTGGTGCGACTCGACCAGATCGATGTCCCAGGCCGCCAGCGCCTGCGCCGCCCGGCGCGCCAGATCGGCCATCACCGCCACGCCAAGACTGAAATTGGCCGCCCAGAGCACCGCCACGCGCGTCGCCAGCGCATCCAGCGCGGCGAACTGCGCAGCATCCAGACCGGTCGTCCCCGACACCAGCATCGCCCCGCGCCGCGCGCACAGCGCGCACAGACGCCCGAACGCCGGCGGCAGACTGAAATCCAGCGCCAGATCGAAATCCTCCACGTCCTCGATCATCGCCGCCGCCAGCACCGGCGCGTCTCCGGCTTCCGCCAACGGCACGCCCTGCCCGCTGACCGCCGCCGCCACCACGAAACGCGGATCCTCGGCAGCCAGCCGCAACACCGCCCGGCCCATGCGGCCGGACGCACCATGGATCAGCAGGCGGATGGGTGTCGTCATGCGGCGATGATAACCGCCCTGCGGCTTGATCCCGGCGCGGCGGCGTCAGCGCAGCCGTGCCGACAGCGGTAGACCGCTCAGGCGGTCATCTTGTCCCAGAAGGCTTTGACGCCATCGAGCCAGGAGCTGGCGCGGGGGGAGTGTTGTTCGGTGGTGCCTTCGAAGGTGGATTCGAACTCTTCCAGCAGTTCGCGCTGGCGGCGGGTGAGTTTGACCGGGGTTTCGACGACGACGCGGCAGAGCAGGTCGCCGGGGCCGTGGCTGCGGACGGATTTGACGCCCTTGCCGCGCAGGCGGAACAGTTTGCCGGTCTGGGTTTCCGCCGGCACCTTGACGATGGCTTCGCCATCCAGCGTCGGCACGCGCAGTTCCGCGCCCAGTGCGGCTTGGGAGAAGCGGATCGGGGCTTCGCAGTAGAGGTCGTCGCCGTCGCGCTGGAAGATGGCGTGTTCGCGTACCGCTACTTCGACGTACAGGTCGCCCGGCGCGGCGCCCTGGGCACCGGGCTCGCCCTCGCCGCCGAGGCGGATGCGGTCGCCGTTGTCGACGCCGGGGGGAATCTTCACCGACAGGGTCTTTTCCGTTTCCACGCGACCGTGGCCGCGACAGGTGCGGCAGGGGTTGGGGATGGTCTTGCCGCTGCCGCCGCAGTGCGGGCAGCTCTGCTGCACGGAGAAGATGCCCTGCTGGATGCGCACGCGGCCCTGGCCGCGACAGGTGCCGCAGGACTCGACCTTGCCATCGGCCGAGCCGGAGCCCTGGCAGTCGTCGCAACCGGCCTGGGCGGGGATGCGGATTTCGCGCTGGACGCCGAACACGGCCTCTTCGAGGTCGAGTTCCATCACGTAGCGCAGGTCGGCACCGCGACGCGGCCCGCGACTGCGGCCGCCGCCGAAAATGTCGCCGAAGATGTCGCCGAAAATGTCGCCCATGTCGACGCCGCCGGCCCCGCCGCGCCCGCCCATGCCGCCCTCGAAGGCGGCGTGGCCGTGCTGGTCGTAGACGCGACGCTTTTGCGCGTCGGAAAGCACTTCGTAGGCTTCCTTGGCCTCCTTGAACTTGGCCTCCGCCGCCGCATCACCGGGGTTGCGGTCCGGGTGGAACTTCATCGCCAGACGACGATAGGACTTCTTCAACTCGTCATCGGGCGCGTCCCGCTGGACGCCAAGGACATCGTAGTAGTCGCGTTTCATTGGCCGGAATGGGGAATCGGGAATGGGGAATCGTCAAAGGCGTGAGGGGTCGCGGCGCATGCCTTGCGTGATCGCGGAACAGGGCATCGGATAAACAGAAGGAGCCGGGCGCTGGCCCAGCTCCTTCGATTCCCGATTCCCTATTCCCGATTCACGGCTTCTTCTCGTCATCCTTCACCTCGGTGAACTCGGCGTCGACGACGTCGTCGTTGCCGGAGGCGGCGGCGGGGTCGGGGCCGCCGGCGGCGTTGGGGTCGAAGCCGGCGGAGGCGGCGGCCTGGAGGGAGGCGGCGGCTTCTTCCAGGTTGCGGGTGCGGGCCTCGATCTGCGCCTGGTCGTCGCCCTTCATGGCGGTTTCAAGGTCGGCCAGGGCGGCTTCGATGCGGCCGATCTGGTCGCCCGGCAGCTTGCCGCCGGCATCCTTGATGGCGCTGCGAGTGGCGTGGATCAGGGCGTCGGCCTTGTTGCGTGCGCCGACCAGTTCGTGGAACTTGCGGTCTTCCTCGCGGTGCGCTTCGGCGTCGGCGACCATGCGCTGGATTTCCTCGTCGGACAGGCCGGAGCCGGCCTTGATCTCGATGCGCTGTTCCTTGCCGGTCTTCTTGTCCTTGGCGCTGACGTGCAGGATGCCGTTGGCGTCGATGTCGAAGGACACCTCCACCTGCGGCATGCCGCGCGGCGCGGCGTCGATGCCGGCGAGGTCGAACTTGGCCAGCGACTTGTTGTAGCGGGCCTGTTCGCGCTCGCCCTGCAGCACGTGCACGGTGACGGCGGTCTGGTTGTCCTCGGCGGTGGAGAACACCTGCGCCGCCTTGGTCGGGATGGTGGTGTTCTTCTCGATCAGCTTGGTCATCACGCCGCCCAGGGTCTCGATGCCGAGGCTCAGCGGGGTCACGTCGAGCAGCAGCACGTCCTTGACATCGCCGGCCAGCACACCGCCCTGCACCGCCGCGCCGATGGCGACGGCTTCGTCGGGGTTGACGTCCTTCTTCGGCTCCTTGCCGAAGAACTCGGTCACCGCCTGCTGCACCTTGGGCATGCGGGTCTGGCCGCCGACCAGGATCACCTCGTTGATGTCGGAGACGCGCAGGCCGGCATCGTTGAGCGCCGTGCGGCAGGGCTCGATGGTGCGCTTGACCAGGTCCTCGACCAGGGCTTCCAGCTTGGCGCGGGTCAGCTTGATGGCCAGGTGCTTGGGGCCGGAGGCGTCGGCGGTGATGTACGGCAGGTTGATCTCGGTCTGCTGAGCGCTGGAGAGCTCGATCTTGGCGCGCTCGGCGGCGTCCTTGAGGCGCTGCAGGGCGAGCGGATCGTTCTTCAGGTCCATGCCCTGGTCCTTCTTGAACTCCTCGACCAGGTAGTCGATGACGCGCATGTCGAAGTCCTCGCCGCCGAGGAAGGTGTCGCCATTGGTGGCCAGCACCTCGAACTGCTTCTCGCCGTCGATTTCGGCGATCTCGATGATCGACACGTCGAAGGTGCCACCGCCGAGGTCGTAGACGGCGATCTTGCGGTCGCTGCCCTTCTTGTCGAGGCCATAGGCCAGCGCCGCCGCGGTCGGCTCGTTGATGATGCGCTTGACTTCAAGACCGGCAATGCGACCGGCGTCCTTGGTCGCCTGGCGCTGGCTGTCGTTGAAGTAGGCCGGCACGGTGATGACCGCCTCGGTGACGGCCTCGCCGAGGTAGGCTTCTGCGGTCTTCTTCATCTTGCCGAGCACTTCGGCGGAGATCTGCGGCGGCGCCATCTTCTTGCCGTCGCTGGTCTGCACCCAGGCGTCGCCGTTGTCGTGCGCGACGATGCCGTAGGGCACGATGCCGATGTCCTTCTGCACCTCGGCGTCGGTGAACTTGCGGCCGATCAGGCGCTTCACCGCGTACAAGGTGTTCTTGGGGTTGGTGACCGCCTGGCGCTTGGCCGAGGCACCTACCAGGGTTTCGCCGTCCTTGGTGAAGGCGACGATGGAAGGCGTGGTGCGGTCGCCTTCCGCGTTCTCGATGACCTTGGCCTGGCCGCCCTCCATCACCGCCACGCAGCTGTTGGTGGTGCCGAGGTCAATACCGATGATCTTGCCCATGAGTGATCTCTCCGAAATGTGTTGACTTGGCGCGGCCGGGCGACCGCCTCTGGTTGGCTAGGTGGTGATGGTGCGACGGGGATTCAAGTGGGGATGGGACGGGATTGGTGATTGGTGATTGCATCGCGGCTTATTGACGAATCCCCAATCCCGAATCCCCGATCCCGGCTATTGAGCCACCACCACCAGGGCCGGGCGCAGCAGTCGACCGTTGAGCGAATAGCCCTTCTGCATCGACTGCACGACGCTGTTGGCGGGGTGCTCGGCGGAGGCGACGGTGCTGACGGCCTGGTGGAACTCGGGGTCGAACGGTTGGCCGTCGGCCTCGATCACCTGCAGGCCGTGGTCCTCGCCGACCTTGAGCAGTTGCCGCAGGGTCAGTTGCACGCCCTCGCGCAGGCGCTCGAAGTCGGTGCCGGCGGCCTCGATGCCGCGCTCCAGGTTGTCGATCACCGGCAGCAGTTCGGCCAGCAAGCGCTCGTTGGCGAACTTGCGCGCCTGATCGACATCGCGGACCAGCCGCTTGCGCTGGTTGTCGAGGTCGGCGCGCTCGCGCAACTGTTCGTCGCGCACCGCCAACAGGGCCGCTTCAAGCTCGGCGATCTTCGCCTGCGCGCCATCGGCGGCGCTCTCGGCGGACAGGTCCTCGCCCTCGTCGGACGACCATTCGTTGCTTTGCATGACAACTCCGATCAACTGAAAAAAGGTTTCCCCGGAATCACATCCGCGCCGCGCTCGGGCCGTGCGGCCGGGCTGCGAACCGTGATCGACCGCCCAATGGGGGTCGCCGGCGAACAATTCAACCGGTGCCGCGACTCATCGCCGCGCCCAGCGCCTGCGCGGTGGCCTGCACCATCGGGATGACGCGCTCGTAGGCCATCCGGGTCGGCCCGATCACGCCCAGGACGCCCAGCACCTGGCCATCGGCACCGTAGGGCGCGGTGACCACGGTGCAGCGATCCAGCGGAGCCATGCCGGACTCCTCGCCGATGAACAGGCGCACGCCCTTGGCCTGGATGCAGCGCTCCAGCAATTGCACCAGTTCGCGCTGGCGGGCGAAGGCGTCGAACAGTTCGCGCAGGCGGTCGAGGTCGGACAGGTCGTGCACGCCGATCAGCCGGGTCTGACCGGCCAGCAGCAAGCCATCGGAGGAGGACTTGGCATCGGCGAACGCGCCCTCGGACAGCTCTACCGCCACCGACAGCGCCTGTTCCATCGCCGAGCGCGCCTTGCGCAGCTCGCGCAGCAGTTCGGCGCGGATCTCGCGCAGATGGCGACCGGCGAAATGGCTGTTGAGATAGTTGGCCGCCTGTTCCAGTTCGGAGGCGCTGTAGCCGCGCGGTGCCTCGATGATGCGGTTCTGCACCTCGTTGTCGGTGAACACCAGGATCACCAGCACGCGGTGGCCGTCCAGCGGCACGAAGTCGATGTGGCGGAAGGCGAACTGCTCGCGGCCGGGCACCGTCACCAGGCCGACGAAATGCGTCATCGCGGAGAGCAACTCGCTGGCGCTGCTGAGCAGGTGCTGGGTGCCCTGCCCGGCCGGCAACTGGCTGCGCAATTGCTCCACCTCGCGCTGGCCCGGCGGCGTGACCTGCAACAGGCTGTCGACGAACAGGCGATAGCCTTGCGCGGTGGGCACCCGTCCGGCCGAGGTGTGCGGCGTTGCCACCAGTCCGATCTCCTCCAGATCCGCCATCACGTTGCGGATCGTGGCCGGACTCACGTCCAGCCCGGAATGCTTGGCCAGCGTGCGCGAACCCACCGGCGCACCGTCCTGGATGTACTGGGCGATCAGGGCGCGGAGCAGGCGGCGGGCGCGGGCGTCAAGGGCGTGGGGCACGGGCTTGGCAACGAATGGGAATACCCAGTAGATAAGTCTACCCGGCACCGAACACAAGCCCTGCCGTCCGCGAGCGGATCGCCACGGCGACTGGCCGCGTCGTGCTCCCGACCCGCCCCGTGGCTACTCGACCGCCCCCGCTACGGCCACGGATTGACCACCGCACAACCGGCGATCCGGAACGGCTCGACATCGCGCGTGGCCACGGACATCCCGTGCGTGAGCGCGATCGCGGCGATCCAGGCATCGGACAGGGCGATGGCGTATCCCTTCGATTTCGCCTTCGCCAGCAGATCGGCGCAGGGCTGCGTCGCCGCCATGTCGAAGGGAAGTATTCGCCCGGAAAACACTGGCAGCACCTGCGTTTCAATGCGTTCGCGCAAGATGTCCCGGCGCTTTCCCGCCGCCATGGCGGCAATGCCGATGCGCAATTCCGCGACGGAAATCGCGGAAAGAAACAGCGTCTCCAGCGGCTGCGCGTCGATCCACGCCAGCACGGCAGGCTCCGGCGCGGGACGCAGCGGCTCGGAGATCAGGTTGGTGTCGAGCAGGATCATTCGGACGCGGTATCAGCCGAAATCGATTTCGCGCGGCAGCGAGCGGTCTCGCCGGCTGATCAGGTCGACCTGCTCGTCGGAGAGCCCGGCCTCACGCCCGATGGCGTGCAGCAACGAGCCGAGTTTCAGACTGCCCTCCGGCTGCACCGCCGAGGCAAGGATGGCGCGCACCTCCGCTTCGGTGCTGCGCCCGTGACGGGCGGCGCGGACGCGCAGGGCGCGATGCACTTCGTCGGGCAGGTTGCGGACGGTCAGCACGGCCATGTTGCACCTTCTTGAAAGGCTGTCAGTGCAGTCAGTTTAATATCCTGACAGCAATGTCGCAACCGGATCAGGCGACCCGAGTTGCTGCCCGGAGGATCCTGGCCTGAACACCGCCCGATCCGGGCGACAATGGTCCGCCGCGTGCCGATGCCTGCAATCCGCGCGCGGATTTGCTTCACCGGCGCTGCGTGCTACCGTCCGCGCGCCTTTCTTTAAGACCGGAAAATCGCCGTCCCATGCTTGCCAGCCTGTACCTCAAGGATTTCGCCATCGCCCGTGAGGTCGAGTTCGAACTCGGCAGCGGGATGACGGTGATTTCCGGCGAGACGGGTGCCGGCAAGTCGCTGCTGGTCGATGCGTTGATGCTGCTGACCGGGGCGCGGGCGGAGGCTTCGGTGGTGCGCGAGGGCGCGCAGCGGGCGGAGATCGGCGCGATGTTCGCGCTGGCCGATGCGCCGGCGGCACGCGCCTGGCTGGACGAGCAGGAGCTGAGCGCCGACGACGAGGCCGACGAATGCCATTTGCGCCGCAGTCTGCGCGCCGATGGCGGCTCGCGGGCGTGGATCAACGGCCGTCCGGCAACACTGGCGCAACTGTCGGAACTGGGCCGGCTGCTGGTGGAAATCCACGGCCAGCACGAGCACCAGGCGCTGCTTTCGCGCAGTGCGCAACTGGACCTGCTGGACGCCTTCGGCCAGCACGCCGACGCGCTGGCAGTGGTCGCCGGCCACGCCCGGCGCTGGCGCGAGACGCGGCAGCGCATCACCGCCCTGCAAGGTGGCGACAGCGCCGCCGAGCGCATCGAGGACATCGAACGCGCGCTGTCCCAACTGGATCGCGAAGCACTGGATGCGGAATCCCTGGCCGCCCTGTTCGCCGCCCATCGCCGGCAGGCCAATGCCGCCGCCCTGCTCGATGGCTGCACGCTGGCGCTGGCACGGCTGGGCGACGAGGACGGCGGCGGCGTGGGCCGGGCGCTGTCGCTGGCCGGCAACGAGTTGCGCCGGCTGGTCGAGCACGAGCCGCGCCTGGCCGAACTGGCCGAGGCATTGGACACGCTGCGCATCCAGATGGACGACACCGCCGCCGCGCTGGAGCGCATCCGCGACGATCTGGACCTTGATCCGGCGCGGATGGAAGAACTCGAAACGCGCCTGTCGCGCCTGCATGAGCTGTCGCGCCGCCATCGCGTGCCGATCGAGCAACTCGCCGCCCACCGCGCAACGCTGGCCGAGGAACTGGACGCCCTGCGCGGTGCCGACGCGCTGCGCGAAACGCTGGGCCACGAACTGGCCGCGCAGGCCGCCGACTGGCAAGCCGCCGCCGCCGAACTCAGCCGCCTGCGCGCCGCCACGGCGCAGCAACTCGGCGCAGCGGTCAGCACCTTGATGGACGAACTGGGCATGGCCGGCGGCCGCTTCGTGGCCGAACTGACGGCGCAGCCGGAGGCGCAAACCGCGCCCGATCCACTGGGTGCCGAGCGCGTCGAACTCCTCGTCTCGGCCAACCCCGGCCAGGCCCCGCGCGCGCTGCGCAAGGTCGCCTCCGGCGGCGAACTGTCGCGCATCAGCCTCGCCATCGAAGTCGCCGCGCTGGGTGCCGACAGCGTGCCGACGATGATCTTCGACGAGGTCGACAGCGGCATCGGCGGGGCCATCGCCGAAGTGGTCGGGCGCAAGCTGCGTGCGCTGGCCGCGCAACGTCAGGTGCTGTGCGTCACCCATCTGGCCCAGGTCGCGGCCTGCGGCCACGCGCATCATCGGGTCAGCAAGACGATCGAAGATGGCCAGACGCACAGCCGCATCGAGCATCTGGACGCTGCCGAGCGGATCGAGGAAACCGCGCGCATGCTCGGCGGCATCGACATCACCCGCGAAACCCGCGCCCACGCCAGACAGATGCTCGAACGCAGCCGCTGACCGCGATCAGGGCGACCCCAGCCACTGCCCGGCATCGCGGCAGGTCGCCGCACGGTTGTCGTCACGCGCCGGCGACGGCGCTTCCAGCGGGCGGATTTCCAGTTGCTGGCCCGGCAATTCGCCGCCGAACAGATCGCGGATCCAGCGCTCCGCCTCGGCCTCATCGGCCGGGGTCGGTGCCGGCGATTCCGGCCGCATGCCGGGAAAGCGCGGGTCGCGCACGTCCAGGCGCTGGCGCAGCGCCTCCGCCACCTTCGGATCGCGAAATTCCGCCGGCACCACCGCCGCCAGCGGCGCGCTCTCGCCCTGCGCCATCTGCCGCAGAAAACCATAGGTCAGCATCAGATTGCCCGAGCGCAAGCCATCGCGCAGCGCCGGCCAGAGCTGGCTGCGATAGACCATCGCCAGGGTCGGGTCGCGCAGGAAGTCCGCTGCGGCAACCTGCGGCGCGGACATGAAACTGCTCAACGAAGCCGCGTGACCGGCCACGGCGGCGCGCGCCAGGTATCCCATGCCCTGCGAGAGATGCTCCGCAGTGACGCCCTCGCAGCGCTTTTCCAGACGATCCTGCCACTCCTGCCGCACCGCCTCGGCGTTGACATAGGCCTCGAATTCGCGCGACCCGACATCGGACGGTGCCGAACGCTGCGGCATCCGCCGCATCACGCGGCGCATCCGGCACTCACCGAGAATCTGCGCCAGTTCGCAGGCGGCCACAGGATCGCCACGCTGGGCCGGCGCGCGCAGCAGTTCCAGCGCCTCCAGGGCCGTCGCCTCCCGCGGCAGGATCGGCGTCTGCGCCATCGTCACCGCCGTCGGACGCGCCGGCCGATCCATCCGCAACACCGCCGCGCGCGCCACGTCGATATCGACCTCCGCCTGCACCGACTGCGGCGAGCGCGTCAGCTCCGACAAGGTTTCCGGCTCAACCCGCAACGCGTGCGAGAACCACCCCACCGCCGCACCGATGCCCGCCAGCAACAGGGCCAGCGCGCCCCACCAAAGTTTCTTGCCGTTGTCGGTCATGGTTTCTGCCTGGAAGGGAAACGGAAGCTACCGGCTGCCGCGCAGGATCGACACCAGTACCCAGATGCCGCCGATGACCGCGCCGATGAAGCCGAGTACGCCGAGGCCGGAGGCGCTGGACAGGCTCACCGGGTGCTGGATGTTCATCACGATGGCCGAGCCGATGATCAGGGCGGAGGTGACCAGGCCCAGGGTGAGGCGGCTGACGGCGCGGTCGAACTGGTCGCCGAAGCGCTTGAGCGAGGTCACTTCCACCTGTACCTGGAACTGGCCACGGCGGGCCGCGCCGAGGATCTTGCGCAGGTCGCGCGGCAGGCTGGCGGCGAGATCGGCAGCACTGGCCAGGGCGCGCCAGCCGCGCCGGGCCAGCGCTCCGGGGGAATATTGTTCGAGCAGCGCATCCTGCAAATAGGGTTCGGCCACCTCGGCCATGTCGAAGTCCGGATCCAGCCGGCGCGCCATACCTTCGAGGGTGACGAAGGCTTTCAGCATCAGCGCCAGGTCGGGCGGCAGGGTGAGGCCGTTGTCGCGCAGCACGGCGATCATGTCGGTCAGCATGCGGCCGAAGCCGAGGTGCTTGAGCGGCACGCCGCGATAGTTGTCGACGAAGGCGTCGACCTCGGCCAGCAACTGCGCTTCGTCGATGTCGGCGTTGGCGCTCCACTCCAGCAGCACGTCGGCCACCGACTCGACCTGCTGCGCGGCGAGGCCATGCAGCAACCGCGCCACTTCGTGCCGGCGTGTTTCGGTGAGGCGGCCGACCATGCCGAAGTCGATCAGGCCAAGGCGGTTGCCGGGCAGGAAGAAAATGTTGCCCGGATGCGGATCGGCGTGGAAGAAGCCGTCTTCGAGCACCATCTTCAGGGTGATCGCGGCACCGGTGCGGGCCAGTTCGACGCGGTCCAGACCGGCGGCGTCGAGGCGCTCCATCGCCTGGCCGGGGATGCCGGCGACGAAGTCCTGCACGTTGAGCCTTTCGCTGACGTAGTCCCAATGGACGCGCGGGATCAACACTTCCGGGTGGTTGTGGAAGTTGCGCGCGATGCGCTCGGCGCTGCGGCATTCGGCGGCGAAATCCAGTTCGCGGCGCAGCGAGACGGCGAACTGGCGCACCACCTCGCGCGGGTGGTAGCGCGCCATGTCCGGCAGGTCGTTTTCCATCAGTTCGGCGAGGCGGCCGAGCAGGCGCAGGTCGGCTTCGATGACCGGGCGGATGTCGGGCCGGCGCACCTTCAGCACCACGGCCGTGCCGTCGGCCAGTTCCGCGCGATAGGCCTGGCCCAGCGAGGCGGCGGCGAGCGGCTGTTCTTGCAGGTTGCGGAACACCTCGTGCGGCGGCCGGCCGAGATCCTCGGTCAGTTGCGCGGCGATGCGCTCGAACGGCACCGCCGGCACGGCGTTCTGCAGGCGACCAAGCTCCTCGATCCAGTCGGCACCGAACAGATCGACGCGGGTGGCCAGCACCTGGCCCAGCTTGACGAAGGTCGGCCCGAGATCCTCCATCGCCCGGCGCACCCGCTGCGGCGGGGTCAGCTCCAGCAGTTCCTCGCCCATCGCCGGCCAGTGCAGCACCTTGCCGGCGCGCTCCAGCACGCCGGCCATGCCGATGCGCTGCACCAGGTCGCCGAAGCCGTAGCGGATCAGGACCGAGGCGATTTCATGCACGCGGCCAAGATCGCGCACCGCGCCGAGGGCTTCCAGCAGCATGGGGTTCTCCGAACGACCCTGGCGGGAATCGTGGAATGGTCCGCGCGAGTCGACGCGCGGGCCGGTGCTCAGCGTGGCTTGGCGCGCTTGGGACGCACGTACAGCACCAGGCTGTGATCCTCGATGATGTAGCCGTGCTGTTCGGCGATCTCGTTCTGCAGGCGCTCGATGTCCTCGTTGAAGAACTCGATCACCTTGCCGCTGTCGAGATCGACCATGTGGTCGTGATGATGGCCGCGATCCAGCTCGAACACCGCCTGGCCGCCCTCGAAGTTGTGCTTGATGACGAGACCGGCGGACTCGAACTGGGTCAGCACGCGGTACACCGTGGCCAGGCCGATGTCGTCCTCCTGCTCCAGCAACTGGCGGTAGATGTCCTCCGCCGTCATGTGGCGCGGGCTGGCGGTCGCCAGGATTTCCAGAATGCGCATGCGCGGATGCGTCACCTTCAAGCCAACCTTGCGCAGCTCTTGGGATTCCACGAAACACACCTCCACACTTTCGACTGAACGGGACGGACGTCTGGCGGCCGGGAAAATCCGGTCGCTAGTGTATCATCGGCACCCCATCCGAACGCCCCGGACCGCCCTGCATGACCAGACTATGCACCGCCCTCGCCCTTGCCCTGCTGCTCGGCGGCTGCGGCCTGATCTACAAGGTGGACGTCTACCAGGGCAACCTGCTGAAGACCTCGGCGGTGGAGCAACTGGAGCCGGGCATGAGCAAGCGCCAGGTCTTCGCCCTGCTCGGCTCGCCCTCGGTGCAGGATCCGTTCCATCACTCGCGTTGGGACTACGTCTCCAGCGTGCGCAAGCGCGGCGGCGACACCGACGTGAAGGCGCTGACGCTGACCTTCCAGGGCGACGCGCTGGCCAGCATCGAAGGCGACTACTTCCCCGACGACGACGTTGCCCTGATGCGGCAGATGGCGCGCTACGGCAACCTGCCGCGCGAAGAGCGCAACAAGCGCCCGCGCGGCGGCTGAGGCGTAGCCTTCAGGACAGCTCGCCGGCGGCGCGGCGGCGGCGCACGATTTTCGGATCGCAGCGCAGCGGGCGGTAGATTTCCACCCGGTCGCCGTCGTGCAGGCGGGTCTGTGGCGTGCAGGGCTGGCTGAAAATGCCCAGTCGGCAGTCGGACAGGTCCAGCCCTGCGCGCTCGGCGATGGCGGAATGCGTCAGCGCATCCGCCACCAGCGCGCCGACCGGCAGGGTCAGACCGATGCGCCAGCAGCGCGCCAGCCCGGCATGCACCACTTCCACCTGCAACAAGGCGTCAGCCATCAGCGCGGCGCGGCGCGGCGGCGCGCACGAAGTCGTCGACCATGCGATCGGCAAGGCCGCGAAAACCGGTCGCCAGCGCCGTGCCCAGCCAGCGCCCGGCGACATCGAAATCGAGCAGCAGGGACACCTTGCAGGCATCCTCGGCCAGCGGCAGGAACTGCCAACTGCCGGACAGCGCGCTGAACGGTCCATCGACCAGTGACAGATCGATGCGGCGGTCGGTCTGCCACACGTTGCGGGTGGCGAAACTGGTCCGCATGCCGGCGAAACGCACGTCCAGCCGCGCCAGCATCCAGTCGTCGCCACGCTCGGCGACGGCGGCCGACTCGCACCAGGGGAAGCGGCCGGGATAGTCGCCGACCTCGTTGACCAGGGCGAACATGCGCGTCGCGCTGTGCCGGACCAGGGCCGAGCGCTCGACCCGGCTCACCGACCCGCCTCGCCAGCGGGCGCGCGCATGGGCGACAATTGAACGCAATCCACGGACATCGGCATGAGCAAGAAGAAAGCAGGCAAGGATAACGGATCGGCCAGCGGCGGCACGATTGCCCTCAATCGCCGCGCGCGCCACGACTACCATCTGGACGACCGCTTCGAGGCCGGCCTCGCCCTGCAGGGCTGGGAGCTGAAATCGATCCGCGCCGGGCGGGTCAACATCGGCGAGTCCTACGCCATCGTCCGCAATGGCGAGTTGTTCCTGTTCGGCGCGCAGATCGTGCCGCTGCTGTCCGCCTCCACCCACGTCGTCGCCGACGAGCGGCGCACCCGCAAGCTGCTGCTGCATCGGCACGAGATCGACCGCCTGATCGGCCGCGTCGAGCGCGAGGGCTACACGCTGATTCCGACCGCGCTGTACTGGAAGCGCAACAAGGTGAAACTGGAACTGGCGCTGGCCAAGGGCAAGCAGGCCCACGACAAGCGCGACGCCGAGAAAGAGCGCGACTGGCAGCGCGAGAAGCAGCGCGCCATGCGGCACAAAAACCGCGACGCCTGAGCGGGCATCTCCGGGAAGCGCCGCCAGTCGCCGCGGGCGGATGCGCACCCGCGGACGCGGCAGCCACCTGGCCACCGCGCTCGGCTCCGATTTGGGCCTTCAAGGGCGATACCGGCGAAGCCTGGAGCAATCACTGGCGACCGGCATTCGTCGCCTGGCTCAGTCTCAACCATCATTTTTTCGGGCTGGAAAGCAGCGTTCCCTGGCACGTGATGAACGTCGTCCTCCACGCACTGGTGCAGGATCTGCAACAGCGCCTGCTGGATCAGCCGATCCACCACGGTCGGAATACCCAGTTCGCGCTCGCCACCACCCGCCTTCGGAATCACCACGCGACGCACCGGACTGGGCCGATACGTC
>JBAYTD010000022.1:0-27027 GCA_041675805.1 Lysobacteraceae bacterium
CGGGTGGTGGCGAGCGCGAACTGGGTATTCCGACCGTGGTGGATCGGCTGATCCAGCAGGCGCTGTTGCAGATCCTGCAACCGCTGATCGATCCGACGTTCTCTGTTCTCTCGCTTCTCGCTTCTCGCTTCTCGCTTCTCGCTTCTCGCTTCCCGATTCCCGATTCCCGATTCCCCATTCCCCATTCCCGATTCCCCATTCCCGATTCCCGATTCCCCATTCCCGGCCTTCCAACCTCACACCGCACTGCGCAGGGCTGCAATGCGCGTTTCCAGCGGGGGGTGGCTGGCGAACAGGCGTTTGGCGCCGGCGATGCCGAAGGCGGCGACTTCGTTGGGCAGGGTGCTTTCGCCGTGGCCTTTTTGCAGGCGTTCCAGCGCGGCGATCATCTTCTGCCGGCCGGCCAGGCTGGCACCGCCGGCGTCGGCGCGGAATTCGCGGTAGCGGCTGAACCACATGGCGATGGCCGATGCGGCGAGGCCGAACACCATCTGCAACACCATCACGGTGAGGAAATAGCCGATGCCGTTGCCGCCTTCGCGACGGCCGCCGCTGAGCCAGGAATCGACCAGCGAGCCGACGATCCGCGCCAGCACGATGACAAAGGTATTGAGCACGCCCTGCAACAGCGCCATCGTCACCATGTCGCCGTTGGCGACGTGGCTGACCTCGTGCGCCAGCACCGCCTCGGCCTCGTCGCGGCTCATGCTGCGCAGCAGGCCGGTGGATACGGCGACCAGCGCGTTGTTGCGATTGGCACCGGTGGCGAAGGCGTTGATTTCCGGCGCGTCGTAGACGGCGACCTCGGGCATGCCGATGCCGGCCGCCTCGGCCTGCTTGCGCACGGTGGCGACCAGCCACTGCTCCGTCTCGTTGCGCGGCTGCGCGATCACCTGGGCACCGGTGGCGCGCTTGGCCATGAACTTCGACATCGCCAGCGAGATCAGGCTGCCGCCGAAGCCGAACACGGCCGCCATCACCAGCAGGCCCGCGCCGCCTTCCAGGCGCACGCCGAACACCGACTCCAGCACGAACATCACCACGCCGAGCAGCATCAGCACGGCCAGGTTGGTGGCCAGGAACAACACGATCCTCATCATGGCGGCTTGTCTCCAGGTTGAAACCGAGTCCTGCGCCGACCTCGGCCGGCGGCAGAACGGGGGATTTGCTGAGATAGGGGCAGCGTGCCGGAATCCAATCCGTCCACACGCGCCCGGCGCGCCTAAACTAACCTGCCGCGCCCCTTTTTTGATGAATCGCCGGCCCAGCCTCCCGCCGACATGAGCACTCCGCGCTACCGTGGCCGCTTCGCCCCCACGCCCAGCGGGCCGTTGCACTTCGGCTCCCTGGTCGCCGCGCTGGGCAGTTGGCTGGACGCCCGCCACCACGGCGGGCAATGGCTGCTGCGCATCGAGGACATCGACCCTCCGCGCGAGCGCCCCGGTGCCGCGCGCGCGCAGTTGCAGGCGCTTGCCGCGTTCGGCCTGCAGGCCGACGAGCCGGTGCGGTTCCAGCGCCACCGGCACGCCGCCTACGATGCCGCACTGGATCGCCTGCGCCAGCGAGACATGCTGTTTCCCTGCCGCTGCAGCCGCAGCGACCTGGCCGCGACGCACGGCATCCATCGCGCCTGCGTCGCCCGGCCCAGCGCCCCGCATCCGGCCTGGCGGCTGCGCATCGCCGATGGCGAGATCGCCTTCCGCGACCGCCGCCTCGGCGACATCCGCGAGGACACCGGGCGCACGGTCGGCGATGTCGTGCTGCGCCGCAGCGACGGCCTCTACGCCTACCAACTCGCCGTGGTGGTGGACGACGCCGCACAGGGCATCACCGACGTCGTTCGCGGTGCCGACCTGCTCGACTCCACCGCGCGCCAGATCGCCGTGCAGCGCGCGCTGGGCCTGCCGACGCCGCGCTACCTGCACCTGCCTCTGGCGCTCGGTCCCGATGGCGAAAAGCTGAGCAAATCGCTCGCCGCCTGCCCGGTCGATGTCGACCAACCGGTCGCCACACTGAGCGCCGCCTGGCGATTCCTGCTGCCGGACCTGCCGGTGCCGGTCGAAAACGCCCTGCCGGCCTGGCTGGACAGGGCGGCGGAACGCTATCGCCCGCAGGCCCTGCGCACGGCCGACGCCGTCCCCGCGGCGGCCGATTGACACGCATCAAGCCGCCCCGCCGGGGGCTGTGTAGAATCCTCCGCACACGCTCCGCAAGAGAGCAAAAAGGGAGGAACACAGCATGACCACACCGCGCAGCATCCTGGTCACCGGCGGCACCGGCGGCATCGGCACCGCCATCTGCCGTCGTCTGGCCGATCTCGGCCACCGCGTCGGCACCAACTACCGCAACGAGGAAAAGGCCCGCGAATGGCAGGCCGCGCAGCGCGCGGCGGGCTACGGGTTCACCATGGTGAAGGGCGATGTCGGCAGCCCGGAAGAGGCCGCCGCCATGGTCGCCGACCTGGTCGCGCAGATCGGCCCGATCGAGGTGCTGATCAACAACGCCGGCATCACCCGCGACGGCACCTTCCACAAGATGAGCCCGGCGCAGTGGCATGACGTGGTCAACACCAACCTCAACTCCTGCTTCAACGTCACCCGCCCGGTGATCGAGGGCATGCGCGAGCGCAAATGGGGCCGGATCATCCAGATCAGTTCCATCAACGGCCTAAAGGGCCAGTACGGCCAGGCCAACTACGCCGCCGCCAAGGCCGGCATGCACGGCTTCACCATTTCCCTGGCGCGCGAAAACGCCAAGCTCGGCATCACCGTCAACACCGTCTCGCCCGGCTACGTCGCCACCGACATGGTGATGGCCGTGCCCGAGGAAGTGCGCGCCAAGATCGCCGCCGACATCCCCACCGGCCGTCTCGGCAAACCCGAGGAAATCGCCTACGCCGTCGCCTTCCTGGTCAGCGAGGAAGCCGCCTGGATCACCGGCTCCAACCTCGACATCAACGGCGGCCACCATATGGGCTGGTAGCCCGCGCGCGCATTGCGCAGGGCCACAGGTTGGGGTTCGCTGCGCTCACCCCAACCTATGCCGGGCTTGCGCGCCGGAATGGGCGGATCATCGGCCACCGCATCGAGGAACGATCCGCGCGGCCTTGTCGCCCGCCCGGCGTCCGGACCGGCCGTGACACTCAGCCAATGAACGCCTGCTGGCGGATTTTCTGGATTTCGTCGCGCAGGCGGGCGGCGTCCTCGAACTCCAGGTCCTGGGCGTGGCGGTACATCTGCTGTTCCAGTTTCCTGATCTTCTGCGTTGCCTGTTCCGGCGTCAGGATGCTGTAGTCGGCGGCCGGTTCGGCGACGCGGCGCTTGCGCCGGCCGTGTTCGTCGTTGGCGGCGCGGGCACCTTCCATGATGTCCACCACCGGGCGCACGATGCTGGTCGGGGTGATGCCGTGTTCGCGGTTGTAGTCGGCCTGTTTGGCGCGGCGGCGGTCGGTTTCCTCGATCGCGGCCTGCATCGATTTGGTGATGCGGTCGGCGTACAGAATGGCCTTGCCGCGCACGTTGCGGGCGGCGCGGCCGATGGTCTGGATCAGCGACGGCGTGGAGCGCAGGTAGCCTTCCTTGTCGGCGTCGAGGATGGCGACCAGGGACACTTCCGGCATGTCCAGCCCCTCGCGCAGCAGGTTGATGCCGACCAGCACGTCGAAACGGCCCAGGCGCAGGTCGCGGATGATCTCGACGCGCTCGACGGTCTCCACGTCGGAGTGCAGGTAGCGCACGCGGACGTCGTGCTCGGACAGGTATTCGGTGAGGTTCTCGGCCATCCGCTTGGTCAGCGTGGTGACCAGGACGCGGTCGCCCTGGGCGGCGCGTTCGTTGATCTCCGACAGCAGGTCGTCGACCTGGGTGGCCACCGGGCGCACTTCCACCACGGGATCGAGCAGGCCGGTGGGACGCACCACCAGTTCGATGACGTTGTCCTGCGATTTTTCCAGTTCGTAACCCGCCGGGGTGGCGGAGACGAACACGCTGCGCGGCGCGCGGCGCTCCCACTCCTCGAATTTCAGCGGCCGGTTGTCCAGCGCCGAGGGCAGGCGGAAGCCGTACTCGACCAGGTTTTCCTTGCGCGAGCGGTCGCCCTTGTACATGGCGCCGATCTGCGGGACGGTGACGTGCGACTCGTCGACCACCAGCAGGCCGTCCGCCGGCAGGTAGTCGAACAGCGTCGGCGGCGGCTCGCCGGGAGCCTTGCCGGTGAAGTGGCGGCTGTAGTTCTCGATGCCCGAGCAGTAGCCGACCTCGGCCATCATTTCGATGTCGAAGGTGGTGCGCTGTTGCAGGCGCTGCGCCTCGACCAGCTTGTTCTGCGCGTACAGCGTTTCCAGCCGCTCGCGCAGTTCGTCCTTGATGGTGTCGATGGCGCGGATGACGCGCTCGCGGGTGGTCGCGTAGTGCGTTTTCGGATAGATGGTGTAGCGCGGCACGCGGTGCAGGGTTTCGCCGGTTAGCGGGTCGAACAGCGACAGGTTCTCGATCTCGCCGTCGAACACTTCGATGCGCAGCGCCTGCACCTCGCTTTCCGCCGGGAACACGTCGACGTTCTCGCCGCGCACGCGGAAGCAGCCGCGATGCAGTTCGAACTCGTTGCGGGTGTATTGCAGGTTGGCGAGGTGGCGGATCAGCTCGCGGGTGTCGAGCCGCTCGCCGCGCTGGATGATCAGGCGCAGCGACAGGTAGTCCTCCGGGTCGCCGAGGCCGTAGATGGCGGAAACACTGGCGACGATCAGCGCGTCGCGGCGCGACAACAGGGACTTGGTCGCCGCCAGCCGCATCTGCTCGATGTGGTCGTTGATCGAGCTGTCCTTCTCGATGTAGGTGTCGGAGGACGGGATGTAGGCTTCCGGCTGGTAGTAGTCGTAATAGCTGACGAAGTATTCGACCGCGTTGTGCGGGAAGAACTCGCGGAACTCGCCGTAGAGCTGGGCGGCGAGGGTCTTGTTGGGGGCCATCACGATGGTCGGCTTCTGCACCGCCTCGACCACGTTGGCGATGGTGTAGGTCTTGCCGGAGCCGGTCACGCCGAGCAGGGTCTGGTGCGCCAGGCCGTCCTCGAAGCCCTGCACGAGCCGCTGGATCGCCTGCGGCTGGTCGCCGGCGGGACGGTAGGGTGCGATGAGCTGGAAGCGGTCGGACATGGACGCGGCGGCGGGAAGGACGCTGCCAGTATAGGCGTCGACCCGCTGCGCGCCGGCCGTCGACGAACCGGCGACGGGCAAAGACGTTACGATTCGGGCCTGCGGGTGTTCGCCGCTGCCGCCCACGGTATCCATGCCCAGACCTCTTCATCTCGCTTCCCGTTCGCCGCGTCGCGCCCAGTTGCTGGAACAGGTCGGCCTGCATTTTTCCGTGATCGACATCGACGTGCCCGAGCTGCGGGCGGCGGACGAAGCGCCGCGCGACTATGTCCGCCGGGTGGCGCGCGACAAGGCCGTGGCCGGCTGGCGCGCGCTGCCGGCCGCGGTCGGCGCGGTGGCGCTGGCGGCGGACACCGAGGTGGTGCTGGCGGATCGCGTGTTCGGCAAGCCGGCCGATGCCGAGGACGCCGCAGCCATGCTGCGGGCGCTGTCCGGGCAAACGCATCAGGTGCTCTCGGCGGTCTGCGCGTTCGACGGCGAGCGCATCGGCGAGGCGTTGCAGTGCTCGGAAGTGCGCTTCGCGGCGCTCGACGAGGCACGCATCGCCGCCTACGTCGCCAGCGGCGAGCCGATGGGCAAGGCCGGTGCCTACGCCATCCAGGGCCGCGCCGCCGGCTTCATCGCCCAGCTGCATGGCAGTTACTCCGGCGTGATGGGCCTGCCGCTGCACGAAACCCTCGTCCTGCTCGACGGCTTCGGCATCCGCCCCGACTGACGCCCGCCCAGAATTCCCGCTCAACTCCGGTGGTCAACCGTGTCCGAAGAAATCCTCATCAATGTCACCCCGCGTGAAACCCGCGTCGCCGTGGTCGAGAACGGCATGCTGCAGGAGGTCCACATCGAGCGCGCCTCACGGCGCGGCTACGTCGGCAACATCTACAAGGGACGGGTGATGCGGGTGATGCCCGGCATGCAGGCCGCCTTCGTCGACATCGGCCTGCAACGTGCCGCCTTCCTGCACGCCTCCGACATCGTCCGCGCCCTGTCCGGGATGGCCGGTGAGGGCGAGGAGATCGCCAACGGGCCGACCCCGCCGATCCAGGAACTGGCGCGCGAGGGCCAGGACGTGGTGGTGCAGGTACTGAAGGATCCGATCGGCAGCAAGGGCGCGCGGCTGACCACGCAACTGAGCATCCCGTCGCGCTACCTGGTGCTGCTGCCGTACACGCGGATGCTCGGGGTGTCGATGCGGATCGAGGACGAGGACGAGCGCGCGCGCCTGAAGGCGGCCCTGCAGGCGTCGCAGGACAGCCGCCCGCGCGGCTACATCGTGCGCACCAATGCCGATGGCCAGCCGGCCGAGGCGCTGATCGAGGACGTTGCCTATCTGGACAAGGCCTGGCAGGCGGTGGAGGAGGCGATCGGCAATGCCAAGTTCGGCGAATGCGTCTACGAGGATCTGTCGCTGCCGCTGCGTGCGATGCGTGATCTGATGCGCGCCGACGTGGAGAAGATCCGCGTCGATTCGCGCGAAACCTGGGAGCGGCTGCGCCAGTTCGTCAGCCGGTTCATGCCGGATTTGGCCGAGCGCCTCGAACATTATCCCGGCGAGCGGCCGATCTTCGACCTGTTCGGCGTGGAGGACGAGATCCAGCGCGCCCTGCAGAAGGAAGTGCCGCTCAAGTCCGGCGGCCACCTGGTGATCGACCAGACCGAGGCGATGACCACGGTGGACGTCAACACCGGTGCGTTCCTCGGCCACCGCAACCTGGAAGAAACGGTGTACCGCACCAACCTCGAAGCCGCGCAGGCGGCGGCCCGGCAGCTTCGGCTGCGCAACCTCGGCGGAATCGTGATCATCGACTTCATCGACATGACCGACGCCGAACACCGCCGCCAGGTGCTGCGCCAACTGGAGAAGTCGCTGACCCGCGACCACTCCAAGACCACGGTGTACGAGTTCTCCCCGCTCGGCCTGGTCGAGATGACCCGCAAACGCACCACCGACAGCCTGGAGCGCCAGCTCTGCGAGCCGTGCTCGCAATGCAGCGGGCGCGGCACGGTGAAGAGCGCGGAGACGGTGTGCTACGAGATTTTCCGCGAGATCACCCGCGCGGTGCGCCAGTTCGAGGCGCAGAAGCTGCTGGTGCTGGCCTCGCCGAAGGTGGTCGGCAAGATTCTCGACGAGGAATCCGCAGCGGTGGCGGAGCTGGAGGAGTTCATCGGCAAGTCGATCCGCCTGCAGGCCGACGACCAGTATTCGGTCGAGCAATATGACGTCGTCCTGCTCTGAGCGACGCCGGATGAGCGGCGGATGACGCCGCCGCGGCGACGCTGGCGCAGGCTGCGGCGGACGCTGGCCTACGGCATCGCCGGGACGGTGATCCTGGCCGGCCTGTGCGTCGCCCTGCTCGGCCAGGCGCTGCCGCTGCTGGCGCGCGATCCGCAGGCGGTCGGCCGCTGGCTGAGCGAGCGCGCCGGGCGACCGATCCAGGTCGAGGCGGTGCAGGCGCGCTGGAGCCGGCAGGGGCCGCTGTTCGACCTCGAAGGCCTGCGCATCGGCGAGGGCGCGCAGCGTTTGGACATCGACCGCGCGGCATTGCAACTGGACGTCTACGCCGGCCTCTTGCCCGGACGGCCGTTCGCCTCGCTGCGGCTGGACGGACTGGCGCTGACGCTGGAGCGCGATGCCGGCGGCCAGTGGCAACTGCACGGCATCGGCCGTGGTGGTGGCGACTCGGGATTGGCGCAATTCGATGGCCTGGGCCAACTGGTCATCGACGCCGCACGATTGCGCGTGGTCGATGCGCAGGGCGGGGTGATCTGGAGCCTGCCGCGCTTCGACGCCCGCCTGCAGGACCACGGCGAGCGCCTGCGTTTTTCCGCCGCCGCCTATCCCGAACGCGGCGCACCGCTGCTGCTGCGCGGCGATTTCGACCGCGCGCGGCGCAATGGTCGCGGCTACGTCGCCCTGCGCAATGCCGACCTCGCTACCTGGATGGCCGGCTTCGCGCCGGAAGGCGTGGAACTGCTGTCCGGCCAGGCCGATGGCGAAATCTGGGCGCGGATGGCGGACGGTCGCTGGGTCGATGCCGAAGCGCGGCTGGCGACCAACGGCCTGTCCCTGCGCCACCGCCAGAGCGAAGGCGGCGAAGCCGGCACCGCGCAGGAACTCACCATCGCGCCGCTGCACGCGCGCTGGCACGCCGACGCCGACGGCTGGCAGGCCGGTGTCGACGGCGACGATGGCCTGCGCCTGCGCGCCGCCGAGCGCGACGGCCAGCGACGCCTGGCCGCCGACAGTCTCGATCTCGGTCCCTGGCTGGCGACGCTGCCGGATCGTTGGCTGGGCGGACCGGCGCTGGCCGACTGGCTGCGCACCGGCGCAGCGCAGGCGCGGCTGCACAGGCTGGACGCGACGCTGGACGGCGTGCGCGTGCAGGCGGCGGCCGCGCGGCTGGAGGACATCGCCATTGCCGCCGTCGGCGAGCGGCCCGGCTTTCGCGCGCTGGACGCCGACCTGCTGTGGCGCGACGGCCAACTCGACCTGCGCATCGACAGCCCGGATTTCATCCTCGACTGGCCACCGGCGCTGCTGGGCCCGCTGCCGGCGGCGCTGGACGGCGCGCTGATCGCGCGGCCAGTCGATGGCCACTGGGAAGTCGGCACCCCGCAACTGGCCGTGCGCGGCGCGGATTTCGCCTTCGATGCCGCCGGCGCGCTGCGCTTCGACGGCGGCCGGCCCAGCGCCGACCTGCGCGTCAGCGTGGATGAAGGCCCGGTGGTCGCCGCCAAACAGTTCTGGATCCGCCACAAGATGCCGCCGCAGGCAGCGCACTGGCTGGACCGTGCGCTGGTCGACGGACGCCTGCTCGGCGGCCGGCTGGTGCTGCGCGGCGATTTCGACGACTGGCCCTTCACCGAGGAAGAAGGCCGTTTCCTCGCCGAGGCGGAACTGGCCGACATCACCCTCGCCTACCAGCCCGACTGGCCGCAGGCGACCGGCCTGAGCGGCCGGGCGACCTTCCTCAACAGCAGCTTCGCCGCCGAGGTGTCCGCCGAGGTGGCCGGCAACGCCGTGCAGCGCGCCAGCGGCCGCATCGACTCCTTCGCCGAGCCGCGCCTGCTGATTGACGTCGCCGGAAGCGGCAGCGGCAGCGACCTGCTCGACCTGCTGCGCGACAGCCCGCTGGCGGAGCACCACGGCGAGCATCTGGACGCCCTGTCGATCGGCGGACGGGCCGACGTCGACCTGACCCTGGACATTCCCTTGAAGGCGTCGCTGGGCGAGTTCTCGCTGAACGGTCGCGCCCACCTGCATGCGGCGGACCTGCGCGAATCGCGCTGGAACATCGCCCTGGACGGCGCGGAAGGCGATGTCGATTTCAGCCATCGCGGCCTGCGCGCCGACGACCTCGCGGTACGCCACGGCGACCAGCCGGCGCGCCTGTCCATCGCTCTGGGCGCGGCCGCCGACGCGGGCGAGGCGCTGCGCGCGCGCCTGCAGGGACGGCTGCAAGCCGGCAGCCTGATCGCCGGCCGTGCCGGTCTCGACTGGTTGCAACCGCATCTGTCCGGCAGCGCGGAGTGGCACATCGAGGTGCGCGTGCCGGAAGCGGCGGCACCGACCCTGAGCCTGGCCTCGGACATGGTCGGCGTCCACATCGGCCTGCCGCCGCCGCTGACCAAGGCCGCAGCGGTGCGGATGCCGCTGCGCGCGGAAATCGAACTGGGTGAGGATCGCGGCAACCTCGACCTGCGGCTGGGCGCGCTGATGCGCCTGGACGGACGGATCAACGACAGCGGCCGCTTCGACGGCGTGATCGCCTTCGGCGAGGCCGATGCCGTGGCCGCGCCGACCAGCGGTCTGCGCGTGGTCGGCCAGGCACCGACACTGGACGCCAGCGCCTGGCTGGCGATGAGCATGGGCGACGGCGAGGGCGACTTCCGACTGCACGACATCGACCTGTTCACCGGCGAACTGGCCCTGTTCGGCAGCGTCTTCGAGGAAACCCGGCTGCGCCTGGACCGCCCGCAGGCACAGGGCGTGCGCGTGCGCCTGGATGGCCCCGCCCTGCAGGGACGGGTCGAACTGCCTCCCGATGAGCAATGGAACGAGCGCGGCATCACCGTCCATTTCGAGCGCCTGCACTGGCGCAGCCGGCGCGGCGGCGCAGCAGCCGGAATCAGCCTGCCACCGAGCACCCTGCCGCCGATCCATCTGTGGGTCGGCGACCTGCATTTCGGTGCCGCCGACCTGGGCGAAACGCGGCTGGAAACCTTCCCGCTGGACAACGGCCTGCGCGTCGATCTGTTCGAGAGCCGCTCACCGGCGATGCAGTTGTTCGGTCGCGGCTCGTGGATGCAGGAAGGCGGTCGGCAGCATTCGCGGATCGAACTGGAATTCACCGCGCAGGACCTCGGCGACATGCTCGCCGCGCTGGGCTTCAGCGACCTGATCGAAGGCGGGCAGACCTTGGCCCGGCTGCGCGTCGGCTGGCCGGGATCGCCGATGGCCTTCGCCATGGACGCCTTCGACGGCGACCTCGAAATCAGCGTCGGCCAGGGCCGCATCCCGCAGGTGGAACCGGGTGCCGGGCGCTTCCTCGGGCTGTTCTCGCTGACCGAGATTCCGCGCCGGCTGGCATTGGATTTCAGCGACTTCTTCCGCTCCGGCCTGGTCTTCAACACCATCAGCGGCCACTTCACCTTCGCCGCCGGCGACGCCCACACCGACGATTTGACCATCGACTCCTCGGCCGCGCAGATCCACATTCGCGGACGCACCGGCCTGCGCGCGCGCGACTACGCGCAGACCATGGAAGTGCTGCCGCGCACCGGCAGCGTGCTGCCCCTGGTCGGTGCCATCGCCGGCGGCCCCGCCGGTGCCGCCATTGGTGCCGTTGCGCAGGCGGTGCTGCAGCAGCCGCTGAAACAGGTCAACCGCACCCTGTACCGGGTGGAAGGCGACTGGGACGCGCCTCGGGTGGAAGTGATCGAACGCGGCCCGGTCCGCCCGGAGCCCGGCAAGCGTCCCGGTCCGCCGCAATGAGTCGCCCCCGACGCCATGCGTTTCGCATGGTTTCGCCACCGTACTTGAGCCGCCGCGACAGAGGCGCTACGTTGCCTGCTCCTTCCACCACACACCACACGGGAGAACGACATGGCGGGATGGTTTGAACTGGGCAAGAGCAGCGATGGGCAATACCGCTTCGTGCTGAAGGCGGGCAATGCGGAAACCATCCTCAACAGCGAGCTCTACACCACCAAGGCGGCGGCGGAAAAAGGCATCGCCTCGGTGCAGGCCAACGCCGCCCAGGACGAGCGCTACGAGCGCAAATCGGCCAGCAACGGCAAGCCGTACTTCAACCTCAAGGCGGCCAACCACCAGGTCATCGGCACCAGCCAGATGTATTCCTCCGAAGCCGCCCGCGACAACGGCATCGAAAGCGTGAAGACCAACGGCGTCTCCACCACGATCAAGGACAACAGCTGATCCGATCCACCCCCGCAGCGCCCGCTCAGGGCGCTTGCGCGGCGGGGTAATGCAGCGTTCCATCCGGCTGGATGACGGCGGCAGCGGTCAGCTTCGCCGCCTCGATGCGACCCGCCGCGAAGAGGTGGAAAACCTGCCGGCCGCCGGCGAGCAGGTAATCCGCCACGATGCGGCGATGGCAGCGCCACCACACCGCCTCCGCGCACATGATCGCCACGCAACGCCCCTCGCCGGCCGCGATCAAGCGCGCCAGCCCGGCCCGGAACGCATCCGACAAGGCGTAATCGGCGTAGTTGCGAAAACTGCGGTTGGACCAGAAACCGTTGATATCGCCCGGCAAACCCGCCGCCCGACCGCGCAACCCACCCAACGCCGCGTTGTGCTCGTAGCCGATCCCGAACGGCTGCAGCGCCTGCGCCAGGGCATCGCCATTGAACTGCGGATTGGCCCGCGACATCGGCATCTTGCGGATGTCGACCAGCAGTTCCACCCCGGCCTCGCGCAGCAGACCGATGAACTCGTCGAGAGGACGATTGGAATGGCCGATGGTGAAAAACGACCGCTTCGCCATGAGTTCCGGACTCCCGCGTCGTCGGCACGTCGTGATCGACACCCTGCTCGGCCGGCACGGGCGATCAAGCACCGGGAAAAGCGCTCCCGCCAGCCGCGTGCTCGCAGGGTAGCCGGACGCCGATGAATGCGCGCCGCGCCCTGGGCGGCGGCACAGCCGGGATTCCCATTGATCAATGGTTTTGAGTGGTCATGCCTTGCTGGACACGCCGCCGCAAACCTGTATTCTTACGTTCTCATCATCGATATCGAGAATGTACGAAATGGACGCCACCACCACCCTGTCCAGCAAGTTCCAGATCTCGATTCCCAAGGCCGTGCGTGAACAGCAGCACTGGAAGGCCGGGCAGGAGTTCGTGTTCATCCCCAAAGGCAACGGCGTCCTGATGATGCCGGTGCCCGAGCTGGACGAGCTTGCCGGGATCGCCAAGGGAGCCAGCACTGAAGGGTATCGCGACCGCAAGGACCGCTACTGATGGCACCGCCGCCGCGGCGCGTGGTGGATACCTCGGCGTGGATCGAGTGGCTGGTGGGCAGCACACTGGGCAAGCGGCTGGGCAAACAGATCCCCGCCCGCAAAGAGTGCCTGGTACCGACGATCGTGCAATTGGAGCTGTCCAAGTGGCTGGTGCGCGAGCAGGGTGAGGACGAGGCCGACCAGATGATCGCCTACACCCGGAAATGCCAGGTGGTGGCGCTGGATACCTCCATCGCGCTGCTTGCGGCGGATCTGCACCGTGAACACGGCCTAGCGACCGCCGACGCTATCGTGTATGCCACGGCCCGCTACCAGGACGCGGAACTACTGACCTGCGATGCTCATTTCAAGGGTCTGCCAGGCCTGGTCCTCTTCGCCAAGGGAACATCATGAGCAACGACCAGCTGGTCGCCAACCTCGACACCGCCCCGGCAGCGATGGAGATCGCCGCATGACCAGCCAAGTCCGCCTGCTGCCGCTGCGCGAAGTGCGCCGCATCGTCGGGCTCAGCCCCGCCACGATCTACCGCCAGATCGCCGCCGGCGACTTCCCGGCCCCCTGCAAACAAGGCACCCGCTCGCTTTGGGTGTCGACCGAAATCGACGCCTGGATCGCCGCAGTCATCACCGCCCGAAACATGGGGCGGGACATGGGACAATCAAAATCCGCTTAATTTCCCCTTGTGAATCAAGAGATTGCGCGGGAATTGGCGGAGTGAGAGGGATTCGAACCCTCGATAGAGCTTTTGACCCTATACTCCCTTAGCAGGGGAGCCCCTTCGGCCTCTCGGGCATCACTCCAGCAAGCTGGTTCTGCCAGGTCGGCAGAGCGGGAAAGTTTAGCGTGCGGGGACTGGCCGCGTAAACCTTTGCGCGTCGCAGGCGACGGATGGGTGGTCAGCTGCCCTCGCCCGCTTCGGTGGTGACGCCGGGTTCGGTGCTGCTGCCATCCTTGTGGATGCGTTGGTAGATCTCTTCCCGGTGCACGGCCACGTCCTTGGGGGCATTGATGCCGACGCGGACCTGGTTGCCCTTGACGCCGAGCACGGTGATGGTGACCTGGTCGCCGATGACCAGTGTTTCTCCCACCCGGCGAGTCAAAATCAGCATGTGCGCCTCCATGGCGTGCAGCCGTCTGTTGCGCATGGTCCCGCCATGCCGGTCGTCCTTCATGGAGCAACGCTGAACCCCTGATTGGTCCGATACTAGCGAACGAAAAACAGCGGTGCAATGAAAGGCGGAACGGAAGCGGAAGCGGCTGATGGATCGGGGGTTTTGCATGGGAAGCGCCTGAGGGGACGCGGGCGCTTCCCGGCCGGCCTGGTCAGGCGGCCCGCAGGCGCTCGCCGATCCAGCGCGGCAGGTCGGCCAGCGCCTGTCTGAGCGCCTCGCCGTCGCTGCCGCCGCCTTGTGCCATGTCCGGGCGACCGCCGCCCTTGCCGCCGATCTGCGCGGCGATGTGGGCGACCAGTTCGCCGGCCTTGAGTTTTTCCAGCGCCGCGCCACCGACGCCGGCCACCAGCGAGGCCTTGCCGTCGCTGGCCGAGGCCAGCACGATGGCGGCGTTGCCGAGCTTGCTCTTGAGTTGATCGACGCTGTCGCGCAGGGCTTTGGCATCGACGCCTTCCAGCCGCGCGGCCACCACGCGGATACCGCCGATGTCCTGCGCCGAGGCGGCGAGGTCAGCCGCAGCGCCGGCGGCGGCCTTGGCCTTGAGCGATTCCAGCTCCTTTTCCAGCTTGCGCTGGCGATCGAGCGTTTGCCGCGCCTTGTCGACGATGTCGGCAGCGCTGCCGCCGAGCAATCGGACAACGTCGGCCAGTCGCCGTTCCTGCTCGGCGACGTGGGCTTCCGCGCCGGCACCGGTCACCGCCTCGATGCGCCGCACGCCGGCGGAAATGCCGCCCTCGCTGATGATCTTGAACAGGCCGATGTCGCCGCTGCGGGCAACGTGCGTGCCGCCGCACAGCTCGGTGGAGAACCCGCCCATGCGCAGCACCCGCACCTCTTCGCCGTACTTTTCGCCGAACAGCGCCATGGCACCGAAGTCGAGCGCTTCCTGCATGCCCATGTGGTGCACTTCGGCCTCGACGTTGCGGCGGATTTCCGCGTTGACCAGGCGCTCGATGGCGGCCAGTTCATCGTCGCTGATCGGCTGGAAGTGCGAGAAGTCAAAGCGCAGGCGGTCGGGCGCGACCAGCGAACCCTTCTGGGTGACGTGCTCGCCCAGCACCTGACGCAACGCGGCGTGCAGCAGATGGGTGGCGCTGTGGTTGAGCACGATGGCCTGGCGGCGCTCGCCGTCGATCTCGGCGCTCACCAGGTCACCGACCTTCAACTCGCCGCTGTCCAGTTGGCCGATGTGGCCGTGGAAGGCGGCGGAGAACTTCTGCGTGTCGGCGACGCCGAAGCGCGCCGCGCCGGCGTGCAGCACGCCGTGGTCGCCGCTCTGGCCGCCGCTTTCGGCGTAGAACGGGGTGCGATCCAGGAACACCACGGCGCGCTCGCCGGCCTCGATGCGCTGCACCGCCGCGCCATCGCGCAGCAGGGCGACGATGCGGCAGTCGTCGGCGGTGCCGGCGTCGTAGCCGAGGAACTGCGTCGGCGACAGGCGGGCGACCAGCTCCGAAGGCAGGTTGCCGGCGGCAGCGAACTTGCTCGCCTCGCGGGCGCGCTCGCGCTGCCTCTCCATCGCCGCCTCGAAGCCGTCCATGTCGACCGACAGGCCGCGCTCGCGGGCGATGTCGGCGGTGAGGTCGACCGGAAAGCCGTAGGTGTCATACAGGCGAAACGCCTGGTCGCCGGGAATCACGCCCTGCGCACGCTGGGCGATCTCGTCGAAGATCTTCATGCCCGAGTCGAGCGTTTCGGCAAAGCGGTCTTCCTCGGCCTTGAGCGCCTTTTCGACCAGTTCGCGCTTCGCCGCCAGCTCGGGATAGGCCTCCCCCATCAATGCCACCAGCGGGGCGACCATCTTGTAGAAGAAGCCGCCGCGCACGCCGAGCATCCAGCCGTGGCGCAGGGCGCGGCGGATGATCCGGCGCAGCACGTAGCCGCGACCTTCGTTGCCGGGCAGCACACCATCGACGATCAGGAAGGCACAGGCGCGGATGTGGTCGGCGATGACGCGCAGCGACTTGTTCTCCAGGTCGGCGGTGCCGGTGAACCCGGCGGCGGCGCGGATCAGCGCCTGGAACAGGTCGATCTCGTAGTTGCTGTGCACGTGCTGGAGCACGGCGGAAATGCGTTCCAGGCCCATGCCGGTGTCGACGCAGGGGGCCGGCAGCGGCACCAGCGTGCCATCGGGCTGACGGTCGAACTGCATGAACACGTTGTTCCAGATTTCGATGAAGCGGTCGCCGTCCTCGTCCGGCGACCCCGGCGGGCCGCCGCGGATGTCGGCACCGTGGTCGTAGAAAATCTCGCTGCACGGGCCACAGGGGCCGGTGTCGGCCATCTGCCAGAAATTGTCGCTGGCGTACGGCGCGCCCTTGTTGTCGCCGATGCGGATGATGCGCTCGACGGGCAGGCCGATGTCCCGGTGCCAGATGTCGAAGGCTTCGTCGTCGCTGTGGTAGACGGTGACCAGCAGTTTGTCGGCGGGAATGCGCCAGACCCCGGTCAGCAATTCCCAGGCCCAGGCGATGGCGTCCTTCTTGAAGTAGTCGCCGAAGCTGAAGTTGCCCAGCATCTCGAAGAAGGTGTGGTGGCGGGCGGTGTAGCCGACCGAGTCGAGGTCGTTGTGCTTGCCGCCGGCGCGCAGGCAGCGCTGCGAGCTGGCGGCGCGCGTGTAGCTGCGCTTCTCGCCGCCGAGGAACACGTCCTTGAACTGCACCATGCCGGCATTGGTGAACAGCAGCGAGGGATCGTTGCCCGGCACCAGCGGACTGGAGGGGACGATGGCGTGACCCTTGCTGCGGAAGAATTCGAGGAAGTCGGTGCGGATCTGGGCGCTGGTTTTCATTGTCTGGCTGCGAAGCGGGATGGGAGGCGGGACCACGAAAGCCGCGAAGCGGACGCCGCCGGGCAACGATGTGCGCTCGGAATCGAGCATTCAATCCAAGCAGGAATCGACCGCGCAGATTAACAGGTCGCGGGCCGTGGCCGGGTCAGTCGTCGAGCAGCAGATTGGTGAACGGACGGGTGTTCTTCCAGCGGTAGCCGGCGAAATCGCGGCGGTCGGTGGACAGGATGCGGCCTTCGCCGAGTTCCTCGGCCAGCATCACCAGGGAGGCGTCGGTGAGGTCCATCGGCAGGTCGGCGTAACGCTGCATCAGCACGCTGGCGCGATGCACGGCGTCGTCGGGTGGGTCGAACACCGTCCCGCCGCCACGGTCGATGCCGGCCATGAACGCCTGCAGCGCCGCCGGGCCGATGCGGCTGCACAACAGATGCGTGGTTTCGGTCAGCACCGGCCAGGTGGTGGCGAAGCCCTCGCGCTCGAAACGACGCGCCGCGCGCAGGGCGGCATCGTGGTGGCTGTCGCGGCGATTGCCCAGGGCCAGCCAGAATCCGGTATCGGCGAGGATCATTCCGCCGGCTCGTTGACCCGATGGCGGTGCTTGGTTTCCAGCGCCGCGGACAGATGGCGCTTGTAGTCGCCGGACAGATCCGGCGGGCCGTCCGCGCCGGCGAGGAAACCACTGTGCTCGAAGGCAGCCAGCGGCGAGGCTGCGGCGCGCTGGCGCGCGGCGTGGTAATGGCGCAGCGCAGTGCGCAGCAGATCCGAAGTGGACAGACCCTCGCTGCGCATCAGCGCGCGGAAACGCTCGGCGTCCTCGCCGACCAGACGCGCATTGAGACGGATTTCGGGATCGGACATGGTACGGCTCCGGAACATTTGTCATAAACGTATGACAAGCACGCGGACAACGCAATGCCCGACTCGATCAGCGCGCCGCCAGCCATTCAGCAAACCGGCCGCGCGCGCGCGCTCACGCCGCCGGCAACTGCACCCACACCGCGCTGTTCTCCACCTTGACCGGAAACTTGCGCACCGGCGTGTAGGCCGGCGCGCACAAAGCATCGCCGTTGCGGAAGTCGAAGCGGGCACCGTGCAGGGTGCATTCGACGCTGCCCTCATCGGCATGCAGCGCGCCGGCGGACAATTCGTAGTCCTCGTGGCTGCAACGATCTTCCAGGGCGTAGAAATCGCCGTCGTGATTGATCACCAGCACCTGCACGTCCTCGGCCCAGACGCCGAGCATCTCGCCCGGCAGGACTTCGGCGGTGGCGCAGACTTGCACCCAACGCGGCTCGCTCACAGCGGTTTCTCCAGTATTTCGAAGCGCAGATCATCGCGGCGCGGCAGACCGAAGCGCGGATCGGTGGCCGGAAACGGTGCCTTCGCGCCGGTGCGCCGGTAGCCACGGCGGACGTACCAGGCGATCAGTTCCTCGCGCAGGTCGATCACCTGCATGCGCATCATCGGCAACCCCCATTCCCCGGCGGCGATGCGCTCCGCCTCGGCCAGCAGCGCCCGGCCGATGCCGGCGTTCTGCAGCGTCGGGCGGACGGCGAACATGCCGAAATAGCCGACACCATCCTGATCGCAGACGTGCGCGCAGCCGAGCAGTTCGCCGTCGCGCTCGACCAAGGCGATGCACGAGCGCGGCGCGGACAGATTGTCACGCAGCACTTCCGGGGCGATGCGCTGGCCGCCCAGCAGGTCGGCCTCGGTGGTCCAGCCCTGGCGGCTGGCGTCGCCGCGATAGGCGCTGGTCACCAGTTCGACCAGGGCGGCGATGTCGGCCTCGGTGGCGCGACGGAATTGCAGCGGCGATGAGGCGGTGAGGTTCACGGCGCGGTCGGCGAGCGGATCGGCCGGCTATTCTAGGCCGCCGTCGTGCTTGAGGCGCGTCAACAAGCTATCCGACGGCCTCACTACAATGCGGCGGCAACCGCGCTCGCCGCCTTCCAGCCAGTCCAACTCCATGACTTCGACTCCCTGTTCCCCACCTTGCCCGGGGCTTCGCCGCCTTGCCCCGATCCTGCTGCTGGCCGCACTGCTGGCCGCCTGCGCCGGGCCGTCCGGCGTTCGCCACGACGCGCCGTTGCCGCCGGCGTCATTGCTGCTGGTATCACTCGATGGCGTGCGCCCGGACTATCTCGGCCAGGGCGATACGCCGCATCTGGACCACTTCGCCAGCGAAGGCGTGCAGGCGCAGTGGATGACGCCGTCCTATCCGGCGCTGACCTTTCCCAACCACTACACCCTGGTCACCGGCCTGCGCCCGGACCGCCACGGCATCGTCCACAACCGGATGCGCGATGCCGAACTGGGCACGTTTTCACTGGGCAACCGGCAGGCGGTCGGCGATTCGCGCTGGTGGAGCGGCGAGCCGATCTGGGTCGGCGCGGAAAAGGCCGGCCTGCCGACCGCCACGCTGTCCTGGCCGGGCAGCGAAGCGGCCATCGGCGGCGTGCGGCCGACGCGCTGGTTCGAGTTCGACGCCAGCCGCAGCCTGGCCGAACGCATCGACTCCGTGGCCAACTGGCTGACCGAGCCGGCGACGACGCGGCCGCGCCTGGCCACGCTGTATTTCGAGCACCCGGACAGCGCCGGCCACGGGCACGGACCGGACTCGGCCGAAGTCAGGCAGGCGCTGCGCGAGGTCGATGCCGCGCTCGGCGAACTGTTCGCACGCCTGGCAACGGCCGGCGTGCTGGAGCGGACCAATATCGTCGTCGTCTCCGATCACGGCATGGCGGCGGTGCCGGCGGATCAGGTGATCAGCACCGAGTCGATGGTCGATCCGCGCCACGCCGCCCTGGTCAGCGCCGGACAGGTGATCGGCTTCGCCCCGCGCAGCCGCTTCCACGACGAGGCGGAAGCCGCCCTGCTCGGTCGCCATGAACACTACGAATGCTGGCGCAAGGCCGAGTTGCCGGCGCGCTGGCACTATGGCAGCCATCCGCGCGTGCCGCCCATCGTCTGCCAGATGGACGAAGGCTGGGACGCGCTGCCGGAGGATTTCATCGCCCGCCAACCGCCCGAGGACGGCGGCTCGCATGGCTACGACCCGGCCCTGCCGTCGATGCGGGCGATCTTCATGGCGCGCGGCCCGGCGTTCCGCCGTGGCGCGGTGCTGGCAGCGTTCGACAATGTCGACGTGTATCCGCTGCTGGTGCGCCTGCTCGGCATCGAACCGGCCGCGCACGACGGCGATCCCGCCACCTTGCTGCCGGCGCTGCGATCAGGCGACTGATCGCGGTGCCTCGCGCGCAGCGTCTCAGCGACCGTCGACCTGCCAGCGCTCGACCACGACCACGCCGCGAATCGCCTCGATGTCGATGTCGATCTGCCGCTGGCGGCGGCGCAGCACGCCTTCGGCGGCCGGATCGGCGGCGATCCGCGCATCCAGCGCCTTGCGCTCGGCGAGCAGCTCGTGAAGGCTGCGGCCGAGCTCGTGCGCCTCGCGGTAGCGCGGCGCGACACAGCCGGGAATGGCTGCTTCGCCGCGCTCGCCGCGCTTCCAGCCATCCTCCGGCCGGCAGTCCGCCGCGGATGATCGGCAGGCCGACAGCGCCAGCGCGGACAGGACGAGGACGGACAACGCGAGAGCGGGCAACAAACGGGCAGGGCAAGACAAGGTCATCGTGAGGGCGTGCGGAAGTCCGGGTCGGCCTCTATGCTAGCAGCCGGATACGCCACAGGATTGCGCGATGCCTCGCCACGCCGTGTTCCTTTGCCGCCCGCCGCGCACCGCCTGCAAGGCGATGCCGACATGAGCGATGCGCGCTGGCGGCTGGACGGCCAAGTCGCGCTGGTGGCCGGTGCCAGCGCCGGCATCGGTCGCGCCATCGCCGATGAACTGCTCGGCCGTGGTGCCGACGTGCTGCTGGCAGCGCGCGAGGAAGCCACGCTGGAGCGCACCCGCGAGGAGCTGGCCGATGCCCATCCGGCGCGCGAAGTGCTGGCGTTTGCGGCTGATGTCTGCGATGACGAGGAGCGCCGTGCGCTGTTCGACTGGGTGCGCGACCTCGGTGCCGGCCTGCACTGCCTGGTCAACAATGCCGGCGGCAACCTCACCCTGCCGGCAATGGACTACGCCGAGGTCGACTGGCGGGCGATCTTCGAGCAGAACCTGTTCGCCGCCTGGGAACTGTGCCGCCTTGCCCATCCCCTGCTGACCCAGCACGCCGCCACCGCCATCCTCAATGTCGGCTCGGTATCCGGCCAGCGTCACGTACGCACCGGCGCGCCCTACGGCGCCAGCAAGGCCGGCCTGCATCAACTGACCCGCAACCTGGCCTGCGAATGGGCCAGCGACGGCATCCGCGTCAATGCCGTGCTGCCCTGGTACATCCGCACCCGGCGCACCTCCAGCGCGCTGGCCGATCAGGATTATCTCGACGAAGTGCTCGACCACACCCCGCTCGGCCGCGTCGGCAGCCCGGAGGAGGTCGCCGCCGCAGCGGTGTTCCTTTGCCTGCCCGCAGCGGCCTACATCAGCGGACAATGCCTGGCGGTGGATGGCGGTTTTCTCGCCCACGGCTTCTGATCGTCCGGCCGAATCCGAATCCGAGTACCAGTCCGAGTCAGGCGATCACCCCGGCGCGCTGCGGAACCATTTGGCCGCGCCACGGTCTGCCGCCATCCGTTGTATGGATGTCGCCGCCTCGTCCATGCGTTGCCCGATCCGTCGCCCCAGGGCCCGAGGAAATCCATGCCGCCAGCTTCCGCATCCCCTGTTCCGCCGCGCTCGCCGCTGAAGACCGGCCTGATCCTCCTGATCGTGGTGGTCGCCCTGATGGCGGCCCTGATCTGGCTGCGGCCCAAGCCGGACGAGGCACCGCAACGCGGACGCCGCAACTGGAGCGAGATGACCATGCCGGTGCGCGTCGCCGAGGCGCTCCGCGAACCCTTCGCGCTGCAATTGAAGGCGCTGGGCACGGTGACCGCGCTGAACACGGTGACGGTGCGCTCGCGCGTCGATGGCGAACTGATCCGCGTGCTGTTCCGCGAAGGCCAGGTGGTGGAGGAAGGCGAACTGCTGGCGGAGATCGACCCGCGCCCATACCAAGTGCGCTTGGCGCAGGCGGAGGGACTGCAAAAGCAGCATCTGGCCGAACTGGAAAGCGCCCGCATCGACCTGCAACGCTTCCTCGATCTCCAGGCCAAGGGCTTCGTCTCCGCCCAGCAGCTCAGCAACCAGCAGGCACTGGTGCGGCAGTACGAGGCGCGCCGGCAGAGCGATCAGGCGACGGTCGACGACGCCCGTCTGCAACTGGGCTACACGCGGATCAGCGCGCCGATTGCCGGCCGCGTCGGCCTGCGCAACGTCGATGTCGGCAATCTGGTGGGCGCTGGCAACGCCGAGGGACTGGTGACGATCACCCAGGCCGATCCGATCAGCGTGCTGTTCACGGTAACCGAGAACGACCTTCCGGCCCTGCTCGACGCGGTTCGCCGCGACCCGGAACTGCCGGTGGAAGCCTGGGACCGCGACGAGCGCCGGATGCTGGCCAGGGGCACGCTGTCCAGCCTCGACAACCGCATCGACACCAGCACCGGCACGCTGCGCCTGCGTGCCACCTTCGACAATGCGCAGCGCGTGCTGTTTCCCAACCAGTTCGTCAACGTGCGCCTGGTGCTGCGCGCCGACGAGGCGCTGGTGATCCCCAACGCGGCGGTGCAGTTCGGCAGCCAGGGCACCTTCGTCTTCATCGTCGATGCCGACAACAGGATCAGCCTGCGGCCGCTGACGCTGGGCACCAGTTCCGGCGAGCGCATCGAAGTGCTCGACGGCCTGGCAGCGGGCGAGCGCGTCGTCGTCGAGGGACTGGACCGGCTGCGCGAGGGCTCGACGGTCAACGTCGTCGCGGACGCCGCCAGCCCGGCCGCCGTCGAATGAGCATGCCGGCGACCCTTCGCCAGCGGCAGCGGCGTGAACGCCGGCCCGCGCCATGAGCATCTCCCGCCCGTTCATCGAGCGCCCGGTCGCCACCGTGCTGCTGATGCTGGCGCTGCTGGCCTCGGGCATCATCGCCTACCGCCTGCTGCCGGTGGCGGCGCTGCCGCAGGTCGACTATCCGACCATCCAGGTGCTGACCCTGTATCCCGGTGCCAGCCCCACGGTCACCACCAGCGCGGTGACCGCGCCGCTGGAGCGCCGGCTGGGGCAGATTCCCGGCCTCAAGCAGATGTCGTCCAGCAGTTCCGGCGGTGCCTCGGTGATCACCTTGCAGTTCTCGCTGGAGGTGTCGCTGGCGGTGGCCGAACAGGACGTGCAGGCGGCCATCCATGCCGCCGGCAATTTCCTGCCCAACGACCTGCCGGCACCGCCGGTGTATCGCAAGGTCAATCCCGCCGACACGCCGATCCTGACCCTGGCGGTGACCTCGGCCACGCTGTCGCTGCCGGAGGTCTACGACCTGGTCGACACGCGCATGGCGCAGCGGCTGGCGCAGACGCCCGGCGTCGGCCTGGTCAGCCTGGCCGGCGGCCAGCGACCGGCGGTGCGGGTGCAGATCAATCCGAGCGCGCTGGCCGCCAACGGCCTGTCGATCGCCGACGTACGCCAGGCCATCGCCGCTGCCAACGTCAACCTGCCCAAGGGCAGCTTCGACGGCCCGGTGCGGCAGATCATGCTCGACGCCAACGACCAGATGCGCACGCCGGAGGAATACCGCGCGCTGATCATCGCCTGGCATGAGGGCGCGCCGCTGCGGCTGGGCGATGTCGCCACGGTCGAGGAGGGCGCGGAAAACCGTTTCCTCGCCGCCTGGTCCGGCGAGACGCCGGCGGTGCTGGTCAACATCCAGCGCCAGCCCGGTGCCAATGTCATCGAGGTGGCGGACAGCGTCGGTGCCCTGCTGCCACGCCTGGCCGCCAGCATGCCGGTCGGCGTCGACATCAGCGTGCTCAGCGACCGCACCGAGTCGATCCGCGCCTCGATCAAGGGCGTGCAGAAGGAACTGCTGCTGGCCATCGCCCTGGTGGTGATGGTCACCTTCATTTTTTTGCGCAATCTGCCGGCAACCCTCATCCCGTCGATTGCCGTGCCGCTGTCCCTGGTCGGCACCTTCGGCGTGATGTACCTGGCCGGTTTCTCGCTGAACAACCTGACCCTGATGGCGCTGACCATCGCCACCGGCTTCGTGGTGGACGACGCCATCGTCATGCTGGAGAACATCGCCCGCCATCTGGAACGCGGCGAAACGCCGTTGCAGGCGGCGCTGAAGGGTGCCAAGCAGATCGGCTTCACCCTGGTTTCGCTGACCCTGTCGCTGATCGCCGTGCTGATCCCGCTGCTGTTCATGGCCGACGTGGTCGGGCGGCTGTTCCACGAGTTCGCCATCACCCTGGCGGTGGCGATCCTGATCTCGCTGCTGGTGTCGCTGACGCTGACGCCGATGATGTGCGCCAAACTGCTGCGCCCGGGCCATGCCTCGCGGCGCGGCGGACAGGACGGGCAGGATGGGCAGTACGGACACGCTTCCAGCCACCAGCAGGGCGACATCTGGGACCGCGTGGTGCGCGGCTACGACCGCCTGCTCGGCATCGTCCTGCGCCATCAGCCGGCGACCCTGCTGGCGACCCTGGCGACCCTGGCGCTGACCGTGGCGCTCTACCTCGCCGTGCCGAAGGGTTTTTTCCCGCTGCAGGACGCCGGCCTCATCCAGGGCATCAGCGAGGCACCGCAGTCCATTTCCTTCCAGGCCATGGCCGAGCGCCAGCAGGCGCTGGCGCGGCTGGTGCTGGACGACCCGGATGTCGCCAGCCTGTCCTCCTTCATCGGCGTCGACGCCAGCAACCCGACCCTCAACACCGGCCGGCTGCTGATCAACCTGGTCCCGCACGAGCAGCGCGACAGCAGCGCGATGCAGGTGATCGAGCGCCTGCGCCAGCGCGCGGCGGCGGCACCGGGCATCGCCCTGTACATGCAGCCGGTGCAGGAACTGAGCATCGAGGACCGCATCAGCCGCACCCAGTACCAGTTCAGCCTGACCAGCCCGGACCAGCAACTGCTGGCGCAGTGGGCACCGCAACTGGTCGCCCGCCTGCAACAGCTCGACGCCCTGGCCGATGTCGCCAGCGACCTGCAGAACCAGGGCCTGCAAGCCTTCGTCGAGATCGACCGCGACGCCGCCGCGCGGCTTGGCGTCAACATCGGCGCGGTGGCCGATGCGCTGTACGACGCCTTCGGCCAGCGCCAGGTGTCGACCATCTACACCCAGTCCAACCAGTACCGCGTGGTGCTGGAGACGCGGCCGGAGTTCCAGCGCGACCCGGACGCCCTCGCCCGCATCCGCGTGCCGGCGGCCAATGGGCAGCAGATCGCGCTGTCCGGCATCGCCCGCGTCGAGGAACGTCCGGCCGCGCTGCTGATCAGCCATGTCGGCCAGTTTCCGGCGGTGACGATCTCCTTCAACCTGGCCGAGGGTGCCTCGCTGGGCGAGGCGGTCGCCGCCATCGAAGCGGCACAGGCCGAGCTGGGCCTGCCGGCCAGCATCGAAACCCGCTTCGAGGGCGCGGCGGAAGCCTTCCGCGCCTCGCTGTCGAGCACGCTGTGGCTGGTCCTCGCCGCCGTGCTGACCATGTACATCGTGCTCGGCGTGCTCTACGAGAGCTACATCCACCCGATCACGATCCTCTCCACCCTGCCCTCGGCGACGGTCGGCGCGCTGCTGGCGCTGCTGGTCAGCGGGCAGAGCCTGGACCTGATCGCGGTGATCGGCATCATCCTGCTGATCGGCCTGGTGAAGAAGAACGCGATCATGATGATCGACTTCGCCCTCGATGCCGAACGCACCCAGGGCATGGCCCCGCGCGAGGCGATCCATCAGGCCGCCCTGTTGCGCTTCCGGCCGATCCTGATGACCACGCTGGCGGCGCTGTTCGGTGCCGTGCCGTTGATGTTTGCCAGCGGCTCCGGCGCAGAACTGCGCCAGCCGCTCGGCCTGGTGATGGTCGGCGGATTGATCGTCAGCCAGGTGTTGACGCTGTTCACCACACCGGTGATCTACCTGTTCTTCGACCGCTTCGCCAAGCGCCGCCGCGCCGCGCCGGCGGTGACGGCGCAGTGAGCATGGCGCGCCCGACGCAGCGGGAAAACGCCGCACGCTGCGCTGCGTGGCCGTCCCGCGCCCCCTGCCGATGAACCTCTCGCGCACCTTCATCGAGCGCCCGGTCGCCACCCTCCTGCTGTCGCTGGCGGTGCTGGCCTGCGGCGCGCTGGCCTATTCCCTGCTGCCGGTCGCGCCGCTGCCGCAGGTCGATTCGCCGGCCATCGAAGTCAGCGCCAGCCTGCCCGGGGCCAGCCCGGAAAGCATGGCGGCCAACGTCGCCGCGCCGCTGGAGCGCGCGCTGGGCACGATCCCCGGCCTCGTCGAAATCAACTCGAACAGTTCGCAGGGCAGCGTCCGCATCTCGCTCAACTTCGACCTCGACCGCGACATCAACGACGCCGCGCGCGACGTGCAGGCGGCCATCAACACCGCGCGCGGCCAGTTGCCCAGCGGCATGCCGGGGCTGCCGCAGCAGCGCAAGGTCAATCCCTCGCAGGCCCCGGTGATGGCGCTGGCACTGACTTCGGCGCAGCACACGCCGGGCCGCTTGTACGACCTCGCCTCGACCATCCTGGCGCAGAAGCTGGCGCAGATTCCCGGCGTCGGCGAGGTGCAGATCGGCGGCAGTTCGCTGCCGGCGGTGCGCGTCTCGCTGGATCCCAATGCGCTCGGCCACCACGGCATCGCCCTGGACGAAGTGGCCGCGGCGATCCGCAACGCCAACGCCGCCAAGCCGCTCGGCAGCCTGCACGGCGCGCAGCGCAACTGGCAGATCGAGGCCAGCCTGCAACTGCGCGCCGCCGCCGATTACCGCGACCTGATCATCGCCTGGCAGGACGACGCGCCGGTGCGCCTGGGCGACGTGGCGCAGGTCAGCGAGGGCGTCGAGGACCGCCACGCCAGCGGCTTCCACAACGACCGCGATGCCGTGCTGCTGGTGATCAGCCGGCAACCCAACGCCAACATCATCCAGACCGTCGATGCCATCCACGCGCAGTTGCCGGCGCTGGCGGCGCTGCTGCCGGCCGGCGTCGACATGACGGTGGCGATGGACCGCTCGCCGGTGATCCGCGCCACCCTCGGCGAGGCGCAGTTCACCCTGCTGCTGGCGTTGGCACTGGTGGTCTTCGTGGTGCTGCTGTTCCTGCGCGACTGGCGTGCGGCGTCGATTCCGACGCTGGCGATTCCGGTCGCCCTGTGCGGCGCGCTGGCGATCATCTGGCTGTGCGGCTTCTCGCTGAACAATCTGTCGCTGATGGCGCTGATCGTCGCCGCCGTGCTGGCCGTGGACGACGCCATCGTGGTGCTGGAAAACAGCGCCCGGCATCTGGAGGCCGGTGCCACGCCGATGCAGGCGGCGCTGCGCGGTGCCGGCGAG
>JBAYTD010000023.1:0-26329 GCA_041675805.1 Lysobacteraceae bacterium
CCGACGGCAAAACCTACCGCGACCACCTGAACCCGGACTCGCGGCGCATCGTGCGCGGCTGGATCGAACCGGCGGCGGCACAGGCCGCGCCGGAACAGTCTTTGCAGTTCGAGCGCACCGGCTATTTCGTCGCCGACCGCCACGACCACAGCACCGAGCGGCCGGTGTTCAACCGCAGCGTCAGCCTGCGCGATACCTGGGCCGGTGGGCGCTGAATCATGCACGGCCTGGCGCGGCGCTCATGGCTGGCCCTGATCCTGCTGGCGCTGGCCGCCTGCTCCGCCGCGCCGGCACCGGAAGCGCCCGTCGACGAACCCGTCGATGAAGTCGTGTACGCCTGCACGCAGGACAGCGACTGCGCGGTGAAGAACGTCGGCAACTGCTGCGGCTATTACCCGGCCTGCGTCAATGTCGACAGCCCGACCTTCCCCGAGCGCGTGCGCGCGCAATGCGAGGCCGAAGGCGTGTCCGGCGTCTGCGGCTACCCGGAAATCGTCGGCTGCCGCTGCGTGGCGCAACGCTGCGAGGGCGTCACGGGCCAGGCCGCCGCCGACCCGCGCTGACCGCGCCGACGGGATCGGCGAGAATGCGCGCGCCGACGATTCGCAAGGACGGACCATGCTCTACGCCCAGGTACACCTCACCCTGCCCTCGTGGATTCACGACTTCGACGACCCGCAGCGCCGCTATCCCGACGACGCCAGCCGCGTCGGACTGGCGGTGGAACTGGCCAAACGCAACGTCGAGGACGCTGCCGGCGGGCCGTTCGGTGCGGCGCTGTTCGATGTCAGCGGCCGCGTGCTGGGGCTGGGCGTCAACCGCGTCGTACCGCAGACCTGCTCGGTCGCGCACGCCGAGATGATGGCCTTCATGACCGCCCAGCAGCGCTTCCAGCAGTTCCGCCTCAACGACCCGGCCAGCGGTCTCGTCGGGCCGATCACCCTGGCCACCTCGGCCCAGCCCTGCTGCATGTGCTACGGGGCCAGCTTCTGGGCCGGCATCGACCGCCTGCTGATCGCCGCCCGCGCCGAGGACGTGATGGAGTTGACCGAATTCGACGAAGGCCCGCTGCCGGCCGACTGGGTGGGCGAACTGGAGCGCCGCGGCATCGCCGTCATCCGCGATGTCCTGCGCCAACCCGCCCGCGAGGTCCTGCGCGCCTACGCCGAGCGCGGGCCGAGCTACTGAGCCGGCTTCGTCCAGGTCGGCTCAAGCCGCGAAACGATGTCACCGGCGGCCCCTTGCGACCGCCCCCGCATCGACACTTAATCGCAATTGAAAGGCGGTAAACTCGGCCGCTCCCGCCGTACCGAGTCCGATCATGTCCGATCACCGCATGCCGCGCCTGCTTGCCGCAGCCGCCTGTCTGGGAATGAGCCTTGCCGCCGGCAACGCCCTCGCCCAGGCAAACATCTCCATCGCCAGCCCCTACGGGCAGACCTTCGACACGCTGGCCAGCAGTGGGACCAGCAATCCCTGGACCGACAATGCCACCCTGCCCGGCTGGTATTCCGCCCGCGCCCTGCAAGGGACCACGGCGGTCTACATCGCCAATCGCGGCAACACCACCAATGGCGCCACCTACAGCTTCGGCTCGGACGGCCAGAGTGACCGCGCGCTGGGCTCGATCCCGTCCAACGCCACCGGCTCCATCTGTCAGGGCCTGCAACTGGTCAACGCCGACAGCGTCGACTTCGATTCGGTCGGGGTCAGCTACACCGGCGAACAGTGGCGCAACGGCAACAACGTCAACGCGCAGACCCTGGCCGTGCATTACCGCATCGCCCCCGCCGGCACGCCGTTCAGCCTCGACTGCGGTAGCGACACCGGCTGGACCGCCGCCACTGCGCTCGACTTCACCAGCCCGATCACCGGCGCGGCAATCGCGGTACTGGATGGCAACGATCCCGCCAACCAGATCGCCATCAGCCACACGCTGGGGCTGACACTGGCAGCGGGCGACCAGCTTTGGCTGCGCTGGACCGACGTCAATGACAGCGGAAACGACCACGGCCTGTCCATCGACAACCTGCTGGTCACCGCCAGCGGAGCCGGCCCGGCCCTGCCCCTGATCAGCTTCGACGCCAACCCGCTGTCCGCGCCGGAAGGCAATACCGGCGATGCCAACACGCTGGATTTCATCATCAACATCGACCCGGCCCCGCAGCCCGGCAGCCCGCTGAACTTCGATCTCGCGGTCAGCGGCGACGCCGGTCGCTATGACGACAGCGCCGTGCCGGCCTCGCTGAGCGTCGACGAGAACACCGCCCTGCCGCTGACGGTCAGCGTCGCCATCATCGGCAACGACGCGGTCGACGGCGACAGCACGGTCACCCTGAGCCTGTCCAACATCAGCGGTGCCGCCGGCACCCAGGATGATCCGCTGGAGAAGGACGGCGTGATCCTCGACGACGACGTCGCCGCGCTGCCGCTGGTCAGCTTCGCCGATGGCGAACTCAGCGTGCAGGAAGGCGACAGCGGCGACGCCAATCCGATCACCTTCACCGTCAACGTCTCCCCGGCACCGCTGCCCGGCGCGCCGCTGAGCTTCGATGTCGAGGCCGACGGCCCCACCGGGGCCTACACCTACGGCGGCCCGAGCAGCGTCGAAGTCACCGACCAGACCGCCCTGCCGCTGACCTTCACGCTGTACACCGTCGGCAACGACGAGGACGGCGCGGATTCCGAAGTGCTGCTGCGTCTGTCCAATTTCAGCGGCGGCGATGCCGGCCAGCCCAGCCCGCTGGTCAAGACCGCCAGCATCCTCGATGACGATCTGCCGATCAGCGAGATTTTCGACATCCAGGGCGCGGGCGAGTGCAGCCCGCTGTTCCCGGTCTGCAACGGCGACGCCAACCTGACCGGGCCTTCCGTGCGCGCCCGCGCCAACATCGTCACCGCACTGGCACCCAACGGCTTCTTCATGCAGACCCCGGATGCCCGCGACGACGGCGACCCGCTGACCTCCAACGGACTGTTCGTGTTCACCGCCGCCGCGCCGCAGACCGACGACGCCCAGGCGCTGGCGGTCGGCGACGAGGTGGAAGTGATCGGCAACGTCGCCGAGTACTTCAACATGACGCAGATCGTGGTGAGCACCACGCGCGGACCGGACAACCGCATCGTCCGCAGCGCCGCCGGCCAGCCGCTGCCGGCCGCCATCGCCTTCGGCGAGGCGGGCATCCCGTCCAAGGATCCGGACAACCTCAGCTGCGGCGACAGCAACTTCGAGTGCTTCGAAGGCATGCGCGTGAGCATCGCCAACGGCGCGGTGACCGTTTCCAACCAGCGCCGCTCCGGCGTCCACACCTATGCGGAAGCCTGGGCCTCGCCCTACGGCGAGCGCGGCGTGCGCGAGAAGGGCGTGCTGTTCGGCGTGCCGATCCCCGCCGGCAGCCCGGCCGCCGGCCGCTTCGACGGCAACCCGGAAATCCTCGAACTGGACGCCGATCACTTGGTCGCCGAATACGCCGGCGAGCTGGTCGGCGGCACCCGCTTCAGCGCCGAGGGCGTGATCGGCTATGACTTCGGCGATTACGAATTCTGGCCGTCCATCTTCACCGTGGAGCCGGATACCAACGTGCTGCCGCGCCCGGTTCCGCCAGCCGCCACCGGCGAGCTGACCATCGGCTCGTTCAACGCCTTCCGCCTGTGCGACGCCGTGGCCGGCAACACCATCAGCCGCTGCGCCGCCACCAATGCACTGGAAACCGACGCCACCCGCGTCGCCCACGAAACCGGCCAGATCAGCGCCTACATCCGCGAAGTGCTGGGCAGCCCGGCGGTGGTGGCGGTGCAGGAAGTCGAAAACCTGGCGGTACTGCAAATCCTCGCCAACCAGATCGCCAGCGACGACGGCCCGAGCTACGACGCCTACCTTGTAGAAGGCAACGATGTCGGTGGCATCGACGTCGGCTATCTCGTCGACGGCAGCCGTGTCGTCGACGCCGAGGTCGAGCAGCTGGCCGGCGACGAAACCTGGCTCGACCCGGAAAGCGCTCCGGCACCCCGCCTGCTGCACGACCGCCCGCCCCTGCTGCTGACCGCCAGCTTCATCGGCAACGGCCGGCCGTACACGTTCCAGGTGCTGAACAACCACACCCGTTCGCGCATCGGTCTGGAGGACGGCGACGCCGATTCCGAGCGAACCCGTGCCAAGCGCTTCACCCAGGCGCTGTCGATCGCCAACATCGTGCAGGACCTGCAAAGCGCCCCGGAAACCGCCGCCCTGCCGCTGTTCGTCATCGGCGACTACAACGCCTACCAGTTCACCGACGGTTACGCCGATGTCGTCGGCCTGATCGCCGGCACCTACGTCAACGACGAGAACAGTTGCGCCCCGACCGGCGGCATCACCGACTGCAAGCTGCCCGGTGGACAGAACATCGTCGATCCGCCGCTGATCAACGCCGTCCTCCTGCTCGACGAAAGCGAACAGTATTCGTACAAGTACACCGAGGACTTCGGTGCCATCCAGGGCAGCAACGGCCGCGACCTGCCGGTCAACCAGGTGCTCGACCACGCCCTGTTCAACGAAGCCGCCCGCCCGCACGTCAGCGGCATGGCCTACGGCCGCGCCAACGTCGACGCCTCCATCCAGCGCTTCGACAAGTGCAACTACCGCAACCGCGACCTCGACATCTGCCCGCAAGGCCCGGACGCCAACCCGCCCGCGCCGTGGCAGCCGGTCGGCGCCTCCGACCACGACGGCCTGGTGATCTACGTCAGCCCACCACGCCCGGAGGCCATCTTCGCCGACGGCTTCGAGGACGACTGACATCGACCTCGCCACCACCCGAAAAAGCCCGCGCAACGCGGGCTTTTTCGTCTTCGGCGAAAGGTCGGCCCCTGCCTGTCCGGCCGCCGCAATGTAGGGGTCAAGGCTGTCAGGCGATGCCGAGGCCGCTGATGTCGCTGGCGGTGGGGTCGAAGGCGGCGAGTTCGGCGAAGTGGCGGCCGCGGTGGGCGTAGTCGCGGTAATCGGGGAAGCTGGGTGCGCCGGGGGACAGTAGCACCACGCCGCCAGTGCCGACGGCCTGGCGGGCGCGCGGGACGGCATCGACCAGGTTGCGGGCGGCGATCAGTTCGATGCCGGGCGCGAGGTGCTGCGCTTGCAGCAGGGCGTGAATGCGCGGGCCGTTCTGGCCGCTGCTGACGATGGCGGCGAGGCCGTCGCGGGCGGCGCGCTCGGCGAAGGCGGTCCAATCCAGGCCACGGTCGAAGCCGCCGACGATGATGGCGATGCGCCGTCCGGCCAGGCTGTCCAGCGCGGCGAGGCTGGCATGCGGCGTGGTGGCGATGGAGTCGTCGATGTAGTCGATGCCGTCGCGCCGGCCCAGCCATTGCAGGCGATGCGGCAAGGGCTTGAAGTCGGCGGCGTGGACGGCCAGCGCGCCGGCATCCTCGCCAGTCGCATCCAGCGCCAGCGCTTCGATGGCGGCCAGCGCGGCACACAGGTTGAAGGCGTTGTGGCGACCGCGCAGCGCCGGCGGAGCGGTCGTCAGCACGCATTGATCGCCACGATGCACCGCCTCGCCGCGAAGATGCCAGCCGTCCTCGCGGCCGATCCAGTGGCAGCCGGGCAGACCCTCGCCGAGTTCGCGCAGGCGCGGATCGAGCCAGTTCAGCACCACGCGGCGCGGCTGCGCACGGGTGATCAAAGCGAGTTTGTCGTCGATGTAACGCTGCTCGCTGCCGTGCCAGTCCAGATGCTCGGGAAACAGGTTCAGCACCATCGCGACATCCGGCCGCAGGGCATCGCCAGCCTGGTAACTGGACAGTTCGATGGCCCAGACGGCCGGTGGCTCGGGCGGGTCGATCAGGGCCATCAACGGCAGGCCGATGTTGCCGGCCAGCGCGGTACGGATGCCGCCGGCGCGCAGCAGATGGGCGATCAGCGCGGTGGTGGTGCTCTTGCCCTTGGTGCCGGTCACGCACAGCCTGCGCCCAGGCAGGTTTTCCGCGAACCACAGCGCGGTGCCGCTGGTGAAGCACAGGCCGGCGGCGCGCGCCGCATCGGCCGGCGGACGGTACGGACTGATGCCCGGCGATTTGACGATCACCTCGTGGCCGCGCAGCTCATCCAGCGTGGGCGGGCCGCGAACATCGAGCAGCGGATCGCCCAGCGCCGCCAGCGCGGCCTGTTCCTGATCCGGGCAGAACACGGTCAGCCGCTGATCGGGAAAACGCCCTCGCAGCGCGCGCCACAGCGCCCTGCCCTCCAGGCCGAAGCCCCACAGCGCGACGCGCCGGCCCTCAAGCTGCGATAGCCGCATGGATGCGCGTCCACAGGGCGGCGGGAATGCCGTGCGGGCCTTCCGGTCGCAGCAGGCTGTCGATGTCCAGCCCGGCCGCGTCGATGTGCGGGGCGATCTCGGCGGCGAAGCGCGCCACCAGCGCATCCTCGCGCCAGACCGGCGACGCCGCCAGCGCGGCGAAGGCGGCGCGCGATTCCCGCGCCTCACCGACGCATTCGAACGGCTTGTGGTCGTTGAACTCGATCAGCGCATCGAAGCCGCGCGCCTGCTCGGCCTCGTCCAGAAGGTTACGGCCGAAGATGCCGACCAGCCTCGGCTTGGGCATGAACGGGGCCAGCGCGAGAAAGACGAAATGGCATTTCGGACAGACCCCGCACCAGCGGCTGGCCGGGCGCTCGCCGAGCAGATGGAAATTGCGGTTGCAACTGGAAAAATGCGCGTCGTAGCCATCCAGCCGGGCGAACTGCCGCGCCACCGCCAGTTCCGACAGCGGCCGCAGCAGCGAGAAGTAATCCAGATCGGCGGCGACCACGCGGCGCAATTCGGCGGCAAACGCCTGCTCGAAAGCCCAGCCCTTGGACCACTGGTGGTTCACCTCGCCAGTGCCCGGAATCAGGCTGCCGTAACTGGCCGAACGCTCGTTGGAAAACACCACGGCGTCGACGCCATGCAGCAGCGCGGCCAGCGCCAGGATGGCGGAATTGATCGCGGTGACGGGAATATGGCCGTTCAGCGCACCGCGCCGGTTCAGCTCGAACAGTTCCGGTGCCAGTTGCCGTTCGATCGCCAGCATCGGCAGGCCGGTGCGCTCGGCGCAGGCGCGGATCAGCGGCGCGCCGCCGATCCAGCTCAGCGTCTGCGGCACGCCCTCGGCGCGCAGCAGTTCGATGCTGACCAGCGAGTCCTTGCCGCCGCCGATGGCGGTCAGCGCGCCGGCCGACAGGCCCAGCGCCGGCGCGGCGGGCAATTCCTCGCAGGTCGCCGGAAAGCGGATGCGCTGGCGCAGGTCCAGACCGTTGCGATAGGCGAACTCGCCCAGCCCGTTCAGATACAGCGCATCGAGGAAGGCGGCGCTGGCGGCGTCGAGGTCGATGCCCGCGCCCAGTTCGATCCGTGGCGGCACGGCGGCCTTGTAATAGCTGACGCCGGCGATCAGGTGGACCAGCGTGAGTGCACGCCGCACCGCCGTCGCACGGGCGGCGTCCAACACGAACGGCGCGCCGGGGATGCGCAGCGTCTCGACCATCTCGGTGCCATCGTCGAAGGCGTAGGCCAGCTCCACCACGCCGCTGGCGGCGTCGAAGTCGGCACGGACGAAGCGGAAACAGGCGATGGCGTCGCGGTCGAAGGGAGCGCTCATTCGATCACCGACTCGGCAGGCAGGGCGCGAAGGTTATACCGACTGGCCATCACCGCGCCGTAGGCCCCGGCATGCGCCAGCAGCAGCACGTCGCCGGGCGCGGTGGCGGCGGGCAGGCGACGACGACGGCCGAGCACGTCGCCGCTCTCGCAGATCGGCCCGACCACCTCGGCCGGCTCGCCCTCGGGCGCATCCAGCCGCGACAGATTGACGATCTCGTGCCAAGCGTTGTACAGCGCCGGACGCAGCAGCGCATTCATGCCGCCATCGACGCCGACCCGGCGCACGCCGGCCTTGTCCACCGTTTGCGTGACGCCCAGCAGCAATGCGCCGGCCTCGGCCACCAGATAGCGGCCGGGCTCGATCCACAGCGCGTACTGCGGCCAGGCCGCCTTGATCTCCGCCAGCGCCGCCGCGTATTCGCCCAGATCCAGACTTTCCGCCTCCGGCTCGTAGGCAACGCCCAGCCCGCCGCCGACATCGATGCTGGAAACGGTGCCGATGCCATCGGCCAGCGCCGCCAGTTGCGCATACACCGCGCGCCAGTGGGCCGGATCGACGATGCCGCTGCCGATGTGCGCGTGCAGGCCGACGATGCGCGCGCGGATCGACCGCGCCGCGTCGAGAAAGTCACCCAGTTCCTCGATGGCGAGGCCGAACCTGGCCTCGCGGCCGCCGGTGCGGACCTTCTCGTGATGTCCCTGGCCGAAGCCGGGGTCGATGCGCAGCAGCAGGTCCTGGCCGGCGAACAATTCCGGCCATTGCCGCAGCAGGGCAACGTTGTCCACCGTCACCCGCACCCCGCGCGCCAGCGCCGCGCCGTATTCCTCAGCCGGCGCGAAGCTGGGCGTGAACAGCACCCGTTGCGGGTCCAGCGCCGGCAACGCGGCGAAAAGATGGCTGATTTCCGCCAGCGACACGCATTCGAAACCGAAACCCTCCTCCTCCAGCGCGGCGAGGATGGCCGGATGCGGATTGGCCTTGAGCGCGTAGTAATGCGCATCGACGCAATCCACCGCCTTCAGCTCGCGCGCCCGCGCCCGCACCGTCGGCAGGTGGTAGACGTAACGCGGCGTGCCGGCCTCGGCATGGCGCAGCAGGATGTCGCGGTCGATCCGCCACCACGGGCCGGCGCGCGGCCTGGCCGGCGTGTTCAATTGCCGCCAACTCGGCCCGAACACGCTGTGCTCGGACAGCGGCATCGCCGCCGATTGCACCAGCAATTCATGCAGGTGGCCGAGCATGCCCTCGGCCAGCGACTCGTCGACGACAAAGGTCAGGTTGAGGTCGTTGGAACTTTGCGAAATCAGGTGTACGCGCTCGCGGCCGAAAGTCGCCAGCACGCCGGACAGCCGATGCAGTAGCGAGCGCATGCCGCGCCCGACCAGGGTGATCGAGGCGCACGGCGCGATCACCTTCACCCGGCACACCTGCGCCAGGTCGGCACACAGCGCATCGAGCACGTTGGAACTGACCAGGTTGTCGCTCGGGTCCAGCGACACGGTGACATTGGTTTCCGACGAGCCGATCAAATCCACCGACAGGCCGTGGTCGCGGAAAATCTCGAACACGTCGGCAAGAAAGCCGACCTGCTGCCACATGCCGATGGACTCCATCGACACCAGCACGATGCCGCGCCGCGAGCTGATCGCCTTCACCCCCGGTGCCGGCGTCGCCCCACGGTCGATCACCGTGCCGGCCAGATCCGGCCGCCCGGTGTCGCGAATCCACAACGGCACGCCGGCTTCCCGGCAGGGCTGGATGCAGCGCGGATGCAGCACCTTGGCCCCGGTGGTGGCGATTTCCTGCGCCTCCTCGTAATCCAGCCGACGTAGCAGCCGCGCCTGCGGCACCTGGCGCGGATTGGCGCTGAACATGCCCGGCACGTCGGTCCAGGTTTCCACCCGCCGCGCCCCGAGCAGCGCCCCGAAGGTCGCCGCCGAAGTATCCGAACCGCCGCGCCCCAGCACCACCGTCGCCCCGGCGTCATTGGCGGCGACGAAACCCTGGGTGATCAACACCTCGCCCTGCGCGGCAAAGCGCGCCCGCCAATCGGCATCGGATTCGATCACGCAACTGGCCGACAGCCAGCGCCCCCAGGCGCTCTGCCGCGACGCCGCCCGTGCCCGCAACCAGCGCCGCGCATCGCTCCAGTGGATCGGCAAACCGCCGGCGCACAGATAGGCCCGTCCCAGCGCGCTGGAAAAACACTCGCCCAGCGCCAGCACCTCGGCCTCCCAGGACAGCGCCAACTCGCCCTCGCGCGCCAGCCCCGCGCGCGAATCGGCCAACAAGCGCTGCAACGCCGTCAACGGCTCGGCGATGCAATCGGCTGCCACGCCCAGTTCAACGACAAACTCGCGATGCCGCCGCGCAATCGCCGCCGCCCGCTCCGCCATCGCCTGCGGCTGATCGCGCACATCGGCCAGCGCCTGCAACGCATTGGTCACCCCCGACAGCGCCGACACCACCACCAGCACCCGCGCCCCTTCCGCCCGACACAGCCGCACCCGCTCGGCGATGGCATCCCAACGCGCCCGCTGCGACACACTGCTGCCGCCGTACTTGAGAACGATCCAGTCGCCCTGCCCGGGCACCACCGAATTGGAAACCATCGCTGTCCGAGCCCGAGCCGCCGCGCCAATCGCTGCATTGCAGCATGACAAAACCCGAGCAACAGCGCCAGCCGATGAGCCATGCCCATCACCCACGCACCACAGCACCCCGTAGCCCGGCGTAAGGCCGCAGGCCGCACCCGGGAAAGCGCCCGATCAAGCCCGGCAAGCCTGACATCGCACGCGGAAGGCTCCTCGCCCAACTCGCGCCGAATTATGGGCTTTTCGTTCTTCGCCGGCAGACTGGCATCATCCCTGCAATTCCTTGAGCAGTTCCGGGTGTTTGTCCAGCAGCTTGAACAGGTTGATCACGGCAGGCATGGGGCGCGCCTCGCCGCGTTCGTAGCGGCTGAAGGCATTGGGGCCACCGCCCGTCAGCTGCGCCGCTTCGTGCTGGGTGAGCTTCAGCCGCTTGCGCATTGCGCGCAGTGTTTTTTGTTCGGCCTCACGGCGTGCCAGCACCAGCGCATCCCCGGCAGCCGCATAGCGCGCCAGGCTGGCAGGCTCCAAGTCGGCCTCACCGCAGTCGGCGCAGCGCCAGCCCGCAAGATCAGCGACGGCGCGCCGCCCCCCTGGCGGGCCGATGTGGAACGTCTCCCCGGTGAAAGCGTACAGGTTGCGTCCGCCGCATTCGTGGCAGACCGATGGCAGTTTCATCGTCACTTCTCCTTGAACTGAATCACGGGGCGATCCGCAGTGCGGGTCAGCTTGATGTAGGCGGTGCGGCCATTCAGGCAAGGCGCGTGATACACGTCCTGCCACTCCCGGTGATCGCGCAGCGTAGTCATCGACTTGTAGAACTCGCGCCGCGACAGCGCGGCCACCACGGCCAGCATGTCGGCGATAGTCAAGCCCATCGTCACACCCCCATCGATGGCGGCGCGCGTGAATGCTTGCGCCCCAAGCAAAGCGATTTCAGCCTGCATGGTGATTAACGGGTAGTGGGCCGTGCGCTTCTCCACGCCCTCCATTTTAACCTTAAAGGTTAAATTATCAAGCGTAGAACATCAGCCGCCCACTCCACTCCGGCGGTGGAGCCGGGGTCTGCGCCGGAAGCGAGGAAGCCCCCGGATGCGCCATACTTGCCCCCATAACGCGCGATGCCAACGTCGGAGCCCAAGATGAGCCAGCTTGCGGAAAAAACCTTTTTCGATGCCGACGCCTACTTGGCCTGGGAAGCCGAGCAGAGCGCCCGGCACGAGTACGTCCACGGCGAGGTGTTCGCCATGACCGGCGCGCTGGAAGCGCATGTGACCATCGCCGGCAACGTGTTCATGGCGCTGCGCAATCATCTGCGCGGCGGGCCGTGCAGCGTGTTCATTTCCGACATGAAGCTGCGCGTGGCGGCAGACAACGCGTTCTATTACCCGGACGTGTTCGTCACCTGCGCCGACTCCGACCGCGCCGAGAATCGCTACAAGAGCGCGCCGAGCCTGATCGTGGAAGTGCTGTCGGCGTCCACCGGGGCCTATGATCGCGGCGACAAGTTCGCCTCCTACCGCAAACTGCCCTCGTTGCGTGAATACGCGCTGGTCAACCCCGAACGGATCAGCGTGGACCTGTTCCGCCGCGACGACCAAGGCCGCTGGGTGCTGCATCCCTTCGAGCCCGGGCAGACAGTGGAACTGGCCAGCGTCGAGCTTAGCCTGCCCATCGAAGCCCTCTACGAGGACGTGCGCTTCGACCCGGAGGCAAGCGCGCATCCCTGACGGCCGGCAGGCAAGACCTGGCACAACCTGCTGTATTGCCCTTGGCAATAACACAGCGCCGTAGCGTGCCAAAAGGCCGCAGGCCGCACCCGGGAAAGCGCTCGATCAACGCCCTGCGCGACGATCCCTCACCCGAGCTGGACGGTTCAAACCGGGAAGCGGTGGAACCGGTGCCGCCAACTACCAGCAGCCTGCCGTGCTGGGCGTGCGGGCACCGGTACTGGTGATGGTCATCGTTCCGCAGGTATCCGCCGTCTGGCCGCCCTGCGGGGTCATGGTGACCGTGTAGGCAGTAGCGGTGAGCGAACCGGCGGTCACCACATAAAACGCAGTTCCCGTGGCCGGGGAATTGATCGGCGTCCCGCCGAAGCCGACATATGTGTTGTTCGCAGTATGAAAGCGCTCCAGCGCCTGCACCATTTCCATCCCCACCGCCTTGCCATCCGCGCGGCGGGCTTTCCGCACCTGGTCGTTGTAGGCGGGGACGGCGATGGCGGTAAGGATGGCGAGGATGGCGACGACGATCATCAGTTCGATGATGGTGAAGCCGTGCTGGCCGGCGGGGCGGGTGGTCGCGGCGCGGGGGTTGGTGTTACGGAAGCAAGTCATCGGAGACGTCCTCGGAAGCGGCAGCACACTGCAAACGGGCAACGGTGTCGGGGATGATCGACGTAGGCGAATGTTGGTTCAAGGGTTGCCCAGAGCGCACCCGGCGGCATCAAAGGCGTCGGCTCCGGGTTGACCCGGAGCCGACTTTCCCATGCTATTGCACCTGACGCCAGGACTGCCGTCCGCAGGTCAGTTCGGCGAAGTTGAGCAGGCCATCGGACAACAGGATGCCCAGGTTGGCCACGCATTCCGGTGCACCGACCGGATTCACCGTCGGATCGTCCTCGTCATCCGGGTCCGGCGCGGGCGGCGCGCAGTTCGGATCGCTGGGATCACACGGCTCAGCCGGCGGCGTGACCACCACGGGCGGGGTCGCAACCGGGCCGCCACCAGATGCCGTATCCGGCAGCCTGATCGAGCCAACCCCCGTGTTGGTGCCATGCGTGAGGATGCCCGCGCCGGTGGTCGCATCCACCACGTTAATGAAGTTGATACCGCTGGCGGCGCACTCGTCGCTGTCCGAGTTGGGCATGAAGGTGGTGAAGATCACCCGACCCAGGGCGACGTTGGGCACGCCGACGAAGCGCTCGCCCTGCGCGGTGCCGCCGGCGGCCAGGTCCAGTCGCCAGCCCTTGCTCGCACCCCAGTTGACCAGGTTCGAGGATATGGTGCGCACCGTTGCCCCGCCGGACGCCGTGCCAGCGCTCAGGGTCTGGGCGGTCAGGCTGCTGCGGGTCAGCGTGGTGGTGGGCGCGGTGGCCACGCCCGGCGCGCTCCAGCCCTCATCCCAGACGCCATAGAAACTGTCGATGGGCGGGCTTTCCAGCACTGCGCGGTCGGCATCCAGCAGGTAACGGCCAGTGCCGAAATAGATGATCTGTCCCATCTGGTGATGGGAGATCACGTCGATGCCGCCGGTGACGCGCTGCACGCCGCCGCTGGGGTTGGTGGCTGTGAACAGGGCGGTGCTGGCATTGGTGAAGCCCGAGTCGGAAATCGGGAACTTCCACACGCTGCCCTTGTAATCGCCGGCATAGACGGCATCGCCGAGGCCATCGAAGTCGTCATCGGCAATGGCCACGCCGCCGGCCATGCCATTGGGATCGCCGGCCGTGCCGGTACCGGCGTTGACGACGACGGGCGTGGTGCTGTCCAGATGCTGGACGATCAGCTTGGAGGCGTTGTTGTTGCTGTTGTAGCCATTGCCGAACACCACCGCCCATTTGTTGTTCTTGAGCGGGGCGATGCGCGGGCGGTCCACGCCATAGCCGATGTCGTTGTGCTTGATCTCCCTCAGCACCGTGGGCGCGGTGGCGGAGGCACCGGAGGTGACATCCAGCACCACCACGGAACGCGCGCCCGCGCCCATCGGCACGGCCAGCAGCGTTTTCCAGCCGCCGCCCACGTAGGCATCGCCCTGGCGCGGTGAACCATCGACGAAATAGCGATGCTCGTAGTCCGGGCGCGCCAGGTCGGCAAAAGTGGACTGCTTGGCGGCCGGCGTGCCGTCGGCGTTCATGTTGTCGGTCAGCACGGAGTTGGGAATCAGCGCCCAGTTCTCCTCTCCCGTGGTGGCATTGAAGGCATGCAGCATGCCGTTGTTGGAGCCGACGAAAATCTGCGGCACGCGGGATTGCTTGCTGGTGAGGAAGGCGTCGTAGGTGTTGCCGCCCATGGCATTGGCAAGGCCGGTGTAGCCAAAGCTGGCCTTGCTGAGCACTTCCGGCTGCGAACCGAGGATGTCGCCGATGCGCGAGTCGCGGTCGCGGAACGGCCCGCCATTGCGCGCTTCCTTGCTGTGATCCCCGCGCAGGTACTCGATCACGTCATCGCGGGTGCAAACGTGGCCGGTCGTGTCATTGCACAGGTCCGCCACCACCCTGTCGAGAGCCGCTGCGGTGCGCTGGGGCAGGTTGGCCCCGGCCTTGAACTCGGCCAGGGAACCGGCATCGTTGATGAAATAGACCTTGCGGTCCGCGATGGACTTGGTGGCCAATCGCGCAGCGGCATCCCACTGCACGGCACCCAGGCCGCCGGTCGGGGTCAGCGTATGCGCCTTCAGATTGCCGCTCCATGTGGCGGTATCGAAATGCGGCACATAGGCGAGGAAGCCGTCCTCGCGACGTGTGCCGCTGGCAGCGGTACCGCCGGAAACCGAGGCGCGATCCACGACCGCATTCAGGATCTGCGTCATTGCATCCCTGATCTCGTCGGGCGACGAGGCATTGATGAAGCGACCCCTGCTGACAATGGTGGCGTGCCAAAGATCATCAACCGTTGATCGCGTGGACGATTTGAATCCAGGCCAGGCCGGGGGGTTGGCAATAGCTTGGGTCAGGGCCAGATCCGAGTCGATCTTACCACTCGCGGCAACGCCATACGTGGTGCCGATAAACTCACCAAATGACCCCAAGGTGATACCATGAAGGTTCATGTGAGGAAATGCCTTGCAATCCAGGCGGGGGTTGTTTTCCGCGCCCGAATCGGAGCACCCCGCAGATACCGGCACGAGGTCCTGCTTGCTGAAATCAGGCCTCAGTGATTTCAGGTAATACTCCGCCGCAATAGCCGCCATGCTGTTTGCCTTGACCTCATGGAACGGCGCACCCATGTTGGCAGGAGCGGACATGGTCTGCGCTACGTTGGCGAATCCGTCAGTGAACAGCATACCGGCATTGACTTGGCATGCCAGCCGGGTCGGTGCATTGTCATCCTTCCGCTTGAACTGATCGCCCATCGCTTTCACTGCAGGTAGGTTGGGGGTATTTCCGGTTGCTCCTAGCTTGAAGAATGAATTGAACAGCGCGGTCTTGTCCGCCGCCACGTTCATGTCATGCATGACCAAACCGGTACCCGATGGCCGGTTGTTGATGGTGAAGAACCCAACGCGCATCGTGTCCACGTCATACATAGCGTTGGTCATCGCCGCGATGACCGCCCGGGTGCGGTTGCCGTAATAGGCATACCAGTTGGCGAAGTTCTGGATCGCCGCGTTGTAGGCCGCAGCGCTGGTGTAGTTGTCCGGCTTGATCTCGTAGCGGCGCATGTCGCAGCGGTCGGAGCCGGTCGCGGTGCGGTAGGTGCATGCGTTCTCGATGATCGGCCGGTAGGTATCATCATCATTGGTACGATAACCCGTGGGGGCGGGGTCATCCTTGGGCAAGTAGAAGGTCGCCGGGAAATACCGGATATACAGGCTGCAATTGGCGCTCGCGGTGGAGTCACTGCCCAGCGTGGTCCAGCTGGTCCCTGTATTGCTGAGACCACACCGGGTACCGGTGTCATAAAGCCTGTACCTCATGCCCTTGGGCAGCACCATGCCTGTCCGGACGGAAAAGCGCAGATCCGTGTTGCTCCCTGTCGTCGCAATCGCCTGATCGACCGTCAGATTGATGGTGTTGGTATTGCCGGAGTCGGCGATATTGGTCCGGGTGGCTTCCGGATTGGCATGGGCCCAGAAGCTGCCATCGGCGTTTCGCCAGCGCAGGTATGTGACTCCCGGGTTGAAATACGCGGGGTTGTAGACGTGGGAGCGCGAGAACCCGAACTGGTCCAGCGGCGGAATGGCCAGATAATCATTGGCAGCAGTCTGCGTGAAACGCACACCGGGGTAAGGGGCGGTATGAAGGAAGCGCCGGGTCGAGGCATCCACCCTCAATTTCCCCTTGTTGCTGCCAGAACTCCGGAAGAAGCTGTAGGGTTGGCTGGAAGAATCCCTGTCCCACAGGATCGTGCCGTCGTAGCCCGGAAACAGAGTCTGGAATTTCATCGAACCCGAATCATCCACCGCCATGATGAATGCCGGCGGCACCTTGGACTGCTGGAGGTAGAGCGGTCGATCGGCGAGCTCGATGGCGGCGGCCAGTGATTGGCCGGACAGGCCGGACAGTAGCACGACGCCGGCAAAGGCGACGGTCTTGAAGATTCGGGACGGTTTCATGGGCATTCTCCCTTTCACCAGACTCAAGGAACGTAGACGGATTGGACGATGGCCGTGGACGTGCGGTTGGCCACGGCGGCCGCATCGTGGTCGATGGCACTGATGCTGAAATAGGCGCACTGGACATCGCCCAGCGTGCGGGCGACACCGGCCTGCGAGGTACCGCGCCAGGCGAACCCGCGCGCCCGGTTGCCCACGCCCATGTTGTAGATGGTGGTAGTGGCAGCGGTGCTGGTGGCGTTGTCGCGCCAGCTCAGGGTTGGATCGGCGTCGTTGTGATGGCAGGCGGCGCTGCTCTCGCCCAGGAGTGTGTTTTCCCGATTGCGCAGGCGGGTTTCCGCGTTCTCGAAGGCGACAAGGTCGGCACGGTAGATGCCGGCCATGCGCTCCTGCAAGCCGGTGACCTGGGAGGCGGATACCGCCAGCAGGCTGAGCAGGATCAGCATCATCAGCGACACGAACAGGGCCGCGCCGCGTTGTTTGGCGGGTATGTGTGCGGATGAGAAAGAGAAGGTCATGTGCATATCCTTTGGGGGATCAACTATGTGCAGCAACGGCGAAGGCATTCTGGGCGGGACGAGGAGTCATCAGCCGCGAATCCGGTTGCGGATGGCGATCTGCGTTTCGTAGGTCTGGCGCAAACGACCATCGGCGGGCGGGGCGATCAGGGTGTCGGCGACACTGACGGTGGGCGTTTGCATGCCTGCGCCTTGCTGACCACGGATCAACATGCCGACACGGAAATTGACCACGCTGGCCCAGCGCTGCTCGACCGTGGAGCCGGTGGCCCAGGTGATGCCGTTGCCGGCATTGACGTTGGCACCGGTGACATAATTGGTAGGCAGGTCGCCCTCGAGGCGGCCGCGAAGCTGGGCGTTGACGCCCAGCACTACTTGCAGGGATTCGACGCCGGGCACCACTTCTTCCGCCGCGCCCAATGCGCCGGCGGCGGTGAGCACGCGACGGAACAGGCCCGGCTCGCCGGTGGCGTCATTGTTGGCGACGAAGTAGGCGACGAAGTGGTAGCGGTGCAGCGCGTTGAACTGGCCATAGGCGTTTTCCGCCGCCGTCCAGGGGCGGACATTGACGCCTTCAGCATTCTTGACCGAGCCGCCCGTATTGACCTGGAACACGCTGAGGTTCTTGCAATCGGTCACGCCGTAGATGCCGCCGGGGGTGAGGAAGGCGGTATCCAGCGCGTTGACGGTGATTTTTTCTGCGCCGGCGGTGTAATCGACCGAATTGATGCGGGCAAAATCCGCGCTCAGGTAGCGCACGACGACGACATCACTGAGGTTGAGCGCGGTGCCGACCAACGCAGGGGTGAAGCCGGTAGGCAGGTTGGGAGTCCAACTAGTGGCGGCCGGCGTGCTGCGCGTCGTGCCCAGCGTGGCGGTTGCGCCCGGCCCGGTGCCGGTGAACTCGTAGACCTGGACCGGGAAATCGAAGCGATACGGCCATTGCCCAGCCGTGGGCGTGGGAGACACCAGATGATTGTGCAGACGCCCTCGATAACCCAACTCGTTGAGGCAGCCCATGTGCCCGGCCATGCGCAGATCGTCTCGCATGAACGAAAGCGCAAAGCGACCGTTCTCCTGCACGCGGGCAAGCCCTTCGTTGGCGGCAAAGGCGAGGCGCGTGGCGGAGAAAATCTGCACCAGGCCGAGGACGAGGAACAGGCCGATGGCCAGGGCGACCATCAGTTCCACCAGGGAGACGCCGCGCTGACGGGCATTGCGGCGTGGGTGGCGTGCGGGAATGACGTGCATGACGGGCCTCACAGCGTGGTGGTCACGACGAAGGGCGCGCCGCCCAGGCCTTCGCCGGCGTTGTTGCAATTGGCGCTGTTGGTGTGGGTTTCGGTGCGGTCGTCGGACCAGCACAGTTCGACGATCAACTCGTTGTCGCTGGCATCGAACGTGGCCCGGCCGCGCCCGTTGGGCAGGCCGCGACAGACGCGGTTGGCCCAGCGCTGGCGATCACAGGTCAGCGCGTTGCCGGTGCAGCTCACGGGCGTGGAATTGGCGGCGCAGGTGGCGCTCCAACTGCCCAGCGGCTGGACCAGCGAGCGGACGTTGCGGGTATCGCGCGTCTGGTAGCTGCGCGCGGTGTCGATCAACTCGTAGGCCAGGTTGCTGGCCTGGGTGCGGTAGTTGGCGCTCTGGTTGTTGCGCAAGGTGGCGGCCTGCAAGGCGGCCATGCCAAGCAGGCCGATGGACAGCACCAGCACGGCGACCATGACCTCGATCATCGAGAAGCCGCGCTGCGGGGCGCGGGGCGAGGGAAACGCTTGAAGTCTGCGCATGACGGAGGGCCTCACGTGCAATTACCTTTGGTGTGGGTGGCGGCACCGGTGACGGTCACGCTGAACCTGCGGCGGAACTCCTTGCTGGTGGCGCAGGTTTGCGGTTGCAGGTCCAGCGTGGTTGCCGCAGTCGGAGTGACCAGTTGGCCGCGCGGGCCAAAGTGGATCCGGGCTGGGCCGCTCAGCTTGTCCTTGGAACTGAGTTCGTAGACGCGCAGAACGGTTGCCACGGCGCTGTCGGTGGCGCTGACCGGGCGATAGATCAGCCAGCCGCGATTCCAGTTGCTGGCTTCGCAGCCATTATTGGCTGCATTGACGCCGCAGACGACGACCTGGGCGTTGCTGCGGATGGCTTCGGTGCGGGCAAAGTTGAACGCGGCCATCAGCTCGTTGGTCTGCGCGGCGATGCGGTTGCGTTCGATGGCGTCGCTGAAGCTGGGCAGCGCCAGCACGGCTCCGATGGAGATGATGACGATGGTGATCATCAGCTCGTAGAAGGTGAAACCGGACTGCGTGTGCGCGGGATGCCGGGTAAGGCGCATGGGCGAACCTCCTGGGACGCGATAAAGGTAGACGCGAGACGTAGGCCCTTCCAGCATACGCCGATGAACGGTCGTTAAGCCGGGACCGGCGTGGCCGGGGGACACGGAAGAACGCGCAGGCCGGGCAAGGTCAGGATGAGAGCCGCAGGTTGGGGTGAGCCTGCGAACCCCAACACCGCAAGTTCCGGGTGCGGTTGTGTTGGGGTTCGCTTCGCTCACCGCCAACCTGTGCGTCGGGCGGAAAATCTGCAATTTGACTGGGGTCAACGTGCTTGCGATGGTAATGCGCTGTGATGCCGGTGGACGCCGTGCCGGCGTCCTGCGATCCCGCCACGATCCGGAGCCGCCGCCATGAAGATGAAGTCGCTCGCCGTCGCCTGCCTGTTGCTGGGCAGCCCCTGGGTTGTCGCGCAGGCCGATGCGCCGGACATCAAGGTCCTGCGGGTGCAGGCCAATGCGATGTTCAAGCCGGTGCCGGCGCAGGTGGACGAGGTCCGCAACGAGAAGGTGACGGCGGAACAGATCGAGTTGGGGCGCTGGCTGTTCTTCGATCCGCGCCTGTCGCGCAGCCACATCATCAGTTGCAACACTTGCCACAATCTGGGCACGGGCGGCGCAGACAACGTGCCGGTGTCGATCGGCCACGGCTGGCAGAAGGGGCCGCGCAATTCTCCGACGGTGTTCAATGCGGTGTTCAACGCGGCGCAGTTCTGGGACGGCCGCGCGGCAGACCTGAAGGAACAGGCCAAGGGCCCGGTGCAGGCCAGCGTGGAGATGAACAACACGCCGGAACAGGTGGAAATCACCCTGCGCAGCATGCCGGCCTACGTGGAAGCCTTCGGCAAGGCATTCCCGGGGCAGGCGCAGCCGGTGACCTTCGACAACATGGCGCAGGCCATCGAGGCGTTCGAGGTGACGCTGGTAACGCCGGATTCGCGCTTCGACCGCTTCCTGGCCGGCGATGACGGCGCGCTGGACGCCGGCGAGCAGCGCGGGCTGTCGCTGTTCATCAGCAAGGGCTGCATCGCCTGCCATTCCGGGGTGAACCTGGGCGGCCAGGCGTATTTCCCCTTCGGCGTGGTGCAGAAGCCGGGCGCGGAGGTGCTGCCGCCGGGCGACAAGGGCCGCTTCACGGTCACCAACACGGCGACGGACGAGTACGTTTTCCGCGCCGCCCCGCTGCGCAACGTCGAACTGACCGCGCCGTATTTCCACAGCGGCGAGGTGTGGGATCTGGAGCAGGCGGTGGCGATCATGGGCGTGAGCCAGTTGGGGCAGGCGATCAATGACGAAGAAGCCGGCTTGATCGCCGCCTTCCTGCGCACCTTGACCGGCACGCAGCCGAAAGTGGAATACCCGATCCTCCCGCCCAGCAGCCCAAGCACGCCACGGCCGCAGTAAGGCGTAGCGACACCCGCGCGCATGCAAGCGCGCGGGCCGGGGTGATCTGCCGGCGGCCACCTTCAATGCTGCACTGCATCCATGGTTTTTCTTGACCGCTTGGCGATGGCCTGAAAGGCTTGTCGCTTCGGCGGGGCCGACTTCGCGGCGCCGCGCTCGCAAGGGGTCGCGCCATGCCTGCCTATCGCACCGATGACATCCGCAACGTCGCCCTCGCGGGCCACCAGGGGGCCGGCAAGACGACCCTGTTCGAGGCGCTGCTGCACGCCGGCGGGGCCATCGGGTCGCCGGGCAGCGTGGAGCGTGGCAACACGGTGTCGGACTTCGATCCGCTGGAAAAGGCGCGCCGACATTCGATCAATGCGGCCATCGCCTCCATCGATCACCGGCCGGACGGCGGGCCGCCGGTCCACGTCAATCTGATCGACACGCCGGGCTATCCGGATTTTCGCGGGCCGACGCTGTCGGCGCTGGCGGCGGTGGAAACCTGCGCGGTGGTGGTCAGCGCCGCCACCGGCATCGAGCACGGCACGCTGCGGCTGATGCACTACGCCAAGGGGCGGCGGCTGTGCCGGCTGCTGATCGTCAACAAGATCGACCACGAGGGCGTGGACGCCGGGGCGCTGGTCGAGCAGTTGCGCGAGACCTTCGGCAACGAATGCCTGCCGATCAACCTGCCTGCCGACGGCGGCGCGCGGGTGGTGGATTGCTTCTTCAACCCGGATGGCGAGGCCGATTTCTCCAGCGTGGCGCAGGCGCACCAGCGGATCATCGACCAAGTGGTGGAGATCAACGAGGAGGTGATGGGCAAGTATCTGGACGAGGGCGAGGAAGGGTTGTCCGGCCAGCAGTTGCACGACGCCTTCGAGCAATGCCTGCGCGAGGGGCATCTGATCCCGATCTGCTTCGTCTCAGCGCGCAGCGGGGCCGGGGTGAAGGCGCTGCTGGACCTGTTCGAGCGCCTGATGCCGAGCCCGGCGGAGGCCAATCCGCCGCAGTTCGTCAAGGGCGTCGGCGCGGCGGCGACGCTGCTGGAGCCGCGCCCCGACGCCGCCGCCCACGTCATTGCCGACGTGTTCAAGATCGTCAACGATCCCTTCGTCGGCAAGCTCGGCGTGTTCCGCATCTACCAGGGCACGGTGCGCCGCGATACGCAGTTGTTCATCGACGACGGCAAGAAGCCGTTCAAGGTCGGCCATCTGTTCAAGCTGCGCGGCAAGGAGCACGTCGAGATCGAGGACGCCATCGCCGGCGACATCGCGGCGGTGGCGAAGGTGGAGGACATCCATTTCGACGCCGTGCTGCACGACAGCCACGACGAGGACCACATCCGCCTCAAGCCGCTGGACTTTCCGCAGCCGATGTTCGGGCTGGCCGTCGAGCCGCTGCACAAAGGGCAGGAACAAAAGCTCGCCACCGCCCTGCACAAGCTGCACGAGGAAGACCCGTGCTTTCGCATCGAGCACAACAAGGAAGTCAACGAAACCGTCATGCGCGGCCTCGGCGAGTTGCATTTGAAGCTGATGCTGGAGCGGATGAAGGAGCGCTACCAGGTCGAGGTGACTTCGCGGCCGCCGCGCATCGCCTATCGGGAAACCGTCAGCGCCCGGGCCGATGGCCATCATCGGCACAAGAAGCAGACCGGCGGTGCCGGGCAGTTCGGCGAGGTGTTCCTGCGCATCGAGCCGTTGCCGCGCGGCGGCGGTTTCGAGTTCGTCGACGAGGTGAAGGGTGGGGCGATCCCCAACCAGTTCCTGCCGGCCATCGAAAAGGGCGTGCGGATGGTGCTGGAAGGCGGCGCGGTGGCGGGCTATCCGTTGCAGGACGTGCGCGTGATCGTCCACGACGGCAAGTACCACCCGGTCGATTCCAAGGAAGTGGCCTTCGTCGCGGCGGGCCGCAAGGCGTTTCTGGAAGCCGTCGCCAAGGCGCGGCCGATCCTGCTCGAACCGATCGTCAACCTCGACGTGACCGTGCCCGAGCAGCACATGGGCGATGTCACCGGCACCCTGGCCTCGCGCCGCGCGCGCATCAACGGCACCGATTCGCAGCGCGGCGGTGAACTGGTGATCCGCGCCCAGGTGCCGCTGGCGGAAGTGGGCGACTATTCCAACGAATTGAAGGCGCTGACCGGCGGCCGTGGCCGCTACGGCATCGAGTTCAGCCACTACGACCCGGTGCCCCCGGCCACGCAGAAGCAGTTGATCGAAGCCTGGAAGCCGCACGAGGAGGAGGATTGAGCGGCGACAGAGGCAGCGCGAACGCCCGCCGTTCATCCGCCCTGGTCGATCCGTGATCCGCGCGCCGGCTATCCTCACGGCATGACCGGACAGCAGCGACTCCTCTCGATCCCGCTATGGCTTCTCGCGCTGCTGTTGGCCGGCTGCGGCGGCACGCGCCAGACCGCCGATCCGCAAACTTTGGCGCAGGCCAATGCGGTGGCGATCCACGCCATCGGCCTGGTCGGCACGCCCTATCGCTATGGCGGCAACACGCCGGCCGGCGGTTTCGATTGCAGCGGGCTGGTCGGCTACGTGTTCCGCGAGGCTGCCGGTGTCGCGCTGCCGCGCACCACCGGCGAACTGGCGCGGATCAAGGCCCCGGAGGTGAAACGAGAGCGACTGCGCAGCGGCGATCTGGTGCTGTTCGGCGGCCGTGGCGGGGCCGACCACATCGGCATCTATGTCGGCCAGGGCCGCTTCGTCCATGCGCCCTCGCGCGGCGGTGTGGTGCGGCTGGACTCGCTGGACGCCGAGCACTGGCGGCAGCGCTACCACGGCGCGCGGCGTCCGCTTCGCTGAGCGCGGCTCAGCGCCAACCCCACTGGATGTCGGAAAAACGCACCGACCACGGCCCGGTTTCACCGCCGCCACGACCCAGGGCGATCAACAGCCCGTCGGCCGGCTCGACCGGATGCGCGGCGCGATCACGGACTCGTGCCGCGCCGATGCGCCGCCATCGCCCGCCCGCCGTTTCGGCGTCGAGGCAGAAGCCGACTTCGCGCTGATCGTCGACCGTCAGTTCCACGCGGTAGGTGAGGCCGTCGACAAAGCCGGCATCGAGCAGACGCGCCTGGCGATAGAGGAAATTGCCGCCCGGCCAGAAGCTCTCCACCTGCGCACCGCGCGCGCCGCCGAAGCCGCCAACGCGGGCGTGGAGGTTGTCCGCCGGGGCGACCGCCTGCGAGGTGTCGCCCAGAGTGATGCCACGGCCGGAAATGCTGCATGGTCGGCCGGCGGCGTCAAAACCCAGCCGGGCGCGCAAGGCGATGGCGAAATGCGAGGCCGGGGAATGGCGGAAAAAGCCGTCCGCGCGCAGGGCGAAGCGCAGCCACTGCACGCCGGCACCGGGGCGGCGCGGGCAGTCGGTGCGGTGGAAATAGCGCTCGCCGGCGGCATCGCCATCATTGATGGTGAATTCCGCCCTCGCCGCCTCGCGAAAAACTTCTCGCACAAAAAAAACGCCGGGCGGATTGCTCCGCCCGGCGTGTTTTCTGACCGCAGTGGTCGCCGCGATTACAGCGGCTGCACCTGGTCGGCTTGCAGGCCCTTCTGACCGCGGGTGACCACGAAGCTGACCTTCTGGCCTTCCTGCAGGGTCTTGAAGCCATTGCCCTGGATGGAACGGAAGTGGACGAACAGGTCCTCGCCCTCGGCCGGGGTGATGAAGCCGAAGCCCTTGGCGTCGTTGAACCACTTGACGGTACCGGTCTGACGATCCGACATGACACTAACTCCTGATGACTAGACAATAAAAATCACGGCACCGGAGACTTTCCGGGCCGAGTCTGAGATGGCAGGGAGCAAGCGAGCAGCGACGATGCAGCGGATCGTTGGATCAACCAGCAGGCCACGATTGACTGTGACCCCGACAAATTCAGCGCCCGCATGCTACATGCATTGGCACACAACTGCCATAGGTGCCAAGCGTCCCGTTCAGCTTTGATGGCGAACTTGATCCGACCCGGTATCGCCCTCACACTTGCCCCTGATCGCGCAGCGACTTGCGTTGCGCACGATTCTCACACCACAAGCGGAGAACCGCATGTCCGAACTCAATCCCACGCAGACCCAGACGATCACCCTGCAGAGCAACCGCGTGATCCGGCAGAGCTACACCCTGCTCGGCATCGTCATGGCGGTGGCGGCGGCCGGTGCCGGCATCGGCATGGCGGCCGGCCTGCCCTGGAGCATGGGCATGTGGATCGCCTTCATGGCGGTCTTCATCGGCGGCCCGTTCCTGATCAACGCCAAGCGCGACAGCCAGGCCAGCATCGCCCTGACCTTGGTCTGGGCCGGCCTGGTCGGCTTCCTGCTCAGCCCGATGATCAATGCCTACCTGAGCATCCCCGGCGGCTCCGGCATCGTCTTCAACGCCCTGGCGACCACCGCCATCCTGTTCTTCGCGCTGTCGGCCTACGCGGTGACCACGAAGAAGGACTTCAGCTTCATGGCCGGCTTCCTGTTCGTCGGCCTGATCGTCGTGCTGCTGGCCATCATCGCCAACATCTTCCTGCAAATCCCGGCACTGTCGCTGACCATCTCCTCGGTCGCGGTGCTGCTGATGTGCGGCATGATCCTGTTCGACACCAGCCGCATGGTGAACGGCGGCGAGAGCAACCCGGTGCTGATCGTGGTGTCGTTGTTCGCCAACATCACCGTACTGTTCAGCCACCTGCTCAGCCTGTTCTCGATGCTCAGCGGCGACGACTGATCCCGGCATCGCTGTCCAGACAAGAAAAAGCCCGCGCGATGCGGGCTTTTTCGTTTTCGGGGCTTTCTATCGCCCGCCGGCTTTGGCTGTTGCTCCGGCTCTTGACCTTCAACCCCCCTGCACCGCGCCGAGTAGCGCAGGCAAGCGGCGGGGAAAGGCGCGAATGTTCGAGGCCATGGATGGCCGAGTCCACGCCGGCCGCCGGTTGCCGAGCAACGCAGGGAACATCGCTTGCTCCGCAAGCGATGCGCGGTGCCGGGGTGCCCTCTCTTTGGTCACTTTCTCTGGGCAAGCAGAGAAAGTCACTCGGCCGCCGCCGAGGCGGACGAAACCCCACACGACAACGCCATGTCAGGCAGGTAAAGCCAACAAGCACAAGGATTCAGCCCCCAAGGTGCGCGGACCGCATCGGCTCCACAACGTCTTGAGCGCGAAATCATCCACACGAACATCCTTGCCTGCCCTGCGTAAATCTCACTCCAAGGTAAACCACTGCACCTCCACACGACGATTCTGGTCGCTGTCGCCACCGGCGGGTTCTTCCCAGCCGCGACCGACCAGTTCGACACGGTCGGGCTTGATCCCCGGATGGCGGGCGATCAGGGCATCACGCACCGCCTGGGCGCGCTGGCGCGAGAGTTCCATCGCCTTCAACGCCATCTGCCGCACCAACTGGTCGCCGCCCTGCTGGCGGAATTCCTCGACGCGGGCATCGTCGACGTGGCCGCGCAGCAGCACGATGGAGCCGGGGCTGACCTGGAGATAGCCCTTGATGATGTCGAGGAACTCGGCGTTTTCCTTCGCGCCCTGGTCCAGTTGCGCCGAGTTGGGCTGGAAGAAGAAGCGGATGTCGCGGCTGAGCAGGGCGTCGCCCTCCA